>VGSZ01000281.1 GCA_016874845.1 Deltaproteobacteria bacterium
GGCCCCGCTCTCGTCGCTCTTCTTCGCCTTCTTCACCGTCTTCGTCGACAGCTCGAGCACCGACGGCGCGAGCAGGTCGGGGGCGGCGCGCGCCGCCGCCACCAGCGACGGCAGCATCGCCGCCAGCGCGCTCGTCGATGGCACGATGACGCCGGCCGGCGCACGGGCCTCGACGTCGCCCGCCACCATCAGGTCGCAGGCGGTGCGCAGACGCAGGCCGTCGTCGAGGAAGCGGCGGATCTTGTAGAGCGCCAGCACGACGAGCAGCTCGTAGCCCGCCTGCGGCAGGCCGTAGCCGCGCAGCTGGGCGAGGTCGATGTTGAAGAACGCGCGGATCTCGCGCGCCGTGAACTCGAGGCGGCTGTAGGGCACGTTGCCGTACACGTCCTTGTCGTAGCCCTCGGCCCGCACCTCGCCCGACGGGTCGAAGTGGTTGTTCTTCACGCCGCCCGACGCCGCCTCGGCGACGTCGCTGGCCTCGATGAAGCCGGTGACGACCCGCGGAAACCGCAGGCGACCGTCTTCGAGGTTCGCGAAGAACACGCCGTGCAGCAGCGCGCACGGGTCGTAGTGCATCACGGCGGCGGCGGCCTTCGACCAGACGACGACCTGACCCTTGCGGTACCCGCTGCGCGCGAGGAACGGCTTGGCGAACTCCTCATTGCTGGCGATGAACGGCGAGTTCAGCCGGTGCGCCTCGACCAGCGAGCTCGTCGTGACCCCTGCGCCCTGACCCGTCAGGTTCACGCGCACGTAGGGCAAGCCCGACAGCTCGCCGCGCAGGTTGACGCCGTCGTCGGCGAGCACCGCGCGCTCCAGGCGGTTGGCCACCGACTGCGCGCTCTCGACGAGCAGCATCTTGGTGCCGCCTGGCGTCGTGTACTGGGCGGCGCCAAGGTCGGCGAAGCCGGTGGGCTGAAAGCGGGCGCCCTGCGCGGGTCGCAACGCGACATCGAGGAGCAGACGCGGGGCGTTGTGCAGCGCTGCAAGAATCTCAGTCATGGCTCATCTCCTTGGCGGTCGTGGTGTCGTCGTCGAAGGGCAGCAGCGCGGCGGCGACGAGCGCCTCGCTGCCTGTGCAGGGGATCAACAAGGCCGCGGCCAGCCGCCGCCCGAACCGCGCGTCGTCGGCCGGCTCGTCGATGACGCGCCGGGGGCGCAGGCCGCGCGCGCGCAGCTGGCGTGACACGAGCGAGACGGCGTCGCCGACGCGCCCGGCGCGCAGCAGCGGCAAGACCGCCGCGTCGGCGACGACCGGCAGCGTGTCGCCGCCGGGCAGCGGTACGCCGTCGGGCAGGAACGCCAGCTTCAGGAGCGCGAAGACCCGCGGCAGCGGTGCACCGCGCAGTGACGGCGCCGACAGCGCCACGTGGTCGGGCCGCACGAGGCACAGCCCGAACAGCAGCTCTTCGAGCGCCGCCTCGTCGATCAGACCGGGCTCGAGGAAGGCGGCGACGTCCTCGAGGCCGGCCCGCCGCTGGCCCCACGCCGGGTTGCGCACCCCGCCGCCGCGTCGCACGTCGAGCAGGCGTCGGTGCAGCACCTGCGCAAGGCGGTCGGCGACGTCGGCGCCCGACCACGCCAGCGTGCGCGCCGCGGGCGCGAAGCGGCTGGGCTGGTCGGGCAGCACCGGCGCAAGGTACGGCCGCAGGACGGAAGCATCGCCCGTGCGGCCGAGCGACGAGAGCGCCGCCGCCAGCCGCAGCTCGGGCGTCGGTTCGCATACCGTGATCCACTCGACGCCCAGCCCGCCCAGCGGTCGCAACAACGACGGCGTCCGCCCCGGCGGTCGGGCGGCCACCAGCATCTCCATCGCGCCCAGGGCGCGCACGAGCCGCGTCATGGCGGCCGGACCACCGCGGGTCGCGACGTTGAGGCGCGCATCGTCGACTCGACGTCGTGCCGTCGTGAACTGCGCCGGCGGCGAACCCGAAGGAAACCGCGAAAGGAACCCGTCGAGCAGGTCCATCTCGCCGTCGAGCTGGCGCAACAGGTCAGCCTCACGACGTCGACTGACGTCGAGGGTCTGCGTCGGCAGCGCGAGGAACGAGTCGCCGCGCCGCTTGATGAGCGCGTAGCGCACGAACGAGTCGATGCCGCGATCAACGCCGAGCGAGGCGACGGCGTCGGCGAAGTCGAGGCTGTCGGCGGCTCGCTGCATTCCGCGACGCCCCGAGACATCGGCGCGGCCCTCGGCGATCATGCGCTGCACCTCGGCGAGGGACGCTGGCCGATGCCACAGCGGCAGCCAAACCTCGGCGCGCACGCGCTGCGGATCGTCGTCGCCGCGACCGGCGGAGCCATAGCCGGCGGCGCGGTGACGGACGGTGAACGGACTGACGGCCATTCGCACGTCGCTCTGTGCGCCGGCCTGACGACTGCCGATTCCGCTCGTCCAGACCAGCGTGCCCTCGATGAGCAGCAAGAAGGTCCAGGGGTTGTTCGGCATCTGCTTCGCTTCGAAGCCGGGGCCGGTGTTGAACCCGCCCGCCGAGCCCGGGTCGAACTGTCCGGCTGGCCGCTCCAGCAACGCGTCGCTCGTCGCGCTGAGCAGCGCGGCACGCAGCAGGTTCTCCGATGACGCACGGTCGCCGAGCAAGGTCTCGGTCAGCGAACGGAGAAAGAACCCCGAGTAGTCGAGGACACCTTCGTTGCCGCCGCTGCCAAGCAGCGGCATCATCACGACGTCGTCTTTGTCGACGCTCGCCACCGCGTCGAGCCAGACCACCGCGTCGTCATCCAGGACATTGCGCAGCTGACCGATGAAGCGCGCCTTCTCCTCGTCCTTCGGCGCATCGGTGAAGCCGGCCGCCGCGACGATCCCGCGCACCGCGCGCAACGTCGACGCAAGCGGCCCGAAGCGCGGCTCCGACGAGGCGAGGATGGCCGCGATGGCGTCGGCGGCGAGCTGCCCCTTGGACGACTCATAGAAGCCGCTGGCGTTGTTCCACGGCGTCACCACCGGCGACGGCGCCCAGCGCTCGGCGAGGAACGTCACGAGCTCGTCCCCATCGACGCCGGTGAGGTGGAAGCCGTCGGGGCCAAACGCGCCGCGGACACCGGCGCCGAAGCCGGCGGTGGCGAGGCGCAGCACGCCGAGGGCGCCGAGGTAGCCGGACAACGGCTGCGGCTGCAGCCCGCGCAGGACGATCGTCTTCGTACTGCTCATCGCGAATCTCCTGCGCCCGCGGCGCGCGATGCCCGCTCGTCGGCGCACTTGATGAGCCCCTCGAGGTAGGCGAGCCGGAAAGGCCCGACGTCGGCGGCGTCGCGCAACGCCAGCACCCGCGTCGCCCAGCTGGCGCCCGTCTGCTCGTCGTCGCCAAGCTCCATGTACGCAAGGGTCAACGTCGTCGACGACACGACGACGCCGGCGCCCAGGTCGACGGCGGGCAGCGTGTCGCCCTCCCACACGCCGCGGGCGTGACGGATGCTCGCGTCTCGCTGGCCGTCGGCGCCCATCGGCGCGTCCTCGGTGGGCAGCGACCGGAGCGACACCCGCACCTTGCCGTGGTGGCAGGCGACGAGGAAGCAGGCGAGATCCGACAGCCCGTGACGCAGCCCGAGCAGCGCCGACGCCAGCTCGTGGCGGAAGCCACGCCGCGCGTAGCGGATGTGCCCCCTCTGCGCCTGACTCTTGGCCACTGGCTCGTCGGGCGGACCGACGCCAAGCGCACGGGCCGCGTCCTGCCATACGGCGTGCGCCTTGCCTGCGTCGTGCCAGCGGGCGGCGGTGACGAGCTCGTCGCGAAAGCGCGGCGGCAGGTCCAGCGCGGTGGCGATCGCCGCGGCGGTCTGCGCGACGTCGTCGCTGTGCTCGCGCAGCGTGTACCAGCGGCGCCACTCCGACTCGGGGTCGCCGTCGTAGGCCCGGTCCTCGTCGCCGGCGGCCGCGCGGACGATCGGCGTGACCGCCGCTTTGCCTTGTGGGTCGAGCCCGAGCACCGGGTCGTAGCCGCCGTCGGCGCTGCGGCGCAGCACCGTCAGGCCCGGGAACACACGCTCGACGACGACGAACCGGCCGCGCAGCGCGTCCCACGTCCAGAGACGCTCGTCGTCGCTCAGCCACTTACGCACGACGGCCACCGGCGTCGCGCACAGCTCGTCGCGGCCGGGTGATGGCTGGTCGTTCGCAGGATCGTTGTCGAAGGCGCGCCAGAACACACGGCAGTCCTGATCGTCGGTCTCGCGGACGAAGCGAGAGACGTCGACGTCGTTGCCCGCCAGATCGGTGGTGGTGTCGAACAGGTCGAGCACGTCGCGTCGCCGCAGCACGAGCCCGGTCGCTGCCGCCATCGGCAGCCGCGGCAGTGACGCGGGGCCGCCGTCGACGAGCGTTGTCAGCACCTCTTCGCTGGCCGCCAACTCGCCCGGCGCATAGGGCGGCGCACACCTCGCGCGCGCCTTGTCGTCGACAGGCAAGCCGACCCAGAACACCCGCGCGTCACCATCGTCACCAGCGCGATTGCACCGGCCGAGACGCTGCACCAGCGACGCCCACGGCGCGACCTCGGTGAAGAGCGTCTTCGATGTGAGGTCGACGCCGGCCTCGATGACCTGCGTCGAGACGACGATGGTGCCCTCGCCGTCCGATGCGGCCAGCGCCCGAGCGACCGCCGCGGCGCGGTCGGCGGGACGAAAGCGCGAGTGCAGCAACACCAACGTCGCTGTGGGCTTCCGGCGACGAAGCTGGGCGTAGAGCTCGCGGGCCCGCTCGACGGTGTTGACGATGGCGACCGTCCGCGTCGCCGGCTGGTGGGCGGCGAGCACCTCGGCGGCGAGCCCGGCGAGGTCACCCATGTGCGCCGTCGCCCGGGTCACGGTCTTGCGGGCGCCGAGGCGACGCTGCACGACGACGTCGGCCCGGTCGGCGTCGTCCAGCGTCAGCCGGCCGTGCAGGTCGACGTCGGCGACGTCGACGGTGCGCAGCCACTGCTGGTCGAGGGTCGCGCTCATCCATGACGTCTGCGTCGGGCCGAGCGTGCCGAGCTTGCGACGCAGCGCCTGCAGCTGCGCGGTCGTCGCCAACGACGCCCCGGTCAGCTGGACCTCGTCGACGACCCACAGCGCGTCGTTGTTCAGCAGGCCGAAATGCAGCGGCCAGCGGAAGCGGCTCATGCCGTAGCCGCGGTTGAGGGCGCGCGACACCAGCATGTCCTGCGTGCCGATCAAGAGGACGTCCTCTTCGGGGTGGATGTCCCACTCGCCGTCGTCGTCGACACCGCCCATCAGCACCACGACGCGGGTTGACAGCCCGAGCCGCGCGATCACGTCGCGGGCGACGTCTCGGGTCTGCTCGACGAGCACGCGCATCGGCAGGCAGTAGACGAGCCGCCTTGGCGTGCGCGACCGCCCGGGGTGTTCGGGGCGTCGCCGCCACAACCACCCCAGGAGCACGGCCAACGTCTTGCCGAGGCCGGTGGGCACCTCGATCAAGGCAGGCCAGTCGCCGTCGCAGGCGAGCCGCGTCTGGTAGGGAAAGGGCGACGCGGCCGGCCCGCGTCCCGTCGCCTGTCGGAAGAACTCATCGAACGTCACGACTGCTCCGCTCCGCTGGCCGGCGAAGGTCGCCGCCCGACATTCGCCACGTCACGCCTCGCCCACCGCCTGCCTGCGCAGCGATCCCACAATCTTTCCCGTGGGTACAACCGCGCGACAGCCAACCCCGCGGCTGCCGGGCGCGGACTGTCACAGGCGTCTGCAACAACCCGAACGCGCCATCCTGCCCGTCTTGTTCAGGAGAGCCGGCGCAGCGCTCGTTCGTATTCGTCGCGCACCCGCGCCCGCAGCGCCGCGGGCGCCTCGACCCGCGCATCGCCGCCCCAACGCAGCACCCAGCGCGTCACCTCTTCCAGACCGGCGACGCGGGCACGAATGATCACGGTGTCGCCGTCATGCTCGATCACCTGCGAGGCCTGCAGCGGATACTCGTGCGCCACCGCGGCGTGCGGCGGATGGATGCGGATGGCGACGTCGAAGACCTCGTCGGTCGACCACACGCTGACGCTGTGGGCGTGGGCCTGGGCGGCGTCGACCGTCGAGCGCGTGCAGCGCACGTCGTGCACCACCGCGTCGGCCATGCGCGCGAGCTTGAACGTGCGCAGCTCACCCTTGTCGACGTCCAGCGCGAACAGGTACCAGGCGCGCTGCGAGAAGCGCAGCTCGATCGGCTCGACGGTTCGACGCCGGCCACCGTCCTCGTCGCGGAGCCCGCGATACGCAAACGACAGCAGCCGTCGGTCGCCGGCGAGCGCGGCCTCGACGGCGCGGGCGACGCCGTCGTCGACAGGGACCGCGGTCTCGACGTGGAGCGGCGGAGCAGGCAGGCCGCGCAGCCTCGGCTC
>VGSZ01000282.1 GCA_016874845.1 Deltaproteobacteria bacterium
ACTTCTTCGCTGGGCCCGCGACCTTCGTCTTGTAGTGGCGGATCGCCTGCACCAGCGAGCCGCCCGTCGCGCCCATCGGGTCGGGGAACAGCACGTAGGCGCCGTCGACGTCGCCCCCGATCTTGCTGTCGCCGAAGTGCGAGCCCGTCACCTTGCCCGCCGCGTCGACGACGCGGCTCATGACGACGTGGTCCTGCCGCACGCCGCGCGGCACCAGCGTCTTGTTCAGGAAGTCGAAGCACACCTGGCTCGGCAGCGTGCCGGCGCGCATGATGTTGACGCTGACGGCGCGGACGTCGGGGTCGATCACCTCGCCCGTCCAGATGCCGTGCGGCGAGATCGCCGCCATCCGCGTCGTCACGTGTTTGACGACGCGCGGCAGCTCGCCATTCATCACCGCCTTGATCAGATACTGGTACAGGTCGCGGACGACCTGGTTGATGACCGGCTGCTGCGTCCCTTCGGAGCACAGGAACGCCAGGTGCGTCAGCAGGAACGGGTCAGCCAGGATGTGGACGTTGTCGCCGTAGGCGTGGTCGAGCTCTCGCTCGCGGCTGGGCAGGTGCTGGTAGGCGGCGTCAGCGACCATGGGCGCTCTCCTTTGCTCGTCTCTTGCGCGTTTCAGTCGATCCTGAAGACGCGCGGACGCAGGTCATTTCATATAATTGGCAGGGACGTCGAGGCCCTGCACGTAGCAGCGGCGGCAGCGGGCCTCGTAGGCGTCGCCGCCGCCGACGAGGATGGTGTCGTTCTTGCGACCGGGGCCCGACAAGAGGGCGGCGTCCTTGTGGACGCGCTGCGACTTCGACGCCGGGGCGCCGCAGACCATGCACACCGACAGCTGCTTGGTGACCATGTCGGCGAGCACGAGGAAGCGCGGCATGGGTCCAAACGGGCGGCCGAGGTAGTCCTGCTCGAGGCCGGCGACGACGACGCGGGCGCCGCGGTCCGCCAGCCGCTCGGCGACGTCGACGATGCCCTCGTCGAAGAATTGCGCCTCGTCGATGCCGATGACGGCGACGGCGGTGGGCTCCTTCTTCAGGTGGGGCTCGATCTCGCTGCTGTGGGCGATGGGGATCGAGTCGATGCGGGCGGCGGAGTGGCTGACGACGTCGGTGGCGTCGTAGCGGTCGTCGATCTTCGGCTTGAAGACGAGCACGCGCTGGCGGGCGATGCGGGCGCGGCGCAGGCGCTTGATGAGCTCTTCGGTCTTGCCCGAGAACATCGGGCCGCAGATCACTTCGACGTGGCCGCGGGTCGCAAGGTCGATCATGGGCGGGCATCCTGCTGGCGTCGCCGGTGGGTTTCAAGCGGCGCGCGTGGCGCGTCCTGGGGCCCGCCGCCATGCCCGCCCTCGGCGTGCCGCCGGCGGGCGTCGTCCGCGCCACGCGCGCAAGGGCAACCTCGACGACGAAGGCGCGCGTGCTACGGTGCGCCCCGTGCCGCGCGCGGTCCCTCCCGACGAGATCGAGGCGATCTTCGCCGAGGGCGGCCCCCTCGCGACGCTCTTGCCCGGCTACCAGCCCCGCCGCGCGCAGATCGACATGGCGCTGGCCGTCGCCGCCGCTCTGGGCACGACGCGCGGCCGCCTCGTCGTCGAGGCCGGCACCGGCACCGGCAAGAGCCTCGCCTACCTGATCCCCGCGCTGCTCTCTGACGGCCGGGTCGTCGTCGCCACCGGCACCCGCGCGCTGCAGGACCAGCTCGTCGACAAGGACGCCCCCGTCGCCGTCGAGGCGGTGCGCCGCCTCCGCGCCGGGCGCCCACGCAACGACGGCGACGACGACGACGACGACGACGACGACGAGCCGCGCGGCAAGACCGTGCTGCGGATGAAGGGCCGCAACAACTACCTGTGCCTGCTGCGCTTCGAGCGGCTCGACCGGCAGCGCACGCTCGGCTTCGACGACACGCTGGTGCAGATCGGGCGCTTCGCGTCGTCGACGAAGACGGGTGATCGCGCCGAGCTCACCGGCCTGCCCGACCACCTGCCGCTGTGGAGCGAGATCGACGCCGACCGCGACCACTGCCTCGGCAGCGCCTGCCCGAGCTACGAGCCGTGCTTCTTGGTCGCCCTGCGCCGCGCCGCCGAACAGGCCGACGTGCTCGTCGTCAACCACCACCTGCTGTGCGCGGACCAGCGGCTGCGCCTCGACAACGCCAGCGACGCCGAGGGCTTCGCGCGCGTGCTGCCCGACTTCGACGCGCTGATCGTCGACGAGGCCCACACGCTGCCCGACGTCGCCACCGACCACTTCGGCCTGTCGTGCGGCACCGACGCCCTCGTGCGCCTCGGCGTCGATGTGCGCCGCGCCGCCAACGCCTGCGACGGCGACAGCCGCGCGAAGCTGATGAACGACGCCGACGACCTCGAGGCCACCAGCAAGACCGCCTTCGACGCCGTCGCCGCCGCCGGCAGCGGCGGCACCACCGTCGGCGTCGCCGCGGGCGGCGACACCGCCGACGCCCTCGCCGACGCCCGCGCCGACCGCCGTCTGCTGCGCCTGACCAAGGACGTCGAGCAGGCGACCGAGGCCCTCGTCGACGCGCTGGCGGTGCTCGCCCACGACCTGCAGAAGTCCCGGTCGAAGCTCGTCGGCAAGGACGGCGACGTCGCGCTGCAGAAGGCCACCCTGGACGGCCTGTCGGGACGCACCGAGCGCGCCCGCGCCGAGCTGGCGTTCCTGTGCGGCAGCGCCGCCAGCGACGACCGCTTCGTCTGCTTCGTCGACAAGGGCCCACGCGGCGTCACCCTGACCGCCGCCCCCATCGACGTCAGCTCGCCGCTGTCGGGCACCATCTTCGCCGGCGACGCCCCCGTCGTGCTCACCAGCGCCACCCTCGCCATCGGCGACGACGTCGGGCCGTTCCTGCGGCAGGTGGGCCTCGCCCCCGACGAGGACCCCGACGGCGACGCGGGTGCCGCCGGCGGCAGTGATCGCGGGGCCGAGCGCGGCGACGATCGCGGCGACGACCACGACCCGACCGGCGCGCGCGGGCACGACGACGTCGCCCGCGCGATCTTCCCCTCGCCCTTCGACCACGCCCGCCGCGCGGCGCTGTACTGCCCCACCGACATGCCCGAGCCCGACGCCGCCGACTGGACGCGCCGCTTCGACGACGAGCTGCTGTTTTTGCTTTCGACGAGCAAGGGCGGGGCCCTGTGCCTGTTCACCAGCCACCGGGCGATGGACGACGCCGTCAGCCGCCTGCGCGCCGAGCTCGACGCGCGCGGCCTGCGCACGCGCAAGCAGGGCGAGCGGCCCAAGCACGCGCTGCTCGACGAGCTGCGCGGCGACCTGCGCACCGTGCTGTTCGCGACGGCGAGCTTCTGGGAGGGCGTCGACGTGCGCGGCGCCGCGCTGCGCCTCGTCGTCATCGATCGCCTGCCGTTTCGCGTACCGTCGGACCCGCTCGTGCGCGCCCGCGCCGAGCACGCGCGCAAGCAGGGCAAGGACCCCTTCGCCGACATCGCCGTGCCCGAGGCCGCCCTCGTGCTCAAGCAGGGCGCCGGCCGCCTGCTGCGCACCGTCGACGACGCCGGCGTCGTCGCCGTGCTCGACGGGCGGCTGCGCAAGAAGCGCTACGGCCGCGTGTTCCTCGACGCGCTGCCGCCGATGACCCGCGTCGGCTCACGCGCCACCCTTGCCCAGTTCTGGACGCGCTTCGTACAACCCGCCCTCGGCCTGTCGTGAACCCCGGAGCCTCCATGCGTCGCCCGCTGTCCGTCGTCGTCGTCGCCCTCGCCGTCGTGGTGGGCGCGAGCGCGGCGTGCCACACCGATGAGCCGCGCCGCGGCGACGACGCCGGCGCCCTGACGTCGCCCTCTTCGACGGCGCCCCCGAGCCCGACGCCGAGCGCTGCGACGAGCGCCGACGCCGGCGTGGTGGTCGACGCCGGCAGCGACGCGACGGGCGCGGTGCCGGTGGTCGACGCGGTGGTCGACGCCGGTCACCTGAGCGACGCGCCGGCGACGGGGACGGCGACAACGATGCCGACGGGGGCGGTGGGGATCGGGCGGCCGCCGCCGGTGAAGGTCGATCCGATCACGGTCACGATCTTCAACCGCGTGCTGGCGAAGACAAAGACGCGCGACCTGAACCCCGGGCAGGTGCAGGAGCTCGCCGCGAGCCTGACCGGCCAGAAGGTCGAGCGCGCGCGCCGCACGGCGGGCACCTTCTGGTTGATCCAGTTCGCGCCGACGACCCCGCCGCGCGGCAAGGCCGAGCAGCAGCAGCTGATCGCGCAGCTGAAGGCCGGCGGCGACTTCGAGTTCGTCGAGGCCGACCAGGTCATGACGGTGAAGTGAGCCGATGACCGACGCCAAGCCGACCCCGACGACCACGCCGCCCGTCGCTGCGTCCGCGCACACCCGCCGCGTCGTCGTCTTCTGCGGCGCCGCGTCGACGGTGCCGCCGGTCTACCGGCGCGCCGCCGCCGCCTTCGGTGACGCCGTCGCCCGCCGCGGCTGGGGCGTCGTCTACGGCGGCCATCACGACGGCCTGATGGGCGCCGTGGCCGACGCCGCCCGCGCCGCCGGCGGCGCGGTCACCGGCGTGCTGCCCGACGAGCTCGTCGGCAAGGAGGTGCCGCCCGCGGGCATCGAGCTGCTGCGCGTGCCCGACATGCACACGCGCAAGGCGACCATGGTGGCGCTCGCCGACGTCGTCGTCGCCCTGCCCGGCGGCTACGGCACCCTCGACGAGCTGTTCGAGCAGCTGACCTGGCGCGCCATCGGCAAGCACACAAAGCCCATCGGCGTGCTCGACGTCGTCGACGACGGCGTGTCGTACTGGGCGCCGCTGGTGTCGTTCGTCGAGCACGCCTGGCGCGTGGGCTTCGTGCGCGACAGCGGGCGCGCGCTGCTGCACGTCGACGACGACGTCGCCCGGCTGCTCGACACGCTCGGCGTGCGCTGAAGGGCTGACGACGATGACGACGCCGGCGACAGCGTCGTCGACGTGGCCCGACCCGGCCCAACGCCGGGGGCTCAGCGCCGACGGGCGCTCACCGGCCGGCGCGGTCGCCGGGACCGCCGGGGATGCCCACCGGGGCGCCGCTCGCGCCGCCGATCGCCGCCAGCGGAGCGGTGCCCTCCTCGGGCAAGGGCAGCGCGGGGGCGTCGGCGGCGGCCTCCAGCAGGTCGACCAGGTCCACGAGCGCGAGCATGGCCGCCTTGACGTCCTTCTTGCCGGTGCGGTCGATGGGGAACGTGGCCACCAGGCCACCGAGGTCGTCGATGATCAGCCGGCGCAGCTCGACCTCGTCGACGAGGCGGATCAACGCGTCGCGCACGGCGGGGACGGCGACGAGGCCGCGGACGACGTCGGGCTGCGCGCCGCCGAGGGCGACGCGGGCCGCCAGCGCGGCGTCGGTGAGCGGGGCGTTCAGGCCCTCGAACACGCGAAAGCGCCCGCCCAGCGCCTTGTTTGACCACAGCTTCAGCGTCGTGCGGCGCCAGACGCGGTGGGCCTCGGTGGCGAATTCCCACTCTGGCCTGGCGCTGTCGTCGTCGTCGCGGCGGGGACGCAGCCGCGCGGTGCGCCGGGGCCGCCGCGTGTGCAGCGTCAGCGGGATGCCCGGGTCGTCGACGACGCCGACGTCGGGGTCGCCTTTCAGGCGTTCACGCAGCTGCGCGAAGTAGCGCCGCTGCACGAGCGCGGCGTACCCGCCCAGCGCGGCCACGCCCACGACGATCACGACGGTGGTCCACGTCTCGAAGCTCATGGGAGCGATCCCTCTGCAGTCCAGGCCGCGCCGCCCGCACGGGGCGCGGGGTCGATGTTCAGTCGTCGGTGCTGCCGATGCGCAGCGCGAGGTCGAGGATCGTGACGTCGGTGTCGCCGGCGTCGTCGTCGACAGTGAGCGTCCAGGTGCCGTTGGCCGGCTCGTCGGCGGGGAAGCCGGTGACCGTGGCGCCGGCGCCGTATCGGAAGAGCTCGTCGCCGGGCGCGCCGCGCGGCGAGACCTCGACGACGGTGCCGAGCGGGTTCGTGAGCGTCACCCGCAACGACGACAGCGCGCCCGCGGTCAGGAACAGCTCGAGCGCGACGTCGGTGGCCACCGTCGACAGGCCGCTGACGACGACCGGCACGACCCCGCCGCCTTGCAGCAACAGCGGCTCGCCGTCGGACAGGCTGGTGACGGTGAACGTGCCGACGTGGAAGCCGGCGTCACAGAACCCCGGCGGACCCACGACGAGCCCGGCGCAGCGCAGGCCGGCGAAGGCGCCGTCGACGTCGCAGTCGGCGAGCGCGGCGCAGGAGACGCCCTCGCCGGGGATCGCCTGCCGCCGCAGGCAGCGCCCAGGCCCCACCACTGTCGTCGCGTCGGCGTCGTCGCGC
>VGSZ01000283.1 GCA_016874845.1 Deltaproteobacteria bacterium
CCACCGCTCCCGCGCCTGCCGCGGCATCTGCCGCGGCGCCAGCGAAGGCCGCCGCGCCGGCCCCCGCGCCCGCTCCGGCGCCGGCGGCCGCTTCGTCGTCTTCGTCGGGCAAGCTCGAGGGCGCGACGAAGGTCGTGATGCCGCAGCTCGGCGAGTCCATCGCCGAGGGCACCATCGTGAAGTGGCTGAAGAAGCCTGGCGACGCGGTGAAGAAGGACGAGAACATCCTCGTGATCTCCACCGACAAGGTCGAGGCCGAGATCCCCGCGCCGACGACGGGCACGCTCGTGTCCATCGCGGTGCCCGAGGGCACCACCGTCGCCGTCGGCACCATCCTTGGCTACGTCGGCGCTGCCGGCGCCGCGGTCGTTGCCGCGCCCGCTGCGCCGGTCGTGGCCGCGCCCGCTGCCGTCCCTGCGGCCCCGCCCGCCGCCGCTCCGGCGCCGGCCGCGGTGGCGCCCGTCGCCGTCGCCACGCCGGCCGCGGCGGGCGGCGACGGCCGCTTCGTGTCGCCGCTGGTGCGCAAGATCGCCGCCGACAACGCCATCTCCGACGGCGAGCTGTCGGCGCTGCCGGGCACCGGCAACAACGGCCGCGTGACGAAGAAGGACCTGCTCGACTACGTCGCGGCGAAGAAGGCCGGCAAGGTAGCCGCGCCCGTCGCCGCCGCACCCGTCGCCGCCGCACCCGTCGCCGCCGCACCCGTCGCCGCCACGCCCGTCGCCGCTGCGCCCGCGACGTCGGCAGCGTCGCCGAAGCCGACGGCGGCGCCGAGCGTCGTCATCCCGCCGGGCGAGCGCGAGCTGGTGAAGCCGGCGTCGGCGATGCGCAAGGTGATCATGCAGAACATGGTCAACAGCAAGCGCACCAGCGCCCACGTGCACACGTTCTTCGACGTCGACTACTCGGCGATCGACAAGGTTCGCGCGAAGCACAAGGCGCGCTTCGAGGCCGAAGAGGGCGTGAAGCTCAGCTACACGGTGTTCCTGACGGCGGCGATCGCCACCGTGCTGAAGCGGCACCCCTACATCAACGCCGAGGTGCGCGGCGCTGACGTCGTCTTCAAGAAAGACGTGCACGTCGGCATGGCCGTGGCCATCGACCTGCCCGAGCCTGGCCTGATGGTCCCGGTCATCAAGAACGCCGACCAGATGAACCTGCGCGGCCTCGCCCACGCGATCACCGACCTGGCCGGCCGCGTGCGCACCCGCCGCATCAAGCCCGATGAGCTGTCGGGCTCGACGTTCACGCTGACGAACCCGGGCAACTACGGCGCGATCATCGGCACGCCGGTGATCAACCAGCCCAACGTCGCCATCCTCGGCGTCGGCCGCATCCAGAAGGAGGTCGTCGTCCGCGAGGTCGACGGCATGGACACCATCGCCATCCGGCCGATGGGCGTCATCTCGCTGGGCTTCGACCACCGGATCATCGACGGCGCCACCGCCGACGCGTTCATGGCCGACGTCAAGAAGACGCTCGAGACGTGGGACGCGGCGCCCTGACCGGTCCGCGACCGCCGGGGCACGGGCCGCCGGCTGGCCCCTTCTCGTCCGGGAAGGGGGCTTTCTTCTTGAGCGCTCCGACGCGCCGCCGTTGCCTTTTTCGTGGCGGGCTTCTACGTCGTGGCCCATGACGGACAAGCCTGCCGCTCCCGCCCCAGCTCCTGCTTCTCCTGCGGCCGCTCCGGCGGTCGCCCCCGGCGCGCCCGCCGCCGAGGCCCCGCCGGCGCCGCCGAGCCTCGCCGACAAGCTCGGCATCGAGGGGGCGACGCTGCGCGCGTCGAAGGACGGCATCGAGACCGTCGTCGTGCCGGCCGCCCGCTTCGCCGACGCCGCCCGCGCGCTCCGCGACCAGCAGGGCTTCATCCGCTTCCTCGACCTGTCCGTCGTCGACATGGTCGAGAGCGGCCGCGAAGACCGCTTCGAGGTCTACCTCCTCGTCTACTCGATGAAGGAGAAGCGGCACGCGCGGCTGCAAGCGACGACGGCGGACAAGGTCCCGTCGGTGACGCCGCTGTTCGCGGGCGCCCACAACTACGAGCGCGAGGCGTTCGACCTGTTCGGCGTCCACTTCGACGGCCACCCGTCGCTGACGCGCATCCTGTTGCCCGACGGCTGGCAGGGACACCCGCTGCGGCGCGACTACGACATGCCAGTCGAGCCGGTGGACTTCACCGTCACGCGCGACTTGTACAACACCTGACCGACGCCAGACCGATGGCAGCGGGTCGCCTCGCCCGCGCCTGACGACGTGGAGGCCCGCCGCTGGCGGGTCTCCACGTCGCGCTGCGCTGGCGGCGACGTTCGACCGAGGGTGGGGCTTCGTGGGCGGTCGCTCGGCAAACGTCGCGGCACCGATGACGAAGGCCGTTGCAGGTCGCGGCGCCGACCGAGATGGTCGTTCTCGTCTCCGTGGAGGTCCCGATGCGTCCGCTGCTGCTCGCCACCGTCGCCCTGCCCGTCTTCGCCGCCTGCGCCGCCCCCGTCGACGAGGTCCGCGTCGTGGACATGAAGGCCACCGCGCCTGCCGTCGAGCGCGGGTTCCAGATCAAGGCGCCGACGTCCCGCATCGAAGTGGGCCAGGACGTCGAGCTCTGCTTCGTCCCCGACCTGACCTTCGACGAAGACGTCTTCATCGTGGAAGCCAACGCGTACCAGGGCGACGTCGGTCACCACGTGCAGCTGTACCGCTCGGCGGTGCCGCGCCGGAAGGGCGAGACCTTCGACTGCTCGGATCTGGCGACGATGTCGACGCTGCTGCCGCTGGTGACGCCGAACCACCCGCAAAAAGAGACCGACAACAAGTCGCAGCTGCCCGAAAATTTCTACGTGCGCATCCCGGCGGACAGCAAGCCGATCGTCATGCAGTCGCACTACGTGAACTATACCGACAGCCCCATCGAGGTCGCCGACATCCTGAACATCGAGACCATCGACGACGTCACCGACATGACCGAGGCCAGCTACTTCGTCATCTCCGACAACACCTTCACGCTGCCGGAGGGGGAGAGCTCGGTGGTCTACGACTGCACCGTCGTGGGCGACACGTCGATCCTGTTCGGGTTCGGCCACATGCACGAGCACGGCAAGCGCATCCGCCTCGAGCGCAGCGCCGCCACCGACGCCAGCGCCCCCGCCGCTGTCACGCCCGAGCTGCTCTACGAGGTCGACGAGTGGACGGCCGAGTACCGCGACTACGCGCCCGTCGATCGCCGCTCCGAGGCTGAGCCGCTGCTGCTGCGCGACGGCGATCGCCTTCGCCTGACCTGCGACTACGACAACGCCAGCGGCGGCGAGCTCGACTGGCCCCACGAGATGTGCGTGTACTTCTCGGCATACTTTCCGGCGAACGCCGACGGCTTCATCCTGTGCGGCGGCGGGTGACTCCAATGAACGCGTGCATCGCCTTCGCGGTCGTCGCCGGAGTCTTGCTCGTCGGGGGCGCCGACTGCGGTGGCGCAGCGCCGGCGCCGACGTTGACGCAGCTGAAGGCCGACGTGTTCCAGCCCCGCTGCGGCGCCACGGGGTGCCACGGCGGCACGAACCCGGCGCGCGGGCTCGACCTCGTCACCGACCCGCACGCCGCGCTCGTCGACGCGGTGTCGGTGGTCGACCCGGCCCAGCGCTACGTCGTCGCCGGCGACGTCGAAGCAAGCCTGCTGCTGAAGGTGCTCGCCGGCCCGGTGCCCTCGCCCGGCGGCGACGCCGACTGCCGAAGGATGCCACCGGGCTTCGATCTGGCCGATGACGACGTGGCCGCCGTGCGCGCGTGGATCGCCGATGGCGCAGCGAACGACTGACGGCGTCGTTGCGTGACGGGCTCGGGCTCGCCACACGGACGCGCGTCGTGACCGCGGCGCCGGCCTCCGCCGGTCCCTCGGCGTCGCGGGGCCCATCAGTGGGCCCATCAGTGGGCCCATCAGTGGGTCCGTCGGTGTGGCCGAAGGTCGCGCTGCTGTCGACGTTGTACTTCTCGCAGGGGCTGCCCTACGGCTTCTTCACCCAGGCCTTGCCGGTGTGGATGCGGCAGGCGGGCGTCGATCTGGCAGCCATCGGTCTGACGTCGCTGCTGGCGCTGCCGTGGGGCCTGAAATTCCTGTGGGCCCCGCTCGTCGACCGCTACGGCGGCTCACCGCTGGGCCGACGACGCGGCTGGATCGTGCCGCTGCAGGCGGCGTCGATCGTCGCCGTCGTCGCTCTGGCGCTGCTCGGCGACGGAGTCACCGACGCCGGGCGCGAGCGGCTGATCGTGGCGCTCGCCGTCGGCATGTTCGTGACGAACCTCGTCGCCGCGACCCAGGACATCGCCACCGACGGCTTCGCGATCGACCTGCTGCCGCCCGCCGAGCGCGGCCTTGGCAACGGCGTGCAGGTCGCCGCCTACCGCATCGGCATGGTCGTCGGCGGTGGCGCGCTGCTGGTGGCGCTCGGCGCGTGGGGCTGGCTCAGCGCGTTCTCGGCGATGGCCGCGCTGCTCATCGCCGCCAGCGTGCCGATCCTGCTGCACCGCGAGCTCCCGCGCGCGTCGCCGCCGCCCGCTGATGGCGACGGCGACGGAGCCCACGATGGAGCCCATGACGACGCCGGGGACGCGGCGCCGGTGACCCTCGGCGCCGCGCTGTCCTTCCTGCGCCGGGGGCGTGGCGCGATGCTCGTGTGGTGCCTGGCCCTCGGCTTCTACAAGCTCGGCGACGGCCTCGGCTCGGCGATGGTGCGCCCGTTCCTCGTCGACGGGGGCGTGACCACCGCGCAGATCGGCGTGCTCGTGGGCACCGCCGGCTCGGTGGCCGGCATGGTGGGCGCGCTGCTCGGCGGGCTCTTCGCGCGCCACGGGCGCCTGCGCGCGCTGGTCGTGGCGGGGCTCGTGCACGCCGGGTTGATGGCTGCCTATGCGACCGCGATGGGCAGCCACGTCGACGTCGTTGTCATCGGCGTCCTGCTCGTCGGCGAGCACATCACCGGCGGCATGGCCACCGTCGCGTTGTTCACCGCGATGATGGACGCGTGCGAGCGCCGTACCGGCGCCACCGACTACACCGTGCAGGCCAGCGTCGTCGTCATCGCCAGCGGCCTTGGCAGCAGCCTGTCGGGCTTCGTCGCCGGCGCCGCCGGCTACGCCGCCCACTTCGTCGCCGCGGGCGTGGTGTGCGTGCTCGGCACGGTGGCGATGATCCCGCTGTACCGGCGTGGCGTCGCTCCTGTCGATCCGACGCGGGCGGCGCGCGCCACCGGAGCACCCGCCGCATGAGCCCGTCGCCGTGGGGCGCCGTCTACTTCGACCTCGACGGGACGCTCCTTGGCCCCGACGGTGAGGTGCCCGTCGTTGTGCGCGACGCCGTGGCGCGGGTGAAGGCGCGCGGCGTGCGCGTGGGGCTCGCCACCGGGCGCCGAGCGACGACAACGGCGCCCTACGCGGCGCTGCTCGGAGTCGACGCGCCGTGCGTGCTGTTCAACGGCGCCCGCGTCGTCGACGCCACCTTTTCCACGACCCTGTTTGCGACCGGCCTGCCCCACGCCGCGGCCCCGGCGGTGGTGGAGCGCGCGCTGGCCTTCGGCGCCCATGTCGTCGCCTACGTCGACGAGCGGCTGCTGTGTGACGTGCGCTCGCCGCGCCCCGGCGTACCGGTGGGCGCGCTGTCGCGCTCGACGACCGAGGTCGTCGACCTGACGACGCTGCCGGTCGCGCCCACCAAGCTGGTCTTCGTCGACGACCCGCCCCGCCTGCAGGCGCTGCGCGCGCTGCTGCACGACGAGGCGCTCGTGCCCGCTGGCGCGCAGCTGGTGCGCAGCGGGCCGCGCTTCCTCGAGCTGTTGCCCCAGGGCGCGCACAAGGGCGCAGGCCTCGCCCGGTCCGCCGCGTACCTGGGCGTCGACCCTGGCAGCGTGATCGCCTTTGGTGATGACGAGAACGATCGCGAGATGCTGGCGCTGGCCGGCCTGTCGTTCGCGATGGGGCACGCGCCGGCTTCGGTGCGGGCGGTGGCCCACCGCGTGATTGGCGGCGATGTCCACGACGGCGGCGACGCGCTGGCCGCGGCCCTCGACGACGTCTTCGGCCGCTGACCTGCCCCGCGCCCGGCGGGACCGTGGCCGCTCGGATCAGGCAGCGGCGCCGGCGCCGCTGACGCCGCCGGGCACCGCCCGCCACGCGGCGCGGGCCGGCTCGACGCCGACGCCAGCGATGACGCGGCGCACGACGTCGGCGGCGGCAAGCACGTCGGCGTGGTCGACGACGAAGTCGACCAGCGTGGGGCACAGCGTCGACAGGCGCACCGCCGGCGCGGCGTCGCGGGGCAGACCGCAGCGGGCGCGCACGCGCT
>VGSZ01000284.1 GCA_016874845.1 Deltaproteobacteria bacterium
CGTCGGCGTCGTCGCCGCGCCCTGACTCCACAGCCGCGCCGGTGCGCGGCGTACGGCGGCAGGCTCGCACCGCCGCCGGAAATCGCGCCACGTGGCACGGTTTTCGGCCTCTCCCCGCGGCCCGTCGCCGTCGCCGGTCCCCGTTGCCGGTCCCCATGGCCCGCAGCCCCCGCGGCCCCCGCGGCCCCCAATGGCGAAGGCCGCGCCGACGGCGACGTGCCGGGGCGCGGCCTGTGCCCTGCCTGGGCCCTGCGTGCCGCCGCGTCAGAAGCCGCGGGTGGCCTCGGCGTCGAGCATGCCCTCGATGTCCTCGAGCGACAGGCTCTTGGGCCCCTGGCCGTCCTTGCCGAGCACGCTCTCGGCCGCCGCGCGCTTGTCCTCGCCCAGGTCGAGCATCCGCTCTTCGAGGGTGTCGGAGCACGCCAGCTTGATGACGTGCACGGTGCGCGTCTGGCCGATGCGGTGGGCGCGGTCGGTGGCCTGGTCCTCGACGGCGGGGTTCCACCACGGGTCGTAGTGCACCACCGTGTCGGCGGCGGTCAGCGTGACGCCGGTGCCGCCGGCCTTCAAGGACACGACGATCACGCGCGGGCCGTTGGGGTCCTGGAACTGGGCGACGACGTCGCCGCGGTCCTTGGTGCCGCCGTGCAGCCACAGCGCGTCCTTGACGCCGACCTTCTCGAGCACTTCGTGGATGATCTTCTGCATCTCGACGAACTGCGAAAAGACGATCACCTTGCGCTCGGGCTGGGCCAGCGCCTCGGTCATCACCTCTTCGAACAGCGCGAGCTTCGCCGACGGCACGCCCTGCGCCTTGAAGCGCTCGTCGTCGCCGAGCAGCCGCGGGTCGCAGCACACCTGCCGGAGCCGCATGAGCGCCGCAAGGATGGGGGCTCGCGCGCGGGCGCGGGTGTGCACCTGCAGCGCCTTCTGCACGTCGGAGCGGACCTCGGCGAGGACGCGCAGGTACAGCGAGCGCTGCTCCGGCGACATCTCGCAGCGCATCACCGTCTCGATCTTCGGCGGCAGGTCCTTGGCGACGTCCTCCTTCTTGCGGCGCAGCAGCACCGGGCGCGTGCGCTGCCGCAGCTCCTCGAGGCGGTTGGCGTCGCCCTTGGCGATGGGCCGGCCGTAGCGTCGCTCGAACGCGCGCTCGGACCCGAGCAGGCCCGGCGCGACCAGATCGAGGATCGACCAGAGCTCCTCGACGCGGTTCTCGATCGGCGTCCCCGACAGCGCCATGCGCTGGTCGCTCTTGACCTGCCGCGCCGCCTTCCAGGCCTCCGTCGACGCGTTCTTCACGTTCTGCGCCTCGTCGAGCATCAGATAGCGGAAGTCCATCTTGCCGAGCGAGCCCTCGACGTCGCGGCGCAGCAGGGCGTACGACGTGATCACGACGTCGGCGTTCTTGGCGGCGGCCTCGCCCTCCTTGCGGTCGCGGCCGTGCCACTTCATCACGTTCAAGCCGGGGCAGTGCCGCCGCGCCTCCTGCGCCCACACGTCGAGCACCGACGTCGGTGCCACCACCAGCGACGGCTTGGGCCCGTCCCGCTCCTTGGTCTTGGCGAGCAGCGTCATCGCCATCAGCGTCTTGCCCAGCCCCATGTCGTCGGCGAGGATGCGGCCGACGCCGAGGCGGTGCATCTGGCTGAGCCAGGCCACGCCGTCGTGCTGGTAGGGGCGCAGCGTCGCCGTGAGCATCTCGGGCAGCGCGCGATCCTGCTCGAGCGGTACCGCCAGGAACTCATCGATGCGCTTCTTCAGCGCCGCGTCGTCGGTCTCGATGTCGACCTTGCCCTGCAGGCCGGCCACCAGCAGCGCCAGCTCGGCGGGGCCGATCTCGCGGGTGGCGGCGGCGTCCTTCAGCTCGAGCTGGTCGGCGATCAGCTCGAGGGCCGCGCCGGCCTCGGGCGTAAACCCGAGCACGGTGTCGTCGTCGACGAGCAGCGAGTGGCGGCCCGCCAGCACCGCCTTGATGATGTCGTCGAACTTGAGCGCCAGCTCGCGCGCCTCGTCGCCGATGTCGAGCCGCACCTCGAGCAGGCCGCGCTTGTCGCCCTTCACCGCGCTGACCTTCAGCTTCGGCACCGCGGGCAGCCGCACGATGCGCGGCAGCGTGTCGGGGTCGACGAAGACGGCGTCGGGAACGCCCTGCCGCGCCGCGATCTTCACCAGCACGTCGATGCCGGCCTCGCCCTGCGCCGAGAAGCCCTTGTGCGAGCCCGAGGCGTGCAGGCCCAGGTCGAACAGGGCCTGCCGCGCGATCTCCTCGTCGGTGGAGGGCCGGGCGATGAGCAGCACCGAGCCCTCTTTCTCGCCCTTCTTCGGCGGCAGCTCGACGGCGTGCACGGGGGGCACCGAGCCGCGCGCCGACACCTCGACCTCGTCGCTGACGCGCTTGCCGTCGGGGCCGAGGGCCGCCAGCTCGCTGACGAGGTGGACGCGGAGCTGGAACCCCGGGCCGTCGTCGGCGCGGGTCAGCATCGCCCGCAGCACCACGCGCGGCTTGGGGTCGGGGGTCTTCGCCACCTCGACGAGGTCGGCGAGGTCGGCGCCGAGGCCGACGACGGACTCGAAGCCGGCGCGGCCCTCGTCGGTGCACAGGCCGCCGAGCACCAGCGGCTCGGTCTCGAGCAGCGTGCGCGCCTCGCCGGGCAAAAGCGGCGGCGACACGCGGTACATCTTCAGCTGCTCGTCGAGCAGGAACGCCTCGCGCTCGCCGAGGATCATCGGCTTGTCGATGGCGATGCCTTCGACGTTGCAGGCCTCGAAGACGAGGGCGTCGCCGATGCCGGCGAGCTCCTTGACGCGGCCGGTGATGCGCGCCGGCTGCGGCACGACGGCGATGCTGCCCTTGCCCTCGACCTCGAGCGGCACGTCGGCGGCGAAGGCGAGCAGGCGACCCACCTGCGCCTTGGTCAGCGAGAAGCGGCCCTTCTTGGCGTGGCTGGGGCCGGCCTCGTGCAGGATCTCGACGGCGGCGCGCTCGCGCGCCGACAGCGGCGTCTGGCCCTGCAGCAGCGGGCGCGTCTCGGTGATCGACTCGCTGCGCGGCCCGTCGTGCAGGCGGACGAAGGTGCGCTCCGACGCGAACGCCGGCTCTTCGAGCACGATGCGCAGCCGGCGCTGCGAGGTCTTCAGGGCGTCGGCGAGGTGGACCCAGGGCAGCGGCGCGTACTTCATGAGCGGGTGGGTCTCCGAAGGGTCCCGGCCGCCGCGGTCACCGTCGACGACGATGCCGCAGAAACCGAACGGCCCCCGTGCCACAACGGCGGGGTGCCGGCAACGGTGGACGTCGTGTCCCGTCGGTCACCATCACGCCGGACGACGGGGCTGTTCCCTTGACCGTCGGCGGGGTGTGCTGCCACCGTCGACGGATGCGAGTGCGGGTGCTGGGGTGCCACGGGGGAGAGACGCCGCGTCACCGGACGACGTGCCTGCTCATCGACGAGCGGATCACGATCGACGCCGGCGCCGTGTGCCGCAGCCTGACCATCGATGAGCAGGTCGCCATCGACCACATGCTCGTCAGCCACAGCCACATGGACCACGTCAAAGACCTCGCGCTGCTGGCCGACCAGGTCATCGGCCGCCGCCAGAGCCCCATCGTGCTGCACTGCGGGCCCGAGACCGCCGAGACGCTGCGCTCGTCGTACTTCAACAATTTCCTGTGGCCGGACTTCACGCGCATCCCCACCGTCGACAAGCCGGTGATGCGCATCGCCGTGCGGGAGCCGCTGTCGCGCTTCCACCTCCCCGCGCCCGGCGCCGAGTCCGCGGCCGTCGCGCCGACGACGCTGGCCGACGGCGAGTACGAGGTCCGCTACGTCCCGGTGACCCACCCCGTCGAGTCGATGGCCATGCTCATCCGCGGCAGCACCGGCAGCATCCTGTACTCGTCGGACACCGGCCCGACGACGAAGCTGTGGGAGGTGGCCAACGCCGTCACCGACCTGCGGGGGATGTTCGTCGAGCTGAGCTTCCCCAATCATATGCAGGCGTTGGCCGACGTCGTCGGACACTATACGCCCCAGACGTTGGCCGCCGAGCTGAAGAAGATCAATCGCCGCGACGAGATTCCGCTTTTTGTGTATCACTTGAAGCCAGGTTTCTACGAGCAGACCAAGCGTGAGCTGGATGCTCTGAACTTAAAGAACATGCATTTGGTCGAGCTGACCGACGACTTTGCCTTCTAGCGACCGCTCGCGCGGGGCGCCGGTCCTCCGCGCGCTCGCTGCGGGAGTCGCGGGCGGCGCGGGCGTCGCCGCTCAGGACTTCAACGACACGCCGTAGTCGCGCAGCGCGCGGCGGACGTCTTCGAGGCTCGGCTGCCCGCCAGAGAACAGCGTGGTCACCACGCCGTCGGCGCCCATCAGCAGCGGCGTCGCGAGGTCGGCGGTGTCGACGTCGTCGGCGTGGGACAGCAGCGGGATCGACAGGCGCACCGCGGCGTGCTCGACGAGCTCGCCGTCGTGCAGCGTGCGCTCCTGCTCGGGCGCGCCGCGCACGGGCACGAGCAGGATCTCGGCGGCGCCCGCGTGCGCCAGCTGCTCGAGCAGCGGCAGGGCCGCGACGCCGGCGCCCTCGTGCGACGCCGTCACCAGCTCGAAGCCCATGCCCTTGTCGGACACCACGCGGCGCACGTGCACTGCGCAGGTCACGCGGTCGGCGCCGGTGGCCTCGACGATGCGGGTGACGAAGCCCACCGGGTCGGGCAGTCCCCGGTGCACGTCGACGACGACGCGGTCGGCGCCGAACGACAGCAGCAGGCGCGCGTCGGCGGCGGTGGTGACAGGCGCCCAGGCCACCAGCGGGGCGAACACCCGCCGCTCGAGGGTGGCCAGCGGCTCGAACAGCAGCTTCAGATCGCTGCTGCCCGGCACGAGCGGCGCTCCCGGCGCCGTCGTCGTCCACGCCGCGCCCAGCGTTGACGACGGCGCGCCGCGGCGACTGGCCCGCAGCCAGACCTCGTCGGCGCCGTCTTGCACGATGAACGCCGCCACGGCCTCGACGAAGGTGGCGTCGAGGCCGCCGCGGCTGTACGACCGCGCCGGCTGACCGCGCTCGTCGACGTCCAGCAGCGCGCACAGGCGCCGGGCCAGCGTCATGACACCTTCGTCGTTGTCGCCACCCCGAGCAGCGACGCGTGCGGCGTCGTGCGCGGCGCCGACAACGCCAGCGTCGACGTCGGTGGCATCGTCGGCGTCGAGACCGTCGGCGTCGCTGGGTGGGCGAAGAACGCGCGCAGGACGTCGAGGCCGCGCGGCCCGCTCTGCTCGGGCAGGAACTGGACGGCCAGCGTCGGCCCGCGCCACAGCGCGGCGGCGAAGGGGACGCCGTGGTGGGCGACGGCGACGTCGGCCTGCGGCACCCGCGCCGGCGCGCACAGCCGGTGGCGAAAGTGCATCCAGACGCCCGGGGCGCCGTGGGGGACGAGCCCGCACAGGGCCGGCTGCCGGTCGAGCCCGACGACGAACGAGGCGCCGACGTGGGGCGACATCAACGGGCGCTCGCCCTCGTCGGCCATGCGCGTGTCGAAGTGCTGCACCGGCGCATGGAAGACGCCGGCACCCGGCGGCATCGCCGGGTGCGTGCGCCCCGACAGCAGGAAGCACAGGCCGAAGCCGACGGCGAGCAGCGGGCGCTCGCGGGCGGCGTGATGGGCGATGGCGTCGATGGTGCCCGCGGGGATGCCGCGGGCCAGCGCGCCTTCGGCGTCTTCGCCGTCGGGCACGACGAGCACGTCGGCCTGGCGTGCGGCCAGCGGCGTGTCGGTGAGCCGCGCGTCGACGCCGATGGCCGCCAGCGCCGCCAGCAGGCGTCGCGGGCGCGCGAGCGGATGGTCGAGAACGAGCACAGTCGGCAAGGGCACGGCACATGATCGCCCCGAGGCGATCACCACTGCAAGCCCGTGGCCGCACGGGGCGCCGTCGTCGCGGTGCGGCGCCGGGGTGCCCGGTCAGCGTGGCAGCCAGCGTGGCCGTCGGCGTTGCAGCCCGCGAGGCCGTCAGTGGCGCAGCACGACGACGCGGTCGAGGCCGCCGAGATCGCGCTCCACGACGACGCTGCGAAACGGCGGCGCCAGGAGCCCCCGTGCGCGATCGCCCTGCTCGGCCCCGATCTCGAGCAGGACCGCGCCGTCGTTGGCGAGCACCGCGGGGGCTGCGGCGACGATGCGCCGGTGGTGCCCGAGGGCGTCGTCGCCCTCGCCGTAGAGCGCCAGCGCCGGCTCGTGGCGCGCGACGTCGGCGTCCAGCGCCGGGTCGCCCCGCCGCACATACGGCGGGTTCGACACGATGAGCAGCGCGCCGGTGACA
>VGSZ01000285.1 GCA_016874845.1 Deltaproteobacteria bacterium
TGGCGTCGCCGGCTGTCCCGCTGACAGCCCGCCACCGGCAGAGGGCGAGGGCGAGGGCGAGGGCGAGGGCGAGGGCGAGGGCGAGGGCGAGGGCGAGGGCGAGGACTGTCGGACCCTCGGCTGCGGCGACGGTGAGCGGTGCAGAAGCCTGTTCGGCGATGCCGTGCCCCCGGGCTGCTTCGCGGCGTGCGCGAGCAGCGACGAGCCCTGCGCGCTGGCGGCGGGAGGCAGCGGCGAGTGTCGGGTGATCGGCGCCTTCGCCGAGCCGGTGTGCCGCGCCGAAGCCGCCGACCTCGAGCGCTGCGGCAACGACGTGAACGCCGGCTGCCTCGTCCACGGCTCGCTGTGCGCGACCTTCCCCGACCCGGCGCTCTTCCCCGACGGCGGCGCCCTCTGCGTGAACCCGTGCGTCGACGACGCCGCCTGCGGCGACGCGGCCCTGGCCTGCGCGCGCGACCTGCAGCTGCGCGTGGCCGACGTCGTCGACCTCGTCGGCGTGTGCGCGCCGGTCTCGACGGTGGGCAGCGCATGCGGTCGGCTCGGTGATGGGCGGCTGGCGCTCTGCACGGGCACGCAGCGCTGCGACCGCGGGCCCGGCGAGTCGCAGGGCGTGTGCGCCGATGGCTGATCGCGCCGCGCGACCGGTGCTACCGTGCGCACGGTGGTCCCTGATGCGCCGTGATCCTCGCCCCGCCCCGCGCGCCCTGCTGGTCATCCTGGCCCTCGTCGTCATCGCCGCGGCTGGCCTCGGCGCGGGGGCCTGCGGCGACCTTGCCACCGAGCCGTTGGGTGACGGGCGACCGCGCATGGAGCCAGCGCCGCGCGCGCCGCCCGTGGTGGGCGAAGGCGTCGTGGACGACGACGGCGCCCCCGCACCGATGGGACCGCCCTACCCGGTGATCCTCGTGCATGGCTTCGCGGGCTGGGAGCACATCGGCGGCGGCGGCGGTTACTTCTACAGCGTCGTCGACGACTATCGCGCCGCCGGCGTCGACGTCACCGCGCCGGCGCTGCCGCCGTACGACAGCAGCGAGCGACGCGCCGCCGTGCTCGCCCGCGTCGTCGACGACGTGCTGGCCCGCACGCACAAGCGCAAGGTGCACCTGATCGCCCACAGCCAGGGCGGGCTCGACAGCCGCGTGCTGGTCACCGACCTCGGCTACGCCGACCGCGTCGCGTCGCTGGTGACCATCAGCACCCCCCACCGCGGCACGGCGGTGGCCGACATCGCCGACATCGCCCCCGACGGCGTGCTGAACCCCGCCGGCCAGCTGTTCGCCTGGCTGCTCGGCGCGCTGGGCGGCACGCCGCCCAGCGAAGCGGCGTGGCTCGCCGACACCGACGTCACGGCGACGTACGACCCGGATCTGGCGGCGTCGATCGCGTCGCTGCGAACGGCGTCGGCATCGGCGTTCAACGCAGCGCACCCCGACCCCCTCGGGCTGCGGCTGTTCTCGGTGGCCGGCGTGTCGAACCTGCTGTCGACAGACCAGCCCGAGTGCAACGACGGCCTGTGGGGCCGCACCGACGACCGCGACGTCGTCGACGCGTTCTTCGCCGCCAGCGGCGCCTACCTGTCGAACACCGACGGCGGCAATCCGTTGGATCCCACGCCCAACGACGGCCTCGTCGCCGTCGCGTCGGCGCGGTGGGGACAGTTCCTTGGCTGCATCCCGGCGGATCACGCCGACGAGATCGGGCAGGTGGCCGACGCGGGACCGGCGCTGGTGTCGGGCTTCGACCACCGCGCGTTCTACGCGCGCCTCTTATCGCTTCATCGCGAGCTCGAGGCCCTCGAGCGATGAAGCAGGCCGACTCCACTGACGACGAGCTCGCCGAGTACCGCGCTCTCGTCGACAAGGTCGACGCCGCGGTGGCTGCCGCCGCCGCGCGTGCGGGCGAGCAGGTGACCTGCCGCGCCGGCTGCTCCTCGTGCTGCGTCGACGGCCTCAGCGTCATGCCCGTCGAGGCCCACGCCATCGCCGCCCACGTCGCCGCCCACGGGCTCGATGCCGTGCGCGCGAGCGAGGACGCGTGCGTCTTCCTCGATGGCCGGGGGCGCTGCCGCGTCTACGCCGCGCGGCCGCTGTTGTGCCGGACGCACGGCCTGCCGCTGCGCACGCGCGAGCCCGACGGCCGCGGCGCGCTGCCCATCGTCGACGACTTGTCGGTGTGCGGGTTGAACTTCACGGGCCGGCCGCCGGTGCCCGCCGAGGCCCTCAACGCCGATCTGCTGCTCCAGCTGCTGGTCACCATCGACCGTCGGTTCCGCGCCCGGCAGCGCCGCACCGACGCGGCCACCCGCGTGTCGCTGCGCGGGCTCGCCGACGCGCTGATCGCCGACGACGGCTGAGCCTCGGCTGCTGGCTCGGCGGCTCGTCAGCGCTCGCTGTGCGGCTGCTCCGAGAAGCGCGCGAGCCGCTGCCACGACGGGCGCAACGGCGCGCGCTGCGGGCCGCTGGCGACGCGCCACACGGCGCGCACGTAGCTGGTCAGGTACCGCCAAAGCCCGTGCCGGTCGCCACGAAAGCTGAGCGCCTGGGCCACGACGCCCACGAGCCCCTCGACGAGGACACCGCGCAACAGCGGCCGACCGGGCTCCTCAGCGCGCCAGACGTCGACGAAGAGCGTCGTCGTGTCGACGGGCGTCGTCGGCCAGGGCCGACGGCGCACGACCTCCTTGATGCCGCGCAGCAGGAACCGGCAGCCGTCGTGGTCGTCGACGAGCGGGAGCACGTAGCGCATGTGCAGGATGCGCCCCGGCCCAGCGGGATCGGCGGGGGCGCCGACGTCGGCGAACAGGTCGAGGGAGCCCTGCTCGACGCGCAGCGGGCGGGGCGAGAGCACCGGCGCGAGGACGCAGCCGAAGACCGGGCTGCGGTGGCGCGGATCGGCGATGAGGGCGTCGACGTCCTCGGTGACGACGGTGAGCATGAAGATGAGCTCGTGCCCCGGCCGACGCCGCCCGCGGGCGGCGTGCCGCTCGTGCGGCTCGTCGACCCGGGCGTCGTCGACGAACCCGCGCATTGTCTCGGAGAAGCGAACGAGTCCGGCCATGGGCGGCTCGTCCCAGCTTTGCGCCGACGCCGAAAGGCCCGTCGACGACGCGCGAGCCTGGGCTCTCGGTGTAGGCCAAAGTGCGATCGCTGCGGCAGCGCACTCGGCAGTGATCGCCCCGCCGCCACGCTTTGACAGCGGTCACTTGCTCGCACCAAGATCCGCCGATCTTTTGGCAAGTCGGAGTTTCGATGAGCGGTTCCCTGCGGCCCCAGCGCCCCCCGCAAAGCAGCCCCCTCGCCCTGGTGGTCGAGGAGACCGTACGGCTTCGTCGTTTGATCGCCGACCCGCTCGTCCGCCATCGGCTCGTGGTGATCGGCGCCGCGGCGCTCGGCCCCGTCGTGATCGCCTGCGGCGTGTCACTGCACGCCCGCCTCGCGCCGGCCGGAGCCCACGACGACGACGCCCGCCCCGATGCTCCGGTCCGCGTCATCGTCGCCGCGCCGTGGACACCGGCGCCGGTTTTCCGGCCCACGACGACACCGCCGGCTTCGACCACCACCGCCGCTGGCACCACCCGCGACGCCCTGCGGCCCGGCGAAGCGCTGTCGACGGCGCTGTCCCGTCATGGAGTGTCGGCCAACGAGGTCTCGGCCGTGCTGCGTACGCTGCGCGGCGCCGTCCCCATCACGAAAGAGCTCACCTTCTCGCTGCGCCGCGAGGGTGGCACCGTCGCGCGGCTCGTGCTCGACACCGTCACTGCGGACGGCGCGCCGCGCACAGTCACCGTGGCGCGTGCCCTGCCGGCCACGGCGATGCCGGCGGCGGCCGACACGGGCGCGGCAGACGCAGCGGCGCCCGCAACGACCACCAGGAACGCGCCGGCGCGCGCCCCGACCTTCAGCCTCGAAGTCGTCGACGCCCCGGTGGACACGGTGGTCGAGGGTCTTGCCGGCACGGTGCGCACCACGTTGGCCGAGGGTATCCTCGCGGCCGGCGGCGACGCGGCGCTGGTGGACCGCTTCGTCGACGTGTTCGCTGCGGACGTCGACTTCTATCGGTCGACGCGGGACGGCGACGAGTTCCGCGTGCTTGTCGAGAAGCGCTACGCCAGCGACGGCGACGTGCGCCGCTTCCTCGGTTACGGGCGCGTGGTCGCCGCCGAATACAGCGGCAGCGGCGGCTCGCTGCGCAGCTTCGCCTTCACCAGCCCCGATGGGCGGGTGGACGGCGTGTTCGACGAGGACGGCGACTCGCGTCGACGACAGCTGCTGAAGGTGCCCATCGACCTCGCGGCGGTGCCTTCGCGCAGCGGCGAGCGGTTCGACCACGCGACGACGCGCGGCCCCGTCCATCGCCCGTCCCACGGCATCGACTACGGCGCGCCCCTCGGCACGCCGGTGTGGAGCACCGGTGACGGCGTTGTCGTGCAGGCGCGCTTCGGCAAGGCCGAAGGCAACATGGTGATCGTCGACCACGGCGGCGGCCTGTCGACCACGTACCTGCATCTGTCGCGCTTCGCCGATGGCATCAAGCCCGGCGCACGGGTGCGCCAGAAGCAGCCGCTCGGCTTCGTCGGGTCCACCGGCGCGTCGTCGGGACCGCACCTGCACTACGGTGTGCGCCGCGGCTCGGCTGGCGTCGACGACGTCGACGCCAGCACGCCTGCTGCGGCGGCGGTGCCGCCCGCCTATCGCGCGTCGTTCGCTGCGTTCGTCGCGCCGCTGCTCGCCCAACTGCGCGCCCTGGCGCGGGCCTGAGCGATCGCCCAGCCGGCGGCGGGCAGCGCGACAAGATCGGTCGGATCGACGACGTGGCGCACCGGCAGCACCGGCGGCGCCACGCGTCCATGCACGGCGGCGACGGCGGCATGCCACGGCCACTGCAGGGCGCCGGTGGCGTAGCGGTAGACGTCGCCGGCCAGGGGATGCGTCTTCATCGCGGCGAAGGCGACGGCGACCAGAGCCGCCACGATCATGGCCATCCGCGCCGACGGCCCGCGGTAGCGCCCGCGGGCGGCGGCGGCAAGCTCAAGCCCCGCCACGACGAGCACCGGCAGGAACAGCACGCCGGCGACGTCGGACGCCTTGCCGGTCAACGTCGCCCACGCGGTGCCCCGGGCGAGGTCCTTGCCGACGTGATCGTTGACGACGAGGACGGCGAGCGCGGCGACGACCGCGGGGTGCAGCAGGGCGTCGCCGGCGGCGGGGCGCGACGCGTGGTGCGACGTGGGGCGGGCGTTGTCGAGGTTGAGGATCACGGCGGCCAGCGTCGCGCGTCGCGTCGCCGCCGAAAAGCACCCGGGCGGTCCCCCGCGTGCCCACGAAAAAGAGCGCGGCTGGCGTTGGCCCCGGCGGCGCGAGCGGGCAAGACGGGCTCATGGACGCACGCCCCGCCTCGGAGGTGCTCGCCGCGCGGGCCCGCGCGCTGCGCCATGCGCGGGGCGAGACGCTGCGCGCGGTGGCCCGGCGCAGCGGCTTGTCGCTGCGGCTGCTGGCGCTCGTCGAGGCCGGCGAGGCGAACCCCACGTTGTCGTCGCTGGTCGACCTCGCCCGCGCGCTGGGCGCCGACGTCGTCGATCTGTTGCGCCCCGAGCCGGCGGCGACGCGCTCGCGGCCGGTGGCGCTGGTCGGCCTTCGTGGTGCCGGCAAATCGACGGTGGGGCGCCGTCTGGCCGACGCGCTCGGGTGGGGCTTCGTCGAGGCCGACCGGCTCATCGAGGCCGAGGCGGGCCTGTCGCTCGGCGCGCTGTTCGAGCTGCACGGCGCGGCGCACGTGCGCGGGATCGAGGCCCGCGTGCTCGCTGACGTCGTCGCCGCCGACGACCCCGCGGTGATCGCCACCGGCGGCGGGGTCGTGACCGCGCCAACGACGTGGGCGCTGCTGCAAAAGCGCGCGCTGACGGTGTGGCTGAAGGCGACGCCGCAGGAGCACTGGGACCGCGTGCGCGCCCAGGGCGACGAGCGACCGATGGCGGCGCGCTCGGCGGCGCGGGCCGAGCTCGATGCGTTGTGGGCGGCGCGCGCGCCGCTGTACGCCGAAGCCGAGCTGACCATCGATACATCGCTGGTCGACGTCGAGGGGGCAGTGGCAGCGGTGCGGGCCCGCTTGCAAGCCTGACGACGCGCTGTGGTCACGCGCTGTGGTCACGCGCTGTGGTCACGCGCTGTGGTCACGCGCTGTGGTCACGCGCTGTGGTCACGCGCTGCGGTCACGCGCTGCGGTCACGCGCTGCGGTCACGCGCTGTGCTCACGCGCTGCGGTCACGCGCTGCGGTCACGCGCTGCGGTCACGCGCTGTGGTCACGCGCTGCG
>VGSZ01000286.1 GCA_016874845.1 Deltaproteobacteria bacterium
CGTTGAAGAACCCGGTTGCGAACAAGGCCCAGAGACGCCCTTGAGTCCACAGCCCCGCCGAAGAGGGTCGACTGAGGAGGGACATCAGTGCGAGTGGTTGCGTGGTCTTGCGTGACATCTGCTCACACCTCCGATGCTCGATCCGCCGGGGAGTGGGGCGCAGCCGCGCGCGCATCCGCTACGTTCGGACGCAAGCCTTCTTTCGACCAAGGCGCGACAACCTCGTGTCGCCTACCTGGACGACCCGCAAAAAAATGGTGACGGATGACCTCGCCGAGGTCAAGCGTGGGTTCGAAGAGACTCGATCTCGACCGTTCGGAACCGCTCCTGAGCCTTGTCTTCGAGACAAGGGCTTCTCGATGCGGCAGACATCGTCGCGCAACGACCTCGGGGCGCGGTGGTCCGTCCCCGTTGTCCTCGACAAGGCGGAGTGCGTCGGCGACGGCGGTGGAGACACCGTGCCAGCCCCAGCACCAAAGCCGTCACCGCCGCGGTCGGCGTACCGCCTCGACTGGGCCGCCCTGCTCAAGCGCGCCTTCGCCGTCTCTGTCATGGTCTCCTCGCGCTGCGACAGGCCGATGAAGGTCATCGCCACCATCGAGGAGCCCACTGTCTTCAAAGCCATCCTCACCCAGCTCGGTCTGCCCGCCGAGCCGCTCCCCGCCGTACACGCGCAGGCTACGCCCACGACGGCGGAGATGGTCAAAGACCCCTGAAGCCAAGGTCACCGTCGCCCGTCGATGCCGTGACATTTGACGGGCGGAGCCATGTCGCAGCCCACCCGGGAGCGGCGTCGCCGGTGGCTTCGCAGGGGGTCAGGGCCGGTACCTCCCGAAGGCAGGGGGTCAGGGTTGGTTCCCCCCGAAGGCGGCGCGGGGTGGTTCTGCGGAAAGTGCCTCTGTTCTTTGTATCCGCCTGTAGACTGCATGGATGCAGCACCGTGGGCAGCCATCGAGCACGAAGCGAACGGCAGCAGGATTACTCGTCGCGGGGATGGTCCTCGGGTGCGACGGCGGCGGTCCGGACCTGCCCACCGAGCGCGTGTCTAGTTCGTTCGATTTCTCGTCCGATGCCTTTCCGTTCGCGAACTTTGGCGGCATCGCGAACGGATCGGCGGTGTCCCCCGACCACATGGCAAGGATGTTCGGCAAGGACGCCGTCTGCATTCCGGGTGGCGATGAGTGCCGGCTCACCCCGATCGCCAAGGAGTACCTGCGGGCCGTGAACGACACGATCCGCGGCGGCCGCTGCGAGGGTTTCGCCATCCTGTCTGGTCTCGCCGCCCGCGGCGAGGTCGACCTCACACCATTTGGCGGCAACGACGCGCAGGGGTTGAGCATCGACAACAACCGGCAGCTCGGCGCCGAGATCGCGTACTGGTATGCGACGCAGTTCCTGCGCGATGTCGTGCCGCAGACGACCGTTCCGACGGATGCCGTCGGTGCCGTCGAGCTCCTGCACCAGGAGTTCCGCAAGGAGGACCACGCGATGTACCGCGTCGGCATCGCACGCCTCGATGAAGAGACCGGCGCACTCTCGGGCGGCCACGCGATCCTCGCGACGTACGTAGCGCCGGGGCCGGGGGCCGAGCAGTACGTGATCGGCGTCTACGACAACAACCACCCCGACGCCGAACGCGAGATCGTGGTCGACGCTGCAGCCAACCGCTGGACGTACCAGGCCTCGGCCAATCCAGACGATCCGACCACCGTCTATGCCGGCGATCCCGACAACCAAAATCCGTTGTATCTGGCGTCCGTCGAGCCGCGGCAGGGCACCCACCCCTGCACGTTCTGCGGTCTTCATGCTGACGATGACGCGGACCTCGCGCAGCTGTTCGGCAGCGCCAGCGCCGAGATCGTCGCCGTTCATCCAAGCGGCGCCCGCATCGGCGAGCAGGGCGGACGGCATATCGACGAACACGAACATGGCCACGTTCATCCGTCGTTCACGGCGGCCTGTCACGATTGCCGCGACAGCTCCCACGTCGTGGTACCGCACCATTCCACCGCGGGCGTTGTCCTCGAGATCCGACCGGCGACCCACGCACCGGTCGAAGACGGCCTCCTGGTCCCCATCGACGCCCGCTACTTCGGCGATGGCTTCGCCGTCACCGTCGAAGGCGTCGACCTCGCCGGCATCGACGAGGTCCATACTCTCGACGTCAAGGCAAACGGCGACGACGTGACGTTCACTACCTCGCCTCCCGAGCCCGAGGACATCGCCGTATTGTCGTTGGCGGTGGAGCTCGCGTCGCTCGAGCAGCTTTTCGTCGAGGCGGTCCTGCGCGGCAGTGAGATCGCGCGGCTGCTCATCGATCCGGTCGTCGGCAATCCGACCCTGCGCGTCCAGGGTGCCACGGCTCGGGAGACGACGCGCATGCGGGTGACCGAGCATTTTCAGGACACCCTGCGCAGCTTCACCGTCGATGCGCCGACACCCGAAGGAGCCCGCGTGCAGATCGTGGTCGCCGAGTCGGTGGCCGGCGGCGATGTCGTCGTCGTGCTCGATCGCGACGACGATGGCATCTTCGAGGAACGGCTGCTCCTGCCCGACCTGCAAGTGCTCACCGAAGAGCTCTGATCGACGCCGACCGACAATGCGTCAATGTCGACGAAGCCCGGTGGTTGGCGGCGATGCCCATCGAAGCCCTGAAGGAACACGCCCGTGCTGGACCCGCTTCGGCGCCTACTCTTGGGTCGCCAGACCAGACGTTCTTCGACGAGGATGCCGCACTGCTGCGAGCGCGCAGATCGGCGAGCTGGCGGGCGCCTTCTTCGGTCGCGACAAGATCGGCCACTTTGCGCCAGCCGGCGTAGAGCTCCGGAAGGTCGCTGACGATGATCTTCGCGAAGCGGGCGACGACGGTGACGGCGTGCCGGGTTGCGTGCGACGAGACACATGACGAGAGCGTTCACGTCGGCGGGAACGGTGGGTTCGCGGACGCGTGGCGACTGCGGATCCTCGGTGCCCTGGCGCGTTGCCAGCGCCAGGGCCTTGGCACCGGCGAACGGCGGAGCGCCGACAACCATCTCGTACAGGACGACGCTGAGGCTGTAGAGGTTGGCGCGAGCCTCGTAGGCGCGTCCCCCCTCGAGCTCTCGGGGGCGGTGTAGCCGGCGGTGCCGACGACCAGTGATCAACCCTGTCGAGCGCGCTGCCCGCGCCAAGAAAGACCTTCGAGCCGTGCCCGCACCGGTACTCAAAAAGTTCCGGGCTTAGGTCGACGACGTCGAGTTCAATGGTCTTGAAGAAGCGCGGAAGCGACGCGGGTACCACGACGAACCGTCGAAGGTCACGGGCGCTGTTGACGACGGATGACCGGGCCTCCCAGCCAACGGCGGACCGTCTTGCGGTTGATGCCAAGGATTCGTTCGATCCCTCGGACGCCGTGTCCGAGGCCTTGCAGTCGTCGGATGGCGACGACGATGTCGGGCTCGAGCATCGAGACCTCCATGGTCTCGGCCCCATTGTTCAGCGACATGCGGACCTCCTGCTCGGATGTGCAGGGGTGGTCCCTTTTGAGTGGCGGCCCCGGTCCCATTTTGCTGGCGGCCTACGTCACCCGAGAGCATTCACTCCCTGTGCTTGAGGCGGCCCACATCCAGCCTTATTCCGCTAGGGGGCAACATGAGGTCGTGAACGTTCTTCTGCTGCGGAGCGACCGGCATCGCCTCTTCGACCGCGGCTGCGTCGCGGTAACGCCCGACGACCGTTTCGTTGTTTCCTCACGCCTTCGCGAGAAGTGGTCGAAGAGAGAGCATTGCGACGACCTCGTCGCCATCTTCCACGACAACGGCGCCGCCCCCACCGTCGTGCTGCCCAGCGCCGCTGGGACTCGCCCTGCTCGTTCGAGACGACGCTGCCCGTCGCCGAAGGCGCGGACGCTCGCCTCCACCGGACCGTAGGCGCCAGCTTCCGAACCGGCTCGGCCACGATCCTCACGCGACGATGAAGGCCGCGGTGCGGCGCACGTAGCGCTGCACCGCGGCCTGCGACCCGGGGAAAACGCACCCAGGGCCGGAAAGATGACCATCGAACACTGAGGGCCTTCGTGGCGGATACCCCCGCACACCTGTCGTCGTGATGGGCAAGACGGACGCTCGCCAGGGCGAGCCTCCGTCTGCCTGTCAGCCCTTCAATGCTCCGCGACCTCGACGTCGGGCTTCACGGTCACCATCCAAGCCGCGATGACAAGGAAGACGACTGAGATCACCAGCATCGCCGGCGGCTCGATGAACGACGGCTCGTTGCGCCACGCGAACCACGCGGCGTGCGCGACACCGAGGCAGCCGACGAACGCCAGTGCCTGGCCGGACACGTGGTATTGTGCAGCGGCCTCGGCCGTCATCGCACCCTTCCGCGCCCTCACGAAGCGACCTCTTCGACCCCCTCGGCGCTCATCTTCGCGCGGGCGATGGCGTAGATCATGACACCGTAGCCGCACTTCGCGGCGATGTCGCTGATGCTGTAGCCAATCTGCACGGCGATCACCGAAGATGCACCGCTGATCCCGAGCACGGGCAGGAGGTACGCAATCGGGTAGAAGCCCCACGTAGCGAGCAGGAGAAGCTGCGTGTTCCGAAGAAGAACCTTGGTCTCGCCGCTGTTGTCGGCCGCGGCCTTCCCGAGCTCGCTGTAGAGCACCCACAGGATGTAGAGGAACGGCACCGTCGACGCGAGGCCCCAGCCGATGCGTGGGCCAGTCTCGGACGAGATCTCGCCAGGGTAGCCAAGCATGATCATCAGCGCGGACGCGATCACGAGCTTCGCCATCAGCGGGCCACGGTGCCCCTTTGGCAGCGCGAGGACGGCCACCAGCTCGGCCACGAGGAGCGGCACCGTCAGGAGCCAGTCGACATAGCGATAGGCGTCGTTGAAGGGCTTGCCCGATGCCGCATAGCTGCCGGAGGCGGAGAGCGCGTACGCAGCATCCCAGCTGTTGAAGATCCTCCAGTAGTGGTAGGCCGCAATGAGCACGACCAGCGAAGACATTACCATTGCTGGGCGGTACTTCGCCGTCAGCTGCTGACGCGCCATCACGAAGAAGGCGAACGACGCGATCATGGCGGCGATGGCCAGGGACAACATGTTGTATACGAGCTGGAACTGGCCAGCGGAGAGCTCGGCGGGAAGATGCATGGACGCTCCTGGACTGAGCCAGTGGGACGCGCCTGGGAACACAGGAGCGCGCCGTCGATGAGATGCCTGCGGCTACCGGTGAGTTACAAGAGGATTGTCGAATAAACTCATGATGCGGCCATGCCGATGCGACCGTTCTGGGCGGCGAGCGGGCACATCCGCTCGAGGCGCGCTTTTTTTGAACCCGCCGCGTGACGTCGTCGTGTCGCCGGCGTGTCGCCGGCGCGGTCGAGGTTCGAGCTCGCGGCGATCCAGAGAGACTCGCGACAGCGTGAACCGATCGCCTTCCGCGACATAGCGCCCAGCATGGTCGAGCTGACGGCGCTCGTGAAGGGCCACGGAACGCCCGACGGCTGCGGAAGAGAGCTCAGCGTCGATAAACTGCGCAGCCTGGTTGAGCACGCGCAGTGCCCCGCCGAGTAGCGCCAGCAGCTGAAGACGGCGTCGACGGGCGCTGTGGCGTCGCCCGCGGACGGGCAGAGTCAGTGCCTCCTTCGTCGCCGGTGCCTTCGATGCAGTCCCCCGCCCGCGGTCTGTATGCCATCGTGTCCCCCCGCCGTCTTCGTCCGACGAGCCGGCGTTCCCTCGTCGTGTCGAGGTCATCGTCGCTGGCGGCGCCGCCCGGATGCAGCTGCGCAGCCAAGACGGTCGCGACGACCGGGCCAGCCTGCAGTTGACCAAGGCGGTGCTGCGCCGATGCCACGATGCTGACGTGTCGCTTGTCGTCAACGACCGCGCCGACGTGGCCTTCGCCGCCGCTGCCGAAGGCGGCCCCGTCGGTGACCGCGACCGGCTGCCGCCGGCCGCGCCCCGCATATCCTTGAACCGACGGCGCTCGTCGGGACGTCAACGCACACGGTTGCGCCGCTCGTGCAGGCCGAACGGGACGACCGCGCGCGCCACCTGGCCCTCGGCCCGGTCTGGCCGTCGCCCACGAAGAGCGGCCACGCCGCCGTCACCGGCCATCACGTGCTGCGGGCGACCTGCGCGGCGACGCGGCGGCCGGTGGTGGCGCGGGGGGGAGAACAGGGGCACTTTCCGCTGAACCAACCCTCGCCCCTGGGTAGAACCAGCCCTGACCCCCTGCGAAGACACCGGCGACGCCGCTCCCGGGCGGGCTGCGACATGGCTCCGCCCGTCG
>VGSZ01000287.1 GCA_016874845.1 Deltaproteobacteria bacterium
TCGGATGTCGAGGGCTCGTGGGCGAGGCTGTCGAGCTTCGTCGAGCGCACGCCCGGGCTGTCCTTCGCCGACGGCGACCGCATCGAAGTCGCCGCCGACGTCGTCTTCGTCATGGGCGGCGACGCGGTGGATCGCGGCCCCGCGTCGCGGCGGGTGCTGCGCGCGCTGCTCGACGTCAAAGAGCGCCAGCCCGACCGCGTGGTGCTGCTCGCCGGCAACCGCGACCTCAACAAGCTGCGCTTGGTCCGCGAGCTCGAAGGCTCGCTGCCGAAGAAGGCGCCCCCCGAGGTGCGGGCGCTGTTGTCGTCGAGCCGGGCCGACGTGCTGCGTTGGATCTTCGCGCACACGATGGGCGCGCAGCAGGCCTTCGACCTGCGGCGCGAAGAGCTGGTGACCGACGGCGATCGCGCCGAAGACGACGACGTGGTCGACTCGTTCCTGCAGGACCTGCGGCCGCCGTCGGGCCTGCACTTCCGCTACCTGCAGCGCTGCCAGCTGGCCTTCCGCCACGGCGCGACGCTGTTCGTCCACGGCGGCTTCGCCGACGAGGCCCTCGGGCACGTACCCGGCCAGCCGCCGGTGGGCGACGTCGACGATTGGGTGCACGGCCTGAACGCGTTCTGCGCCGAGCAGCTGGCGCGCTACGCCGAGCAGCCCGGCCGTGTCATCGTGGGCGGTGACGACGTCGAGCCGCAGTGGCTGCCGCTGGTGCTGTACCAGGCGCCGGTGAAGGGCCTGGGGCGCAACCCGCACAGCGTCGTCTACGGCCGCTTCGGCAGCGACCCGTGGAACAACCCGCGGCTACCATCGGCGTCGTCGCTGCGCTGGCTGCGCGAGCGCGGGGTGCGCCGCGTGGTCGTCGGGCACACGCCGTGCGGCGACCTGCCGGCGTTCCTGAAGAGCGCGCAGGGCTGCGAGGTCGTGATCGCCGACAACAGCCGCGGCCGCGTCGACGTCGGCCTGTCGTTGACCATCACCGACGACGTCGTCTCCGTGCGCGCGCGCACGCTGCTCGACGACGGCCGCGACCTCGACCTCGCCTACGTCGTCGCCGCCCTTGACGACGGCGTCACGGGCCGGATCACCGCCGACGGCCACCTGGTGAAGGCCGTGGTCGCCGGCGTCGTCGACGACGGCGCCGCAGGTCTGCTGTTCCGCTGCGACAAGGGCTACGTCGTGCGCCAGACGGCGCACGCGCAAGCTGGCCTGGGCCCGCTGCGGGCGCCCGTCGACGTCGACGGCGCCGCGTCGTGAGCGGTCGACCGCGGGGCGGCGCGCGATGATCGATACGCACATACACCTCGACCTCCTCGACGACGGCCCCGCGCTGCTCGCCGCTGCCGTCGCGCAGGGCCTGACCCACGTCGTCTCCGTCGGCGTCGACCCGCGCGTGTCCGCCGCGCTGCGCGGGCCGCTGCCCGGCGGTCTGGTCGTGGTGCGGGCGCTCGGCCTGCACCCGCAGGAGGTGCGCTCGACGGGGGGCATCGACAGCGCGTTGGCATCGCTGGACGCGCAGCTGCAGGTTCGCGGCGTTGACGTCGTCGCCGTCGGCGAGTGCGGCTTTGACGCGCGACCGGGGATCGGCGACGCGGCGCTGCACGGGCGGGCGTTCGCCGGGCAGCTGGCGCTGGCGCGTCGCCACGACCTGCCGGTGGTGCTGCACGGCGTGCGCCGCGACGGCGCGATGCTCGCCGCGCTCGACGACGACGTGGCGACCCACGGGGCGGCGCGCCCGGTGCGCGGCGTGTGGCACGGGTTCTCGTCGTCGTTGGACACGATGAGGGCGGCGGTGGCGCGCGGCCTGTACATTTCGGTAGGTGTCATGGTGTTGAACGAGAAGGCGCGCCGGCTGCGCGCGGCGGTGCCGCACATCCCCGCCGACCGGCTCGTCGTCGAGACCGACGCGCCGCCGCTCGCGCCGGCGCGCCTGCGCGACGTGGTCGCCGCCGTCGCCGCGCTGCGCGGCACCACCGCCGCGGCCATCGAGCAGCAGACGCGCCACAACGCGCGAGCGCTTTTTGCGATCTGATGCCGCCCCGGGGCGCGGAGCGCGGTCGTGGTAGTAGCATCGGGCGGTGCCCTCGCCGCGCAGCACGTCCCGGCCCCCGCCCGATCACGCACGACGGCGGCGTCGGCGCGCCTTCTCGTTGCTCGAGGTCGTCGTGGTCGTGTCGGTCTCGGTGATCGCCACCGGCGTCGCCTTGGCCGCGGCGCTCGAGCCGATCAGGCGCAGCCGCGCGACGACGGCGTTCGAGCGCTTCCACCGCGACCTGCTGGCCCTGCGCAAGCGCGCCCACGACGACACCGTCATCCTGCGGGTGTGTCCGGCGCCGGTCTGCGCGCGGTCGGCGCCGCTCGGGGTGACCAGCCCGGCGCTGATCGTCGAGCAGGTCTCGTCGTGCGCGCCCGCTACGCCGGCGGTCCAGGCGCGCTTCACGGTGCTGTCCTACGGCAACGACGTCTTCGCCGCCCCCGACGGCTCGGCCGACGGCGTCTGCGTCTTTCCCGATGGGCACATCACCGGCTTCGATGGCTCGACGTTGACGCCGCCGAGCTGGACGGGCTTCGCGATGCGGCTCGGGGCGTTCTCGACGCGCATCCTCGTCGACCCCGCCACCGGTGTCATCCTCGGGGCCAACGGCGACTTCGCCCTGCCCTTCGTCGACAATCTCGCCGACCGGAGCGTGCATGGCGCGCCGGCTCCCTGACCAAGCCGCCACGTCGGCGACGCCAACGATGGCGACGACGAAGGAGCCGTCGACCACGCCCGCGCCCGCGACGCGCGCGTTCAGCCTCATCGAGGTGATGGGCGCCTCCGCGATCCTGATCATTGGCCTGACCGGCCTCACCCAGGCGCTGTCGTCGCTGCAGGCCGCCGCCGAGCGCGCCGAGCGCCTCGCCGTGCGCGCCCACGTCGCGCGTGTGTGGCTCGAGCGGGCCGTGGCCGCGCCCCCGGGCGCGCCGGCGTTCTCCCCCGCGTGCGGCGCCGGCGAGGTCGCGTGCTCCGTCGTTCCCGGCGGCGCCACGCGCACGCGGTCAGTCGACGACAGCGGCGAGCCGGACGCGCGCGGCCCCGTCACCGTGTCGTGGACCGTCGTCGCCAACCAGCCCCGCCCTGGCGTGCGCGGCCTGCGCATCGTCGTGGTCGACGGAGCCACCGGGGCCGCGCCGTTCACGCTGGAGTCCTGTGTCCGCTGAAGACACGTCCGCAGAGGGCAAGTCCGCCAAGGGCGCGTCCGCAGAGGGTACGTCCGCGATGGGCGTCGGCGCGAAGGGCGTCGCCGCCGAGCGGTCGACGCGACCCCGCGCCAGCGCCCCGCCGGCGGCCTGGGCGGCGGCCGAGCCCTCGGCCAGGCCGGCGCGCGCCTTCACGCTCATCGAGGTGATGACAACGCTGGCGCTGGCGGCCGTCGTCGGCGGCATCGCCGTCGGGCTGTTCTCGTCGCTGGTCGGTCCGATCACGGCGTGGCGCTCCCACGCCGATCTGCGCAGCCGCGGCGCCCTCGTCACCGACTGGCTGCGCGGCGAGCTCGCCCTCGCCGGCGGCGGGCCCCTGCCCGGGCGGCTCGCCGTCGCGGTGGACGCCGCCGGCGCGCTGCACGTCCTCGACGTCATTCCCCCCGCCGTGCCGCTCGATGCCGCGCTGCCGCTGTCGACGTGCGCCGACGACAGCGACCCGCGCTTCAACCCCTCCTGCCCCCGCGCGCTCGGCACGACGTCCGTGATCGCGACGTTCTCGACGGCGCAGTGGCCGATGTCGGTGCGCGCGTCGTCGACCAGCACGCTGGTGGTGTCGTCGCTGAGCGCGTCGTGCCCCTCGCCCTCGGCCGCACCCTACCTCGCGCTGGTCAACGTCGACCGCGTCGCCGTGGTGCGCGCGTCGTCGCTGGTCTTCGAACCCGACGACAACGAGTGTATCTACGCCGTCGCCGCCACCACCTTCCCCGGCACCGACCCGCCCAGCGCGGCCTTCGTCGACGGCGCCGCCCTGCCGGTGCGCTGGCACACGTTCAAGCCGGCCCTCGCCGACAGCGTGCTGCGCGCCTCGTGGAACGGCGAGCCGCCCCGGCGCGCGCAGGTCTCGGCCGCGGGCGTGGCCCTCGTGCCCCTGCCCGACGACGACGTCGCCATCGCCCAGCTGGCGGCGTTTCAGGTCCGCTTCGGCGAAGACACCGACGGCGACGGCTTCGCCGACGTCTGGGGCGCGCCGGCCGCGGTGCCCGTGGCCCGCCGCGCCGGCGTCGAGGTGGCCGCGGTGCTCGCGCGCCCCGCCGTCCGGGCGCCGGCGCGGTCGGTGACGCTGCCGTCGGGCACGGTGTCGTCATCGGCGGGCGGGCGGCTGCTCGAGCCGGTCGTCGTGCGCGTCCCCCTCGGCGCGGTGCCCCGATGAGGCGCGGCCACGCCCTGCCGCTGGTGGTGCTCGTGCTCGGGCTCCTGAGCGTGGCCATCACCGCGTTCGCCCTCGCAGTGCGCGGCAGCATCGACAACGCGCGTACCCTCGCCGCGCAGGCCCGCGCCGAGGCCGCCGGACGCGGGCTCGCCGCCGCCGTCGAGCTGGCGCTGGCCGAGGCCGTCGCCGCCGGCGCCACCGTGATGGCGAGCCCCGGCCACCACGGGACCGCCTGGGACCTCGTCCGCGTCGAGGGCGGCAACTCCTGCGTCCCGGCGGCGGCGACGTCGCTCGCCCAGCTGGCCGTGGCGCCGGCGACGCCCGCCGTCGTCGAGCGCGGCTGCTTCTCGGGCTGGCTGCCGGCCAGCCTCGCGGCGGACGAGGTGCGGCTCGTCCGTCTCGGCGTGGCGGCGGGCGCGTCGCCGCGCGGCGCGGGCTTCTTCCCGACGACGCCGGTGACAAGCAGCGCCGTGCTGCTGTCGTTCACGGTGCGCGACGCCAACAAGGACGCGCGGGCGACGACGAGGACCGTGGTGCAGGCGTTGTCGACGTCGCCGTTTGCGCTGCAGGGGCTGTCACGGCTGCCGGCGCGGCTGCCGTCGTTGGCGCTGTCGGGGGTGGTGCACGGCGACGGCGACGTCTGCCTCGGCGCCGCCGACGTCGCGCGGCTGACGAGCGGCGGCACGGCCGGCTGCAGCGGCGACTCCGCCACCGTCGGCGGCGTCGCCGTGGCGGCGAGCGCCGCGGACTGGCCGGCGGCGCACGGGCGACGCCTGCTCGACGCGCGCCACGGCGTGCGCGCGGTGCGGGGGCCGTTTTCGTCGCTGCAGCAGGTGCTCGCGCCGCCGCAGCCCGGCGAGTCGTCGACGGCGCGGCGGGCGCGGGTGGCGGCGCAGGCCGGCGTGCGGATCGTGGACGGGACGTGGTTCGCGCGCCCGACGTCGCCCTCGACAGCGTGGCCCGGCCGCGTCCTGTGGTCCGATCACCCCGGCGACTTGCAGACCGCCGGCGACGAAGAGGCGCTTTTGCACGGCGCGATCAACGTCGGGCGCGCCGCCTTCGGCGAGCCGCCCGCGCACCTCTACTCGCGCTACGAGAGCACCGGCAGCGGCGGCATCGACGCCGGCCGTGACGGCGTCGTCTTCTACGGCGCGACGACGCGCGACGGCGACCGACACGTGCCGGCGGCGCCGTCGTCGAGCGGCGTGCGCACAGCCGCCAGCGACGCCGACCTCGTCGCCGGCGCCCGGCTGCTCATCGTCGACGGCACCACGGGGCGCGTCGAGCTGCCGATCAACATCGACGTCGCCGCGCTTGGTCGGGCGGTGACCAGCAACGCCGCGCACGAGCTCGGCACCGACGGCGCGTGGAACGGCGTGCTGTGGATCTCGTCGTCGTGGCCGGGGCGCCGCGCCGGCGCCCCGCGGCCGGCCGCGGGCGGCAACGTCGACGCCGCGCAGCCCGCGGCCGACGCGGGGGGCCAGCAGGCGGTGCCCGACGCGCTCTGCTCGCAGACCCGCGCCGGCGACGTGATCGCCGGGCTCTTCGTCACGCCGCTGTGCCGCGGCGACGGCCCGCGCCCCACCGTCGTGCGGCTGCTGAACGGCCGCAACCTGCAGGCCTTTGCCCCCACGGGGCTCGTCGTCGCCACCGACCTGCCGCTCGTCGTCGTCGGCGACTGGAACACGGCGACGCTGTCGGGCACGGCGGTGCCGAGCGCGCTGCTCGCCGACCGCGTCGTACAGGTGGGCGACGGGTTCACCGACGACGACGCGCTCGCCGTCGCGGGCGCCACCGGCGTCGTCGCCCGCAGCGCCACGCTACGGCTGCGCGCCCACGTGCTCGCCGGCGTCGCGCCCGACGTCGGCGTGG
>VGSZ01000288.1 GCA_016874845.1 Deltaproteobacteria bacterium
CAGAGCGTCGGCCAGAGCGTCGGCCAGAGCGTCGGCCAGAGCGTCGGCCAGAGCGTCGGCCAGAGCGTCGGCCAGAGCGTCGGCCAGAGCGTCGGCCAGCGCTGGCGGGCGGCCGCGCGGCGCGCGTGGCCCTGACCGGCGTTCCTGCTGACGGACGGGCGTCTGGCTCTCAGGACGACCCTGCCCGATTGCTCGCCGTGGCGGACGACGCCGCCGCGTGCCCGTCGTCACCCACGGCAGCCGAGCGGTCGGCGAGCCGGTGCTTCGGCAGCCACTCAGCTGACGCCCGACGCCGGCGGGGGCCGCACCGTGAGGTCGTCGTTCTGCCCAAGCTTGTTCGTCTCGCCTTCGGCGACGGCGTTTTGCGGGTCGAAGAAGAAGTTCGGGTTGCCGTAGTAGGGGTCGGACCCCACCAACGACTCGTCGACGGACAGCTCGATTGCCGAGGTCGACTCGCTGCTGAGCGCGCCGACGCAGGACTGCGCGTCCCGCAGCAGCGCCGCCATCCGGCGTTGCGAGGTCTTCAGCTTGCGGAACTCGCGGCGGGCCTCAGCGGCGTTCTGCAGTGACAGCGCCTCGAGTAGGCTGGCGTTGGCGTCTTCGCCCACGCGCAGAACGCCCTTCATGGTGGCCACCGGCTCGTTCACGCAGGTCAGGCGGACGGCGTCCTTCTCGTCACGGGCGGCCTTCACTTCTTCGAGGCCGCGCTGCATCAATGACCGCAGCGCGACGACCAACTCGGCGGCGTCTTCGGTGTAGCGCTCGAGCGGCGTCTCCTCGACGGCCCTGTCGATGACTGCGTTTTCTGCCGCCAAGCTGGCGCCGGCATCGTCGGCCGCGCCGGCCGGGTCGCCCTCGGCCAGCCGAGCCGCGCCGGCGACGGCCGCGCCCGCCGAGACGATGACCGACAAACCCCACACTACCTTAATGCTCGACGTCATCGTGCTCTCCCCTGCGGCGCCGCCGGCCGGCCCGGCTCCCCCGGTGGGTGCCTGAACCCGACCGCTGTGTTCGAGCATGCCGCAAGCGCCACGGCAAGGCCAGCTGCCGCGTCCGCGCGCTTGCGCCGGGCCCTGGTGCGAAGCGATAACCACCGGCGGTGCGCATCGTCCTCGCTTCGGCCTCTCCTCGTCGTTCCGCCTTGCTGCGCGCCGCCGGCCTGCAGCACGAGGTGGTCGTTGCCGCCGTCGATGAGGCGCCCCTGCCGGGCGAGCCGCCGGAGGCGCTGGTTCGCCGCCTCGCCGCGCGAAAGGCCGCCGCGGTGGGAGTCGACGATGGGGCTGTCGTCGTGGCTGCCGACACGACCGTCGCCCTGGGGGCGATGGTGCTCAACAAGCCCGTCGATGATGAGGACGCCGCGCGGATGCTGCGCGCGCTGTCCGGGCGCGATCACCACGTCTTCACCGGCTTCTGCGTGAAGCGCGGCGGGCGCGTGATCAGCGGCGTCGTGGCGACGACGGTGACGTTCCGCATGCTCGACGACCGCGACATCTGGGCGTACCTCGCCACCGGCGAGCACCGCGACAAAGCGGGGGCCTACGGCATCCAGGGAGCCGCGTCGGTGCTCGTCGATCGGGTGCAGGGGTCGCTGACCAGCGTGATCGGCCTGCCGGTGGCCGAGGTGCTCGCCGCCATCGCCGCCGTGGGGCGCGCGCCGTGAGCGACGACGTCGCCGGTCGTCTCGCCTCGGTACGTGAGGCCATCTGCGCCGCCTGCGTCGCGGCGGGGCGTGCTCCGTCGACGGTGCGCCTCGTGGCCGTCAGCAAGGGGCAGCCGGTCGATTCGATCCGCGCCGCCTGGACAGCCGGCCAGCGCGACTTCGGAGAGAACTACGCTCAAGAGCTGCGGGCGAAGCAGGCCGCGCTTGCCGACCTCGACGGCATCGTCTGGCACTTCGTCGGCCGTGTGCAGCGCGGCAACGCCCGGACCATCGCCGGCGCCGCGCTGGTCCACGGTGTAGGCAGCGTCGCGCAGGCCGACGCGCTCGACCACGAAGCCCGCCGTCGGGGGATGTCGTTGCCGGTGCTGTTGCAGGTCAACCTCATCGACGAAGCGTCCAAGAATGGCTTCACGGCCGAAGCGGTGCGCGGCGTGTTGCCCGCGTTGCGGGGGCTCGGCGGACTGCAGCTGACGGGCTTCATGGCCATGCCGCTCGTCGAGCCGGCGGCGCTGCCCGAGGCCTTCGCGGCGGTGCGTCGGCTGCGCGATGGCTACGCGCCGGATCTGTCGGAGCTGTCGATGGGCATGAGCGGCGACTTCGTCGAGGCCATCGCCGCCGGCGCGACGCTGGTGCGGGTCGGCACGCGCATCTTCGGCCCCCGCGCGGCGCCCCGCCCCGACAGCGAAGGAGGACCCCCATGAAGGTGACGATCGTCGGCATCGGCGGACTCGGTGGCGCGCTCGCGGAGGGCCTGCTGGCAATGCCCGACACCGCCGAGCCCGTCGCGTTGACGCTGTGCGCGCGGCGCCCCGAGACCGCAGCGCGCTTCGCCGACCGCTCCCGCGTCATGGGCGATCCCCGCGCCGCCGTAGCTGGCGCCGACGTCGTGGTCCTCGCCGTCAAGCCACGGGCGACCGCTCCGTTGCTCGCCGAGCTGGCCTCCGCGCTCGCGCCGGAGGCGCTCGTCGTATCGTGCGCGGCGGGGACGACGCTGGCGTCTCTGGCGTCGGCCTCGCCGGGGGCCTTCGCCCTGGCCAGGGCGATGCCCAACATCGGCGCGCAGGCGCGTTCGTCGACGACGGCTTTGTGTCTCGGGGCGCGCTGCTCTGCCGGCCGCGATCTGCCCCGGGTGCAGCGCATCTTCGCGGCGGTCGGCGAGGTCCGCGTCGTTGACGACGAGACTTGGCTGCATCCGATCACCGCCATCGGCGCGTCAGGCCCGGCCTTCATGCTGCTCGCCGTCGAGGCGCTCGTCGACGCTGGCGTCGAGGCCGGTCTGCCGCGCGCCGAGGCGCTGGCGTGGGCGCGGGGCGCGCTCGTCGCCGCCGCTGCGCGGCTCGACCCCGCGCTCGAGCCGCAGGCGCTGCGGGCGACTGTCACGTCGCCGGCGGGGACGACCGCCGCGGGCCTGGCGCGGCTCGAGGAGCGCGCGGTCCGCGGAGCGTTCCTGGACGCTGCGCGGGCTGCGGCGGCCCGCTCGCGCGAGCTCGGGTGAACGGAGGCCGGCGACGCATCGGGCGCTGGCGTCGGCGACACGCCCGGCGCGGCGCCGCCGGCGCCGCCGGCGCCGCCGCGCGCCGCTGAGCCGAGGCAGGCGACGACGTCGGCGGTCTCCTGCTCGCTCAGGACGTCGCTGAAGACTGGCATGTCGTCTTCTCCTTGCGTGATCACCGCGACCGCCTCATCGCCATCCTCGCCGGCGACGGCCGGGTAGCGACCCGAGCCCGCGCCTTCGAAGCCGCGACAGGCGGAGCAGTGCACCTCGTAAAGGGCGGCTCCGTGCTCGGCGTCGCCGACGAGACCGGGGTTTCCCCCGCCGCCATAGGCAGCCACGGACAGAGCGACGATGGCGCGCGCGAAGCGCGACACGGGACGTCCCTGCGCCCGTCATCGCGGACGTCACCGGCCAAGGCGACAGCCGACCCGACGCACGACCCGTCGACAAGGCCGACCGTGACGACGGGTCCGCGGTTTTTTGCCGGCGGGATGCCCGCCGTGGTACCTCACGACACGATTTCGACCTCCCCGGGTGGACCCGGGACGTCCGTGTGCGGGACTCCCCGCGTCGAGGCCCACGTGCAGATCTCCTGCCCGAGCTGCTCAGCCCAGTACAACGTCGACGAGACGCGCATCCCGCCGCAGGGGGTCTCGCTCAACTGCCCGCGGTGCGATTACCAGTTCGTCGTCCGGCCCGAGAGCGCCGTGCCGTTGCCCGGCACCGGAGCGGCGACGCTGCTGGGCGCTGGCCCTGCCCCGTCGGCGGTTCCTCTGCCGGGCGCCGCCGTACCGCTGCCGGGCGCCGCCGTACCGCTGCCGGGCGCCGCCGTACCGCTGCCGGGCGCCGCGCCCTTCGCAGCGGGTGGCGGATTCGCGGGTCCAGCGCCCCTCCCCGGGGCCGGCGGTGGGCTGGGAGGCGCGGTCCCGTTGCCCGGGGCCGGCGGTGGTCTGGCCGGTGCGGTGCTGCTGCCCGGGCTGGGTGGCACGGTCCCGTTCCCCGGGGCTGGTGGCGGTCTGGGCGGCGCGGGATCGGGCGGAGCCGTGCCGCTGCCGGGCACCGGCGCCGGGCCGGTCCCGCTGCCCGGCGACTTCGGCGCGCCGTTCGGCGGAGCGGGAGGCTCCTTCGGAGACCCTGCCTCGTCGCTGTTTGGCGGTGCCGCCCCACCCTTTGGCGCAGTGCCATTGCCTGCTGGCGCAGTGCCATTGCCTGCTGGTGCAGTGCCATTGCCTGCTCGCGCAGTGCCATTGCCTGCTGGTGCAGTGCCATTGCCTGCTGGTGCAGTGCCATTGCCTGCTGGTGCAGTGCCATTGCCTGCTGGTGCAGTGCCATTGCCTGCTGGCGCAGTGCCGCTGCCCGGGGGGGGCGCCTTTGGTGCCGTGCCGCTGCCTGGGGGCGCCTTTGGTGGCGTGCCGCTGCCCGGGGCGCCGTTCGGCGGTCCGCCGGCTTCGAGCGGCGTGCCGAACTTCGGCGCTTCGCCTGCGGGGCCGTCGTTCGGTGACATCTTCGGCAGCCCGCCGCCATCCCGCCAGTCGGCGCCGCCGGGCGGCGGCACCCCCGCGTCGATGGCCGACATCTTTGGTGACCTTGGCAGCGGTGCGGCACCTGCCGCGCCGCGGACGCTCCACGGAGGCAACTCGGTCGTCGTGCAGTCCGCCGAGCCACAGCTCGCCGGCGAGATGCTCGACTTCATCGACGATGCCGGCCAGGCCGATGCGGCGCCGAAGCAGGAGCAGTTCCGGATCCGCAAGCGCTCGGGGCGCGTGCTCGGACCGTTCGATGCGCAGACCGTGCTGCAGATGTTCGCCAAGGGCGAGCTCCTCGGCAGCGAAGAAGGCTCGAGCGACGGCGTCCACTGGAAGCCGCTGGTGCAATTTCCAGCGTTCGCGGAGACCATCCAAAAGGCGATGGCGTCGGCCCTCGGCGGTCTGGAAGACCTGCCGGCGCCCAGGGTCGCCGGTGCGGCCAGCGCGGGAGCGGTCCCCGACGAGCTCGCGGTCGGCACGGGAGACCTCCTGCAGGCCGAGAAGGCCAAAGAGGAGGTCGAGCGTCGTCGTCGAAACGCGGTGGACTCGGGCAAGCGCAAGGCGCTGCTGCTGGTCAGCGCCGCCAGCGTGTGCGCCGTCGTCGGCCTCGTGGGCGCCGTCCTCAACTTCACGACTCCTTACGGCTGGTTCGGCATCAAGTACTTCTTCCTCGACGCGGTCGTCGAGGAGACGAACTCCGGGCTGGCCGCCGTCGCCGACGTCCTGCCGCCGCTGCCGAGCTTTGCTGACGACGTCGACCCGGCGGAGCTGCTGCGCCGCGACACCTACGTCGCCTACCGCCAGGGAGCCGAGCAGTTCACGCGGATCGTCGACGCCCGCAAGTCCGTGGTTCCGTTCCCCGACGACGGCAAGAAGGCGGCGGCCGAGCAGGCGCGCTTCTTCGCCTACCTCGTCGTCGCCGAGGAGCTGCCGGCCTTCCTGCCCCAGCTGCAGGCTGCGCTCGCGCTGGCCCCCGGCGGTGACGAGCAGTCCGTCGCGGTCGCCACCGCGGCCGGCGCCTTCGCGCAGGGCCAGTGGGACGAAGGCGCCAAGGCGCTGCAGCCCCTTGCCGACCCGGCGCGGTCGCTCACCGGCGCGAAGCTGAGCGAGGTCCACACGTGGCTCGGGCTCGGCCTGCGCGGCGCAGGCAACGCCGACGCGGCGATGAAGAAGTTCGACGAGGCGCTGCAGGCGAACCCCCGCTCGCCGATCGCGCTCGGCATGCAGGCCACGCTGCTCGCGCGGGCGGGCGGCCGCGCCTTCGCGCTCGAGTACATCGAGAAGGTCCTTGCCGAGCACCCGGACCACGCCCGCGCGCTGACCCTGAAGGGCAACCTCCTGATCGGCGAGTCGGCGACCGCCGAAGAGGGCAAGGCCATCCTCACCGAGATGAGCGACGGCCCGCGGTCGAAGAACGCGTCGCCGGCCCAGCAAGCCGAGGCGTACATGGGCCGCGCCGAGCTCGCGTTCTCGTCACGCGCGTATCCCGAGGGGATGCGCTACGTCGGTGCGGCCGTAGCGCTCGTGCCCAACAACCGCACCCTGCGCGCGC
>VGSZ01000289.1 GCA_016874845.1 Deltaproteobacteria bacterium
CAGCGTCACCTCGACGCGATCGGTCAGCGCGCAGCCCGAGTCCTTGCGCGCCTGCTGCAGACGGCTGGTCAGCTCGCGGGCGAGGCCTTCGTCGACGAGCGCCTCGGTGAGCTGCGTGTCGAGAGCCACGGTCAGATCGCCGGCGGTCTCGAGCACGACGTCGCCGTGGGCGGTGCGGGTGACGAGGACGTCCTCGCGGACGATGGCCTCGCCCTCGATGGTGACCGATTCGCCGGACTCCAGCGTCGCCCACGCCGCGCGGTCGAGCTGCTCGATGGCGGCGGCGGCGGCCTTCATCTTCGGCCCGAGCTTCTTGCCAAGCGTCTTGAAGTTCGCCTTGAAGGACAGCGTGCACAGCGCCGCGTCGTCCTTGACGACGACGACATCCTTGACGTTCAGCTCGTCGGCGACGAGCGACCGTTGCGCCGACAGCAGCGCGCGCAGGCGCGCGTCGGAGGTGACGACGGTGACCCGCGCCAGCGGCTGGCGCGTCTTCAGCTTGTGCTTCTCGCGCAGCGCGCGACCGAGCACGACGGTCTGGCGCACCGCCGCCATCGCCGCCTCGACGTCGCGATCGATGCGGCTGGCGTCCACCAGCGGGTAGTCGCACAGGTGCACCGAGTCGTGGCCGCCGTGCAGGTGCGCCGCCCCGGGCTCGCGCACCAGGCGCTGGTACATGCTCTCGGCCGAGAACGGCATCACCGGCGCCAGCACCTTGCTGAAGGTCGTCAGCACCTCGTACAGCGTCGCGTACGCCGACGCCTTATCGCGACGCGCCTCGTCGGTGTCGGCGGAGCGCCAGAAGCGTCGGCGGCTGCGGCGGATGTACCAGTTGGTCAGGTCGTCGATGAAGCCGAGCATCGGCGGCACGACCTTGTACAGGTAGTAGCCCTCCATCTGCGTGTTGATCTCGCCGACGAGGCTCTGCAGCACCGACGCGAGCCACCGGTCGAGCTCGGGCCGCTCGGCGAGCGGCGGCGCCGTCGGCAGCTCGACGGCCGGGTCCCAGCCGTCGACGTTGGCGTAGCTAACGAAGAACGACAGCGCGTTGTGCAACGGCAGCAGCACCGTGCGCACGACCTCGCGCACCCCCTCGTCCTCGAAGCGCAGCGGTTCGGCGCGCACCACCGGCGAGTTGATCAGGTAGGCGCGCAGCGCGTCGGCGCCGAAGGTGTCGATCACGGACTCGGGCGCCGTGTAGTTCTTCTTCGACTTCGACATCTTCTCCGTGACGACCCGCAGCTCGGCGCCGTCGCGCTTGTCGATGGCCTTGCCGCCGCGCTCCTGGACGAACTCGTGGGGCACGTACTCGTCTTTGTTCTTGTAGTGGCCCTTGGCCAGCACGAGCCCGTTGACGACGACGTTTTTGAACGGGCTCTGCCCGAAGAGCGCCGTCCCGAGCACCACCAGCGTGTAAAACCACCCGCGGGTCTGATCGAGGCCCTCGGCAATGAACTGCGCCGGAAACGCGCCCTCGAAGACGCTCTTGTGTTCGAAGGGATAGTGCATCTGCGCATAGGGCATCGCGCCCGACTCGAACCAGCAGTCGAACACGTCCTTGACGCGGCGATAGGTCTTGCCGTCCTTCGTGAACGTGAGGTGGTCGATGCGGTGCGGGTGCACGTCAGTGATCGCCGCGCCGGTCAGCGCCTGCAGCTCGGCCACCGAGCCGACGCAGTGGACGTCGCCGTCGTCGGACTGCCACATCGGGATTGGCGTACCCCAGAAGCGCGACCGCGAGATCGACCAGTCGCGGGCCTCCTTCAGCCAGTTGTGGAAGCGGGCCTCGCCGACGAAGTCGGGCACCCAGTGCACACTGGAGTTCGCCTCGACCATCTTTTCACGCAGCGACTCGCTCTTGACGTACCAGGACGGCGTCGTCTTGTAGATGAGCGGTGTGCCTGACCGCCAACAGTATGGGTATGGGTGTTTGAGCGTGGCCTGCTTGAAGACGCTGCCCTGCGCCTTCAGGTCGCGCATGATGTCGCGGTCGGCGTCCTTGACGTTGCGGCCGGCGTAAGGCGCGACCACGGGCTTGAAGTTGCCCTCGTCGTCGACGGGGTCGACGACGTCGATGCCGGCCTTCTTGCAGGCGCTGAAGTCGTCTTCGCCAAACGCCGGCGCCATGTGCACCAGCCCGGTGCCGTCCGTCGTCGTCACATGGGCCGACTCGATGACGCGGAACGCGCGCTGGCTCTTGCGGTCGGCGAAGAACGAAAACAGCGGCCGATAGCCTCGACCGACGAGCGCCCGACCGGGCTGGGTATCGAGCACCTCGTGACCATTGCCGAGCACGGCGGCGGCGAGGTCTTGCGCAACCCAGTAGACGTGGCCGTCGTCTTTCTCGGCGCGCGCCTTCACGTAGGTGATGTCGAGGCCGACAGCGACGGCGAGGTTCGACGGCAGCGTCCACGGCGTCGTCGTCCAGACCAGCAGATGCTCGTTGTCCGTGCCGTCGAGCAGCATGCGTACGGTGAGCGCCGGGTCGTCGACGTCGCGGTAGTCGAGGCCGGCTTCGAAGTTCGACAGCGGCGTCGACAGCCGCCACGAGTACGGCATCACGCGCAGGCCCTGGTAGACGAGCCCCGTGTCCCACAGCTGCTTGAAGACCCACCAGCAGCTCTCCATGAACGCGAGGTCCATGGTCTTGTAGTCGTTGTCGAAGTCGACCCAGCGGCCGACGCGGGTGATGGTCTTGCGCCACTCACCGACGTAACGCAGCACGCCGGCGCGGCACTCCTCGTTGAACCTGTCGACGCCGTAGGCGCGGATCGACGACGGCCCCGCCAGGCCGAGCTTCTTCTCGACGTCCATCTCGATGGGCAGGCCGTGGGTGTCCCAGCCGAAGCGCCGCTCGACCCGGAAGCCGCGCATTGTCCAGTAGCGCGGGACGATGTCCTTCAGCGTGCTGGCGACGATGTGGCCATAGTGCGGCAGGCCCGTCGCGAACGGCGGGCCGTCGTAGAAGATGTGCCACAGCTTCAGCACGCGCTGCTCTTCTTCGGGGAACGAGACGTCGGCGGCGACGGGAGCAAAGACCGGCATGGCGCGTGGCTACCGTGTCGCCGGTTGCGCAGCAAGCGCGCCGTCGTCGTCGAACCAGCGGGCCACGTCGATCTCGCGCCTGACGCGACGACGGCGGCGCGACGAGGAAGGCGCCGGGTGTGGCCGTGGCGGTCCGCCCGCCGACGGTCCGGATCACGAGGCACCGGGCCCGGGGGGTTTCGCCCGCCCCACGTCGACGCGTGGCGGTCGGTCGCGGCGACGCGGCTGGCGCGAGGCCTGCAGACACGCGGGCCATGAGCGCACCGCAGCCCTTCGTCCTCGGCCGACCCTCTTCCGTCTTCGTCGATCGCCCCTGCCCGCTGTGCAGGCTGACCGCACCGATCCTCGTCATCGACCCGCCCGTGCGGCGCGCCCACAGCTGCCGCTGTGGCGCGCTCGTGGGCACGCACGGGCGCTTCGTCGGCGACCGCGGCGCTCACCAGCCGATGCGCGCGGTGTTCTCGCCGCCGCCACCGTCGGCCTGCGCGACCTGTCGTCGCGCGCCGCAGCGCGTTCTGATGGGCGACCGCCCCGGGAGCTGGTGCGCGATGTGCGACCTCTTCGGCCTGCCCGAGCGCCGCGCGCCGCCGAAGGAACGAACCAGCCTCGCGCGACCGTGACGCCGGGTGCTGCTCGGCCGCGCCGCCGCGTGCTGCTCGTCGCCGCGCTGCATCTGGGCTGAGCCCGACGGCGGCGTCGGGCTCAGCCCAACTCGGCGAGCAGCGTACGGTAGGCGACGTAGCGGGTGGCGTCGACGCGACCGTCATCCACTGCGGCGACGATCGCGCAGCCGGGTTCCTCGCCGTGCAGACAGTCGCGAAACCGACAAGGTTCGGCCACCACCGAGAACCCGGGGAAGAACCGCGCGAGATCGACGCGGGCGACATCGACGAGGCCGAACTCGCGCACCCCGGGGGTGTCGACGAGCTCGCCGCCGCCCGGCAGCCGATGCAGCGTCGACACCGACGTCGTGTGGCGCCCGACGCCGTGGGCCGCCGACAGCGCGCGCACCGCGAGGTCAAGGCCGGGCATCAGCCGGTTCAGCAGCGACGACTTGCCGACGCCCGAGGGCCCCACCAGCGCGCCCCGGCCGTGGGCGGCGAGGTGCGCGGCGACAGCGTCGAGGCCAGCGCCGTCGGCGGCGCTGACGGCGAACACCGGCATCTCGCCGGCGACGCGCGCCTGAGCCGCAGCGACGATCTCGTCGGCGCCGTCGAGGTCGACCTTGTTGACGATGAGGAAGGGCTGGATGCCCGCCGACAGCGCCGCCACCGCGGCCCGATCGACGAGGCCCGCGCGGGCGGGCGGGTCGACGGCGGTCACGATACCGACGACTTCGAGGTTGGCGGCGACGACGTGGACGCCGCCGCCGGCCGAGCGGCGCAGCAGCGCGGTGCGCCGGGGCAGCGGGCGCGCGTGCTCGCCGTCGACAGCGACGTCGTCGCCAACGACGATGCCGCTGCTGCGGGCGACGCGCAGGCGCAGCCGCTCGCGGACGCGCGCGTCCGCTGCACCGCTGGGTGGATCGTCGCGGTGGACTTCGACGTCGACGGCCACGCCCAGGTGCGACACCACGGTGGCGCGGCGACTCGCCTCGCTCGACGTCGAGGAGCCAGCCCCGCTGAGCGGTCGTGCTTGACGCCGCTGCCCGATCAAGAGATAGCCACGCCCGGTTTCCGCATCACCCGTCGGCGGTAGCACGCCGACCGGACAGCCCGAAAGAGGAGAGCAACACATGGCGACGACGAAGCAGGATCTGGTGGACCTCATCTGCGCGAAGAACGACGGAATGACGAAGAAGGCGGCGACGGAGCTGCTCGACGCGGTCTTCGACAAGATCACCGACAGCATCAAGACCGAGTCGAAGTTCACCTTCCCCGGCTTCGGCACCTTCGAGATTCGCACCCGCCGTGCGCGCCAGGGCGTGAACCCGCGCAACCCGAGCGAGAAGATCTCGATCCCCGAGACGAAGAACGTCGGCTTCACCGCCAGCAAGGCGCTGAAGGACCAGATCGGCGCCTGAGCGCGAAGCCGCTCGTCCCTGTCGGTGACGGGGACGAAGAGTTCGCAGTGCACTAGCAAGGCGGCCCCTCGGCCGGCCTCGCTCTGGCGCGACGAGGCGCGCAGGACGGAGGCGACCTCTTGGCCGCCTTTGCCCTCGTGCGACGAGGCGCGCAGGACGGAGGCGGCCCCTTGGCCGCCCTTGCCCTCGTGCGACGAGGCGCGCAGGAGCAAGGGCGGCGCCCCGGCCTCCCTTGCGCGTGCCCGACGAAGCACGGGTGACGGTCGCCCCCCCCCGCGCCGCTTGCCCAGAACCTGCCTAGGGCTCCGAGAGAGCCACGGGCGCACCAGCCACGGCCCCTCGCAGTGCGCCGGCCTCGCCGCGGCTCTCGCGCACGGTGGCGACGACGAGCCCAGCGGCCGTCGTGCGGAGGCCGGTCGCGTTGCTGCCCGCACGGCAGGCGAACCCGGGGTTGTCGAGGACATCGTTGTGGCCGGCAGCGGCGTCGACGACGTGGACTGCACCGACGAGCGCGTCGGCGAAACGTCCGTGGTTGTCGCCGTCGGGGGCGCAGGGCGGCAGCCCCGTCGGGCCGAGGCCGGTGCCAAGGATCAGGGCAGGAGCGGTGAACGACAGGGGCCCTACGACCGCGTTTGGATCGGTGATCCCGGCGAGCGCCGGCGGCGGAGCATCCACCGGATCGAGGAGCGCCAGCCCGCTCGCCGCCGAGGCGGTCGCCGTCAGGACGCGCCAGGCGACCTTGCCGCCCCGCGAATGCCCGGCGAGCACCGGTGCCTGCCCGTCGAGAGCGACACCGGCGACGGCATCGTCGACCACGGCGCGGAATTCGCCGCCCACGAAGTCGAAGACCGCGGGCAGGAGCGCTGCTTCGTCCGCGGTCGTCGCCTTGCGCGGCTCGCCGGGGTACGCGCCGGCGCAGAACAAGCAGACGGCCGACTCAAGCTGCACGGCGACGACCACCGCGCCGTACCCGGCGACGTGCTGCAGCATCGCCGCGTAGCGTTCGACGCCGACGCCGAAGCCCGGCAGGAAGACCACCGTCGGGTAGGTCCCCGCGGCCTCGGGGACCCAGACGCTCAGGTTGAAAGGCAGGCCCGACGTCGCCTTGTCGAGGCTGACCAGCGTGGCAGCCAGCGGCGGCACGGCGAACACGCCTTCGC
>VGSZ01000290.1 GCA_016874845.1 Deltaproteobacteria bacterium
CCGGGGCCGGCGCGGGCTTCTTCGCCGGGGCCGGCGCGGGCTTCTTCGCCGGGGCCGGCGCGGGCTTCTTCGCCGGGGCCGGCGCGGGCTTCTTCGCCGGGGCCGGCGCGGGCTTCGCGGGCTGCGGCGGCTTCGACGCGCTGTGGGCCGCGGCGGGCTTCGCGGGCTGCGGCGGCTTCGACGCGCTGTGGGCCGCGGCGGGCTTCGCGGGCTGCGGCGGCTTCGACGCGCTCTTCTTCGTCGTCGGCGCGGGCGCCGGCTTCGCGTCGGCGGCAAGCTCCTTCTTGGCGTCGCGCTTGTCGCTGAAGGTGTCGAGGGTGCTGGCCTTCTCGCGGGCGGCGGCGCGCTGGGCGCGGCGCATCTCCTCCTCGAGCATCGGGCGCACCAGGCGCTCGTCGTCGAGGAACTTGCTGCGCAGCACACCGGAAGTGCGCTCGCGGCGGTCCATGGGGTTTTCGTAGTCGCTGTCGGAGTGGCGGAAGATCGGCTCCTTGCCGAGCGGCCACATGAACGACTGCGCCGGGCGCTCGGCGAGGGGAGCGGGCAGGGCGCGCTCGACGACGCGCAGCTCGCGGGCGCCGCTGACGCGCAGCAGCTCGCCGGCGTGGGCCTCGGCGGCGATGCGCACGGCGTTGAGCCGGTTGTTGTAGGGCTCGAACAGATGGAACTCGAGCGTGAGGGTGTCGCCGTCGCGGAACTGCCACAGGCCGATGGCGCGGCCCTCTTCGACGATGAGCGACGTGGTGTTGCCGTGCGGGTCGTAGACCCACGGCGCGAAGCGCGGATCCACGACGCGGGTGCGGTCGCGCCAGCCGAGCGCGTAGGCGTCCCACAGCGGCAGGAACAGGATCCGCTCGGGCACGGCGACGCCGCCCTTCCGGGTGTTGTCGGCGACCTCGCGCAGCGTCAGCAGCCCTTCGCCGAGGCCGTCGACGAAGAAGCGCACGACCTCGCGGCCGAGCTGCTCGAGCGACGCGCGGACATCGGCGGGGGGCAAGCCCGTCCACCACACGACGTCCTCGAAGCGGGCCGGACCGTAGGCGCGCAGGTAGCGCCGCACGAGTTCGAGGCGCGCCGCCTCGACGCCGTCGACGACGAGTTCGATGCCGTCGAGCCAGTGCTTCGCCAGCGCGTACTGGAACTGGTTGCCCTTCCAGCCCTTGCTGGTGGTGCGCACGAGGACGCCGATGTCGCAGAGCTTGCGCAGCAGCGTCCGCAGCACATCGTCGGACGGGGCGCGCTCGCGGCCGGGGTACAGGATGAGCAGCAGCTGCTTCTCGGTCTTTTGGATCGAGAAGTCGGCGGTGAGCAGGCGGTCGACCAGGCGCGCGATCTCGGTCTCGTCGATCCCCTCGCTGCGCAGCCGCGACATGCCGGTCATCGACAGCGTGTCGTGCAGCGCGCGGAAGTAGACCGGGTAGTCCTCGGTGGGCATCAGGAACATCGAGCCGCGGAACGCCGTCGCCCGCACCAGCGACCGATCGTTGATCAGCGCCTCGTCGAGGTCGCCGAGCGTCAGCCCCGGGCGCCGCGCCAGGAGCGACAGGAAGGCGATGGGGTTCGGGCCGTAGCAGCCGGGCCGCCGGTGGATCGCCTCAACCAGTGTCTCGCCGTCGCCGAACGTGTTCAGCGTCGTGTGGTGGTAGCGCTGCACCGTCTTCAGCAGCGTCGACTCGAACGAACCCTTGCCAGCCATCCTGCACCTCGAAGCTGCCTGCGGCCATAGCCGGAACTCCCCGCGCTGCAAACGGTTTTCCCCGCGGTCCACGACGACGTCACCGACCACGCGGGGGTTTCTTCGCCGGCGGCTCTCGCGTAACCGTTCCGGCGTGGGTGTCATCCGTGTGCTCGAGGCCGCCGTGGCCGACCAGATCGCGGCCGGCGAGGTCGTCGAGCGGCCCGCCAGCGTCGTGAAGGAGCTGGTCGAAAACAGCCTCGACGCAGGCGCAACCCGCGTCGACGTCCACGTGCAGGGCGGCGGCGTCGAGCGGCTGGTCGTCACGGACGACGGCGGCGGCATGGACGACGAGGACGCCGTGCTGTGCTTCGGCCGCCACGCGACGTCGAAGCTCGTCCGCGTCGACGACCTGCGCGCGCTGCACACCTTCGGCTTCCGCGGCGAGGCGCTGGCGGCCATCGCCTCGGTGGCCCGCGTCCGACTGGTCACCCGGCGCCCCGATGCGCCACGCGCCTTCTCCGTCGACGTCGTGGGCGGTCGCGTCACCGGCGTCGGCGAGGCGGGCGCGCCGCGCGGCACCCGCGTCGACGTCGCCGACCTGTTCTGGAACGTGCCGGCCCGCCGCAAATTCCTGAAGAGCCCCCGCACCGAGACCGGCCACGTCGAGAGCGCGCTGCTGGCGACGGCGCTGTGCCGCCCCGACGTCGGCTTCTCCCTCGTCGTCGACGGCAAGCCGGTGCTCGACCTGCCGCCCGTGGTCGCGCCGCCGGCCTCGACCCCGCCGTCGGCGGACGAGGTGCGCTTGGCGCTGCTGCAGCCGGCGCGCATCGACCGCGTTGTGCGCTGCCTGGGCGAGCACCTGCGGCCGCTCCTGTATCCGGTCATCGGCGCCACCGAGCTGCTCGTGCTGTCGGGCCACGTCGTCGCCCCCGTCGAGACCCGCCGCGACCTGCAGGGCGTGCAGCTGAGCGTGAACGGCCGCCCCGTCGCCGACCGCGCGCTTGTGCAGGCGGTGCGCGCCGCGTTCCGCACGCTGCTCGAGGTCGGTCGCCAGCCCATCGTCGCCCTCGACCTCGCTCTCGACCCCGAGCTGGTGGACGTCAACGTGCATCCGCGCAAGGCTGAGGTCCGCTTCGTCGAGCCGCGCCGCGTCAGCGGGCACCTCATCGCGCTGCTGTCCGAATTCCTCGCCACCACGCCGTGGCTCATCGGCGACGGCGCGGCGCGCGGCGCGGCGCGCGGCACCCTGTGGCCCCGGCCGTCGTCGTCGTCGTCGCGGTCCGCGGCGCCCACCACGGCGCCCACCACGGCGCCCGACGACCACACCGTCGTCGCCGCGGCGTCGGAGGCGACGCCCGGCGCCCCGGCGCGTTCCATCGACGACGACCTCGCCGACGCCGCCCGCGCCCGCGTGAAGGAGGCCCTCGCCCGCTTTCACGCCCGCGCGCTGTCGACGCAGTCCACCGAGCCGCCCACCGCGCAGCCGGGCTGGTCGTCCCCGCCGCTGTCGTCCTCATCGTCGCCACAATCTTCGCCATCGTTGCCGCTGTCGTCATCGTCGGGGCGGGCCGGCGCGACGTCGTTCGCGGCGCTGCGGGTGGTGGGGCAGGTGGGCGGCACGTATCTGGTGCTCGACGGCCCGACGGGCATGGTGGTCATCGACCAGCACGCCGCCCACGAGCGGGTGGTGTTCGAGCGGCTGCGCGCGGCCCGCCGCGCGTCATCGAGCCAGCCCGCGCCGTCGCAGCCGCTGCTGCTGCCGATCACGCTCGAGCTGTCGGCCCTGGAGCGCGCCGCCCTCGACGCCCCCGACGTCGTGAACGAGCTCGCTGCCCACGGTCTGGACGTCGAGGGCTACTCGCACCAGACGGCGATGGTGCGCGCGCTGCCGCCGGGCCTCGACGGGCGCAAGGCCGCCCTCGTGCTGCGTGACGCCCTCGCCGAGCTCGCCGCGACGTCGCGCACCGACGCCCTCGACGACCGCATCGACGCCGTCTGCGCCCGCCTCGCCTGCCACGCTGCCGTCCGCGCCGGCGACGCCCTCGCGCCGGTCCAGATCCGCGCGCTGCTCGAAGACCTCGACCGCATCGACCTCGGCGCCCACTGTCCCCACGGGCGCCCCGTCGTGCGCACCGTCGCCTTCGGCGAGCTGGCCCGCTGGTTCGACCGATAGCGCTGCCTCGCGGCGCTGCTGACCGGAGCCGCACGACCGACAGGCGTCGGCTTGGCGGCTGCGGGGGGCGTCGACGTTGCGGTCGGTCACGAAGCCGATGGCCGGTGCCGCGTTCACCCGGCCGTCGACCGTTGTCCGGGGTGTCGTCACCCCGCAGGTCTCATCGATGTCGCGTCATCGCTCGTCGTCCTCCTCGTTGGCCTCACCGCCGTGCTCTCTGCGGCGCTCGCCTGCGGGGGATGTCGACGGCACCCTCGACGCCTCCCTCGCCGGGATCATCGACGTCGAAGGCGACAACGCGCTCACGCAGGAGATCCGCTTCGGTCACGAGACCGTCGCCCATCCCGCGGTGGGGCTGCTCGAGGTAACGGGCGACTCGTTCTTCGGTCTGTGCACCGCGACGTTGATCGCGCCGGACACCGTGTTGACTGCCGCCCGCTGCGTGCAGGGCGCCGGCCCCGACGACCTGTTCTTCAGCGTCGGCGCGGACTCCACGCTGGGCGGTGCGCCATCGCCACCGCGTCGCCGCCGTGGCGATGGCGCCGGGCTTCGTCGACATCAACGCTCCGAACGTCCCCGACCTCGCCGTGCTGCGCCTGCGCGTGCCCGTCTCCGGCGTGGCGCCGCTGTCGCTGGCGTCGTCGACGCCACCTGTCGGGACGGCGCTCCTGGGCGTCGGCTTCGGCCGTGACGCGAGCAACGACAACGCCGGCTTCAAGCGCAGCGGCACGATGGTGCTCAAGACCACCGTGGCGAGCAGCGCGACGGTCCCGAGCGGCGGCGGCCGGGTGCGGTCGAAGAGCCGCGACGGCGCCGACGGCGTCACGGTGCTGATGCGCTCGGGAGCCCAGTCGCGCGCGCCGCGCGACCGCTGCTGCGCCTCGTTTTGCGTGCGCGGCTGACCGCGAGCTCGTCGAGGTCGTTCTCCAGCGCGCCGTCCAGCAAGTCGTCGACCGTGTGGCGCGGTCAGGGGTCGAGCAGCTCGCGCAGCGTCGCGTGACGACCGGCGCCGTACACGAGGTCGGCGGTGGCTGCGGCGTCGCGTCGACCAAGCAGCGGGTCCTCGACGCGCTCGACCTGCAGCGCCGCCTGCTCGGCGCGAAACCGGGCGACGAGGTCGGCGTGGGTGCCGACGAGGACGGGCTCGAGATCGGCGCGGGCCTCGGCCCCGGCGACGAACTGCCGCCAGCTGCCGTCGACGATAATGGGCTCCTGGCCGCGCTCGCCGACGACGACGAAGGCGTGGAACTTCCCTTCATGGCCGGCGCGCACCGGCGGCCCATCGGCGGGTCGTCGCGCCGGGTCGACGGTGGCAAGGCGGGCGGGCAGCCCGGCGGCCTGCAGCGCCGGCAACCACTGCGCGGCGATGTCGAGGCATGGCCCGCCGTCGGGGGCGGTCCACAGGCCCTCGCCGACGCGGGTGCGCAGGAGCTCGTCGACGACGTGGCGGATCTTCTTCCGCCGCTCGGCCACCGCGGTGCCGTCGGCATCGGTCAGCAGCCGCTGGCGCACGGCGAGGGCGTCGGCGTCGCCGACGACCCGCTGGCGGGTCGCCGCCCGGACGTCGGCGCGGACGTCGGCGGACGTCACCGCGGACGTCGGCGTCGTCGGCGTCGGCGCCGCGCCCTCGGCGGCGGGAGCGTTCGTGGGTGCCGGCGACGACGGGGCGGGCGGCGCGGTGAGGGTCGAGGGGCGTGGTGGGGTCGCAGGACGAAGACCGACCGGCATGGCAGTCACCTCGGGGCCGAGCCTAGCGGGTCGAGGCCGGGCGCTCACGCCGTCGAAGGTCGGCGCGCGTGGCGCGGCCGCGCCGCGGCGGGTCGGGTCAGCACAGCGTCACGCCGAGGGCTACGGCGCGGCCGAGCGCGACGCGCAGGTTCCGGGTCCACGTTGAGCGGGCCATCGCGTCGTCTTGACGACGGGCGAAGGTGTCGAGGGCGCCGTCGACGAAGCGCTGCAGGCCGGCGGCGGTCGTGTGGCCGGCGATGGCCTGCTCGTAGCTGTTGCCCGGGTGCGCGGCGACGGGGCCGAGCGCGACGATGGAGGCCAGCAGCGCGTCGCGCTCCGGGTCGCGCGCGGGCAGCGCGGCGGGCGCGTCGATGACGGCGTCGGGGGCGCGCTGGACGGGGGCGCGACGCGCGACGGGCTGGGCCGGCGCAGCGACGGGCGCAGCGACGGGCGCAGCGACGGGCGCAGCGACGGGCGCAGCGACGGGCGCAGCGACGGGCGCAGCGACGGGCTGGGCCGGC
>VGSZ01000291.1 GCA_016874845.1 Deltaproteobacteria bacterium
GACGTCGTGATCACCGATGCGCAGGATGCGCCCGAAGCCGAGCCCGACGCACAACAGCACCTGTGTCTCCGGGCTGCGCTGCTCGTTCACGCCCTCGAGCACGTGCTGCATCTCCACCGCGCAGCGCATCGCCGACGTCGCACGGCGGAAGATGACCATCAGGCTGTCGGCCTCCTGCTTGACGAGGATGCCGTCGTGGCGCGCGATGACCGGGTCGAGCAGCGCGTTCTGCTCGTAGATGATCTGCAGGAAATGCAGGATGCCGAACGCCTCGACCTGGCGGGAGAACCCCGACAGGTCGGTGAACATGATGGCCCACTCCTCGCCGAACAGATCCCAGATGCGCTGGTCGACGGCCGCGGTGTCGCTGCCCGGCCGCGCCCGCTCGGCGATCAGGGACCACAGGCGTTCTTCGCTTCCTTTGAGCTGTTCGGGACGCATGGGGCCGAGGCTACTCTGTCGTCGCGTCCGGGTTCACGCGCGGCGGCGCTGCCGTCGTGACGAGCGCGTCGGACCAGGCGATCGTCCCGTCGGCCCCGAGCGTCGCGCGCGCCCGCACGGCCAGGGGCACCTCGACGTCTCCCAGCGGCGGCAGCTGCACGTCGGCGGCGCGCCGCAGCAGGCAGTTGGCGAGCACGGGCGACAGCAGGCCGGGCGTCTCCAGCCGCGGCGGGGCGGCGCCGTCCTCGGCGGCGAACAGCGGGCCCAGATCGACGACGACGGCGAAGGGCCCGCCGAGCGAAGGGTCCCAGCGCAGCGCATCGGCGACACACGCCTGCACGACGACGACCGCCGCCGACACCACCGCCGTCGGCGAGAACGGCGGGCCGGATGCGCTGGCCGGCCCGGCGTCGACACCGGGCCCGACGTCGGGCGACACCGTGACGAGCGCTCCGGGGCGGTCCCTCGGCGCGTCGCCGTTCGGTTCGACCATCGTGCCGGCCTCGGCGTCGGAGGGCGCCGTGCCGTTCGCAGGATCGTGGGCGGGAACTTGTGCAGGATCGTGGGCAGGATCGTGGGCAGGATCGCGGGCACCGGCGTCGCCGGCGGGCGGCACGGTGACGGGCCGGCCAGCCTCGCTCTTGACGTCGGTCTCCATCGCAGCGACGCCCAGCACCTGACGCGGCGCCGGGGCCCCGTCGGCCGTCGCCCGCGCGACGACGGCGAGGCCGACGATGAACAGCGCCGCCGCCAGCGGTGCGACGAGCAGGAGGCGCAGCGGGTGGATGTTCAGCGGCGGCGGTGGGGGCCGATGGTCGACCAGAGGCATCAGGCCGATCCTCGCGCTGCGCCGGCGACCACGAGCACGCTGCCGGCGAACTTCGCCTCGATGCCTTCGTCGGCGAGCAGCCTCAGGTAGTCGCGCCGGCCCGCCCGGTCCGGATCGCCGACGACGACCTCGGCGCCGGCGGCGAGGGCCTCGCGCGTGCGGCGGGCGGCCGCCGCGGCGAGGAGCGGCTCGTAGAGCACGTCGGCGAGGATCACGAGGTCGGCCGGCGGCAGCGGGTCGGCGCTGGCCAGGTCGAAGCGCGCGGTGCGCACCTGCGGCCCGACGCCGGCCTCCGCGGCGGCGCGGGCGACGGCGGGAAAGACCTCATCGTCGACGTCGGTGCACAACACCGTGGCGCCGCGCAGCGCGGCGACGACGCCGCACAGTCCGCAGCCGCAGCCGAGCTCGAGCACGGCGCGGCCGCGCAGATCGCGCGTCGCGAGGGCCCGCGCGACGTCGACGGCGGCGTCCCACAGGACGGCGCCGTAGGGGGCGGCGGCACGCCGCGCGATGGCGTCGTCGACGGCGCGGCCCGGATCCCTGGCCTCGTAGACGACGACGCCGAGCGTCGGCAGCTGGACGTGGCGCGCGCGCAGGTCTCTCACTGGTCTGCGACTCCTTCGGCTTCGGCGCCGCGCGCGCGGTCAGCGCCGGACGGCGACGGTGCCGGCGACGATGTCACCGGGCCCGCGCCGGCGCTGGTCGAGGAACAGCGCGAACGCCGGCCCGGCGAGGAAGAGCAGCGTGCCGACCGCCCCCACGGTGGCGCGCACGGCGAGCCGGCCCCGTGACGGGCGCCCGCCGTCACCGTCGACGAGGCGCAGGCCGACCAGCCGCTGTCCGGGGCTCGCCGCGAGCGCGAGCGACGCGAGGTGGCCGGCGAGCACGGCGACGACGGCGAGGACCAGCACGGGCACGAGCCGCGCCGGGCTGGTATGAGCGACGTCGGTCAGCGCCTGGAACGTCGGGCGCACGTCGAGCAGCGCGAGCAGGGCGCGCACCGCCGCAAGCTCGACGCCCACGAGCAGGCACGCGTCGATGGCTGCGGCGGCCCACTGCCGGGGCCCCGTGGCGACGGTGAGCACGCGGCGGCCTGTCGGGCTGGTCGTCGACGGGTGGGGCGCTGCGAAGGCGGCCAGCGCAGCGCCGGCGCCCGCAACTGTCGACGACGGGGGGCGCGGCCCGGCGGGCATCGGCGTGCGCGGGCGGGGCCGAGCCACCGGCGTCGCTTCGTCGGCCGGATCATCGACGCGGGGTGCGGCGGCCAGCGGGGTCGGCGTCGCACGCGGCGCCGGGGGCAGTGGCTCGGAGACTTCGGCGGCCGATGCCTGTCGGCCAGCCAGCGGCGGCATGGCCCGCGGGAGCGACGAGAGCGCGCGGGGAGCGGGGAGGGTCGACACCGGCGCCGGCACGCTCGCTGGAGCCACGGCCGGGCGGGCGGGCGCGGCGGGCGCGGCGGGCGCGGCGGGCACAGCATGATTGGCCGGCGCCGAGACGGTGGGGGCCGGGGCGGTGTTCGTCGCCGGCACCCGGGGCACCGCGGCCAGCGAGGGCGGCGGAGCGAGGGGGCGGCTGCGGCGCAGGATGCTCGGGGGTTCGGCCGGTGCTGGCGCCGGCGTCGCCGAGGCGGCGTGCGCGGGCAGGGCGCGACGACAGTCGACGCAGACCTCGACGCCGGCCGGGTTCTTCGCGCCGCAGGACGGGCAGAACATCTTCGAGGGTCTAGCAGGCTGCTGAAAAAAGCCCACAGCGGGCTTCTTCGGCAGCCTGCTGGAGCCAATTCGCTCTCGTCCTCGACGAGAGCGAGAAACATCTGGCGGGGAGCTGAAGAACGCAAGGCGTTCTTCAGCTCCCAGAGGGATCGCCACCGGCGCACGAGCCAAGGACGTCGACGCGGCGTCGACGACGAGCCCGTCAGTCGGCCAGCTCGAGCTCGACCTCTTCCCAGCGGGCGACGAGCTCGCCGATGGTCTGGGCGAGGGCGTCGACGGCGGCCTGCTGGCGGCGGACCTCGTCGGCGCTGGTGCGTTCGAAGAAGCCGTCCTCCGTCCAGCGCGTCTCGAGCGCCCGCTTCTCGGTCTCGCGGCGGTCGATGTCGGCGAGCAGCTGATCGCGGCGCTTCTCGAGCTCCTTCTGTCGGTTCTTCTTCTTCTTCTGCTCCTCCACGACTTGCGCCGCCGTCGTGCCGGCGTCGCTCTGCTCGGCGAGGCGATCCTGCCGGGCGCGGGCGGCGACGGCGGCACCGTCGAGGTGGTCGTCGTGCTGGGCTGCGAGGTACTCGGCGAACGTGCCACGGAAGTCGGTGACGCCGTCCCGGCGCAGCTCGATCACCCGCGTCGCCAGCGCGTCGACGAAGTAGCGGTCGTGGGACACGAAGATCAAGGTGCCGTCGTAGGCGAGCAGGGCCGCGATGAGCGCGTCGATGGCCTCGATGTCGAGATGGTTGGTCGGCTCGTCGAGCAGCAGCAGGTTCGGCTGATCCACCGCCAGTCCGCAGAACACCAGGCGCGCCGCCTCGCCACCGGACAGCGCAACCACCGCCTTCTTCACGTCGTCGCCCGAGAAAAGCACGCGGCCGAGCTGTCCGCGCGTAAACGCGATGCCCTTGTCGCCGGTCTTCCTGTCCAGCCACGACAGCGGCGTGTCGCGCTCGTCGTCGAGGATCTCCTTGTGATCCTGCGCGAAGAAGCCGGGCTGCACCTCGTGGCCGAGGCGCAGGCTGCCCTCGGTGGGCGAAAGCCGCCCGGCGACGAGCTTGAGCAACGTCGATTTGCCAAGGCCGTTTTCGCCGATCACCGCGACCCGCTCGCCGCGGGCGACGGACAGCGACAGCTCATGGAGCACCCGCTTATCGCCGTAGCTCATGCCGAGCTTCTTCAGCTCGAGCACCTCCTTGCCCGACGGCCGCGCGACGACGAAGCGGAAGAGCGGCGCGCGCCGCGACGACGGCGGCAGGTCATCGAGCTCGGCGGACAGCCTCTCGATCTGCTTCTTGCGGCTGGCGGCCTGCGTCGCCTTGGTGTTCTTCGCGCCGAAGCGATCGATGAAGGCCTGCTTGTGCTCGATCTGCGCCGTGATGTTGTCGATGGCCGCCTCTTTCTGGGCGCGGGCGAGCTCCTTGGCGGCCATCGCCTTTGACCAGTTGCCCGCGTAGAGCGTCACGACGCCGTAGTCGATGTCGAGAGTGTGGGTCGTGACGTGGTCGAGGAAGCGCGCGTCGTGGCTGATCACGACGACGGTGCCCTCGTACGCGGCGATGTACTTCTCGAGCCAGCGGATCGACAGGATGTCGAGGTGGTTCGTGGGCTCGTCGAGCAGCAGGACATCGGGCCGCCCGAGCAGCACCTGGGCGAGCAGCACGCGCAGCTGGTACCCGCCCGACAGCGTCCCGAGTCGGTTGCGGTGGGCGCTCACCGGGATGCCGAGACCCTGCAGCACGGCGCCGGCCCGACTCTCCAGCGTGTAACCGTCGCACCGGCCGATGTGCTCCTCGACGCTGGCCAGCTCACCCGCGTCATCGCCCAGCGCGACGAGGGCGTCTCTTCGCTGCATCAGGCGCCAAACCTCGTCGTCGCCCTGCATCGCGACGTCGAGGATCGACTGCTCCTGATCGAGGAAGCGGTCCTGCCGCAGCACGCCAAGCTGGGTGCCCTTCGGCACGATGACGGCGCCGTCTGAGGGCTCCTCGTCACCGACGAGGATGCGTAGCAGCGTTGTCTTGCCCGAGCCATTGGCGCCGACGAGGCCGTAGCGACAGCCCCGATTCAGCTGCAGCGATACGCCCGCGAAGAGCGATCGTGCGCCGTAGTTTTTTCCCAACTCTTGCAGCGCGAGCACGAGACGGCTTGTGCTCACTCACGACGGCGACGGCAACACCGCGCTCGCCGGGGAGTCCGGGTACCGGGCGCGCGAAAGCGACGTCTGGTCAGCGCCCTTCACGCACTCCCGCGCGCCGTGCGCGAGCGGCGCCGATCAGCCACTGCGCAAGCCCGTCTTCAGGCCATCGCCGCGAGGGCACCCTGGCCACGCCCCTCATCGACCGCGATCCGCGGCGCATCGACCCAGAAGCCGTCGAGGTCGTAGTAGCTGCGCGCGCTCGACAGGAACACGTGCAGCACCACCGAGCCGTAGTCGACGATCACCCAGTTGCCCTGCTCCAGCCCGTCGACGGACATCGGCGCCTTGCCGCGGCGCTTCAGCTCCTCGGTGACGTTGCGGGCGATGGCCTGTACCTGCCGGTCGGACGGTGCCTGGGCGATCACGAAGAAGTCGGCGTAGCTGGTCAGCTCGGCGACGCGCAGCACGACGACGTCCTCGGCCTTCTTCTCAAGGGCGAGGGCAGCACACGCCTGCGCGAGGTCCTCGGACGGATCGCCCGGCTCGAAGGACGCCGCCGCACCACCCGAACGCGCGAGCGCGGTGTTGACCGGCAAGAACATGCTGCTGAACGCGGTGCCGACAGCCTCGTCGAAGGCGTCGCCGACGTCGTCCTCGGGCACGAGGGTCACCGCGGCTTCGGTGGACGGCGCCGCGCGGAAGCGCTTGCCCGGCAGCGCGATGGCCTCCTCGGTCAGCCGTCGGCCCGGCAACGCGACGGGCTCATCGAGAAGGCGCTTCGCGGGCAGGGCGATGGCGTCGTCGACGACCTTCGCAGTCTTCGACTTCTTCGTCGCCTGCTTGGCGGTGGTCTTCGACGCGACCGCCTTCTTCGCGACCGCCTTCTTCGCGGTCTTCTTCGCGACCGCCTTCTTCGCGACCGCCTTCTTCGCGGTCTTCTTCGCGACCGCCTTCTTCGCGACCGCCTTCTTCGCG
>VGSZ01000292.1 GCA_016874845.1 Deltaproteobacteria bacterium
CCTCGCCCTCGCCCTCGCCCTCGCCTTCGCCCTCGCCGCCGGCGTCGATCGACGTGCCGCGGTCCTGAGGGGGGCTGCAGGCGGCCCACGCGGTGCAAAAAATGGAGACGGCGAGCGACGTACGGGGGGACATACAAGCACGTGTGCCTCTCGCAGCGCGGGGCGACAACGCCCGTCGCGACGTCGTCAGCAGCCCGGCACCGAGCCCGGCACGAGCCCCGCGGCGCGGCAGCCGAGCAGCCCGCCCTGCACGTAGTACGGGCCGGTGCACAGACCGTTCGCGTCGCGTGGACCGCACTCGGGCTCGTGGCGCTCGAGGCGCGCGCGCTCGAACCACCGCGCGACGAGCAGGCTCCCGTCGGGCAGGCGGAAGGGTTGCTCCTCGGTCAGCGGGTAGCCGTGCAGCGCGAGGCTCTCGGCGAACGACGTGGCAAGGTCGTTGTCGAACTGCGTGCCGCGCCCGCGCCAGTAGCCGAGCAGCTCGCCGCAGACCCATGCCCGCGCGCGCCGCGCGGTACGCGCATGCGATCTGGTCAACGGTGAGCACGCCGCCCGGCGCGCCCTGCGCCTCGCACGACACGTTGAATTCGTTGCCGATCACGAAGTCGTGCACCTGCTCGTGGCCGGGGCTCGACAGCGCGCGATCGAGGTAGCGCAGGAAGCAATCGGCGTGGCCGCTGCCGTCGCTCGACAAGCCGACGGCCCCGCCGAACGCCCGCTGGTCGCGGCGCAGGCAACCGTCGATGGGGGCATCCCACGGCAGGGTCGCGGCCGGGACGGATCGGCCGCTGGCATCGGCGGTGTGCGCGGGGCGGGCGTAGTCGACCCGCAGGATCGGGCGCAGCTCCGCCCCGGCGGCCCAGGCCAGCTTCGTCACGAGCTCGGGGGCCCAAGCGACGTCGGCGGAGTACTCGATCTGCAGCACGAAGCCGCGCCCGCCGAGCACGTCACGCATCCGCTCCACGCCGGCCGGCGACAGGTCGACGTCCTGCAGGCCCACCAGCGTCCGGCCCGGCGGGGCACGTAGGGCTGGCTGTCGTTGACGGGCGGCGGCGGGATCGGCGGGGTCGTCGGCTTCGTCGTCGCTTCGTCCTCCGACGACGGCGCCCTCGAGCCCGCGACCCGGAACCACGGCGAGCCGCCGCACCTGACGCGCCAGCGCCGCGTGGTGGCGCTCGACGTACACCGCGATGGTGCGAAACACCGCCGGGTCGACGCCGGCCAGACGGCTCATGTCGACGAGCGAGCCGTGGGGGGGCGACGTCGTCGCCGAGCTCCACCGACAGCGCGGCCACCAGCGCGCGCGTGGCGTCGTCGTCGAGGCGGCTCGGCACCGCGAACCCCCAGAGGTCGTCGCGCAGGCAGAACGACACCCAGCCGCGTCCGCCGAGGAACTGGCCCACGGGGGCGCGGGCGAAGTCGACGCGAGGCGGAGCGCGTGACAACGGCACGGCGGGCGGCACCTCGGCCCGGCACGGGCGGCGGCCGCAGCGCACGTCGTCGAACGTACGGGGCACGACCGCCGACGGGCAGGCGCGCGCGGTTGACGACGTCGACGGCGGCTCCTACACGACCAGAACATGAACGCCCGGCCCTCCCTCGTGACCGCTCCCGGCGACGACGGCGGCTCGCTGCTCACCCGCTACGGCGCCTCGCCCGAACAGCGCGTCGAGCGCGCGCTCGCCGAGCTGGCCGCCGGCAAGGCGGTGGTGCTCGTAGACGACGAAGACCGCGAGAACGAGGGCGACCTCGTCGTCGCCGCCGAGAAGTGCACGCCGCAGCTCATCAACTTCATGGCGAAGGAGGGCCGCGGGCTCATCTGCCTGTCGCTCACCGACGACCGCCTGAAGCGGCTCGACCTGCCGCCGATGGTCGACAAGAACACGTCGAGCTTTGCGACGGCGTTCACGGTGTCCATCGAGGCGCGCGAGGGCGTGACGACGGGCATCTCGGCCGCTGACCGCGCGCACACCATCGCCGTGGCCATCGCCGACGACGCCCGCGCCAGCGATCTGGTCCGGCCCGGTCACATCTTTCCGCTGCGCGCGCAGCCCGGCGGCGTGTTGGTGCGCACCGGCCAGACCGAGGGCTCCGTCGATCTGGCGCGCCTCGCCGGGCTGAAGCCCGCCGGCGTGATCTGCGAGATCCTGAACGACGACGGCACGATGGCGCGGCTGCCCGAGCTGGTCACGTTCGCCGACCGCAACGGCCTCATCGTCCTTTCGGTGGCCGACATCATCGGCTGGCGCCTGCGGCACGAGAGCCTCGTCGAGCGCGTGGCGGAGGCCGACGTCGACACGCCCCACGGGCCGATGCGGGCCATCGCGTTTCGCTCGACGGCGCACGCCGTGGGGCGCCCGCCCGAGGAGGCTCTCGCCCTCGTGAAGGGCAGCGACGCCGACCTCGCCACGGCCGGCGCCGAGGATGGCCACGGGCTCGCGCCGCTGGTGCGCGTGCACTCGGGCGACCCGCTCACCGACGTCTTCGGCGGCATCCTCGACAAGGGGGGGCTGATGCTGCAGGGCGCGATCCGCCGCGCGGCGCAGGACCCGTGCAGCGTCATCCTGTATCTGCCGAGGTCACCCGAGCCGATCAGCTTCGTCGACGCGCTGAAGGCCGTCGTCGATGCCAAGGCGCAGGGCAAGGATCTGCCTGAGCGCGACCGCGCGCCGCAGGGGCAGTCACCGGTGGTGCGCCACTACGGCACCGGCGCGCAGATCCTGCGCTCGCTGGGCATCCGCCGCATGCGGCTCCTCACCAACAACCCCTTCCGGCTGACGGCGCTGAAGGGCTTTGGCATCGAGATCACCGAAAGGGTCGGTTTTTCGACATGAGCAACAGCACGATCATCGAGGGCAACCTCGTCGCCACCGGCCTGCAGACGGTGATCCTCGCCAGCCGGTTCAACTCGTTCATCGTCGACCAGCTCGTCGCCGGCGCCCTCGACTGCCTCACCCGCCATGGCGCCGATCCGGCGCAGCAGACGGTGGTGTGGGTGCCGGGCGCGTGGGAGATCCCGCTGGTGGCCCAGCGCGTGATCGCCACCAGGAAGCCCCACGCGGTCGTCGCCGTCGGCTGCGTCATCCGCGGCGGCACCGACCACTACGCCCACGTCAGCGCCGAGGTGCAGAAGGGCATCGCCCAGGTGTCGTGGCAGACGGGCGTGCCGATCGGCAATGGCGTGCTCACCGTCGAGAGCCTGGAGCAGGCCATCGAGCGCGCTGGGAGCAAGATGGGCAACAAGGGCGCTGAGGCCGCCCTCGCCGTCGTCGAGACCGTCAACGTCCTCAAAGGGCTGGGCTGAAACCATGGGTGTCCGTCGTCAGGCTCGCGAGTGCGCGCTGCAGATCGTGTTCCAGCTCGATGCGTGGCCGAACCCGTCGGTGTCCGACGCCGACGACGCCATCGCCCGCTTCTTTGACAACTTCGACGCTCCCGACGAGCGGGCGCGCACGCTGGCCAGTGCGATGGCCCGTGGCGTGACCGAGAAGCGCAAGGGTCTCGACGAGCTCGTGCAGAAGCACAGCCCGCGCTGGAAGATCCCGCGGATGGCGATGGTCGACCGCAACATCCTGCGCGTCGCGGCCTGGGAGCTGTCCTCCGACGCCGAGACGCCGGCCACCGTCGTGATCGACGAGGCGGTCGAGATCGCCAAGCGCTTCGGGGCCGAGCAGTCGGCGGCGTTCGTCAACGGAGTGCTTGACGGCCTCGCCCGCGAGCTCGGCCGGCTGGCGACGGCCGGCCGCGGCCCCGATGGCAGGTTCGATGGCACGGCCGATGGCAAGTCCGAGCGCGCGCCCTCCGACATGAGCGTGTCGCGGAACGGCTGATGGCGAAGAAGCAGCGGGCCGAGGACGCGCAGGTGCGCAGCGAGCGCCGGGGCGGCGAGCGCTTGCTCGAGCCGACGCTGGCGCACGTCGACGCGTTGGCCGCCGACGCCGTCGTCATCGGCCTCTGCAGCGATGTGCGGCCGCTGGCGGGGGTGCTCGGGATCATTGACTGGCGGCTGTGCGGTCGCGTCTCTCGGCTCGTCGAGCGCGGTGTGATCACCGGCGCAGCGGGCGAGCAGATCCTGATGCCCACCCTCGGTCGCATCCCGGCGCCCCGCCTGTTCCTCGTCGGCTGGGGCAGGGCGGCGATCCTCGCCGAGCAGGCCGAGGCGCGTGTCCACGCGACGCTGGCGATGCTCGACAAGGCCCACCAGCAGCGCGTCGCCTTCGCGTTCCCCGAGCCCGCCGGCGACCTGCTGTCGTGGACCGACCATGTCGAGCGCCACCTGGGCGAGCGCCTCGTCGGCGTCTTCGGCGCCGATCCCGTCGGCGCCCTTTGACGAAGAGCTGAGGCCGTCACCGGCGTCAGCCGATGCGCAGCGACAGCCCCTCGCGGGCGCCGAAGACCTGCAGCTGCGGGTTCGTCCGTGCCGCGCGCTCCTTGCACAGGGCGATCTTGCGGTCGACGTCGACGTCGCCGTGCATCGGGTCGTGGTGGAACAGCGCCACCTGCTTGACCTCGGCCTGCAGCGCGAGGTCGACGACGGTGGTGGCGCGCGGGTGACCCCAGCCGACCTTCTTCGTGTACTCGTCGTCGAAGTACTGCGCGTCGGAGATGAGCAGGTCGGCGCCGTGGCAGAAGCGGCGGAACGCGTCGGGGATCGCGCGCGGCGCGATCGGGTCGGCGACGACGCGCGCGGGGTCGGGGAGCGTCAGGTCGATCTCGTTGTCGGTGGCGTAGACAACCTTGTGCCCGTCCTTGACGAACGAGTACGCCCAACTGCGCCCGGGGTGGTGCTGCTCGAACACGGTGACGGCCACGCCGTCGATGGTGCGCGTGCCGCCGTCGAGGTGGGAGGCGACGATGTTGCTGCGCAGCTCGCCGAAGTCGACGGGGAAGTAGTCGGAGCGCATCTGGCCCGACAGCAGCTCGTAGGTGCGGCGGTCACCCTCGGCGGTGCCGTACACGTGGAAGGTGTTCTGCGGGATGTACGCCGGCGTGAAGAACGGGAACCCTTGGATGTGGTCCCAGTGGGTGTGGCTGTAGAAAAAGTGGCCGGTGATGGTCTTGTGGCCGCGCGTCAGCAGGTCGGCGCCGAGCTCACGCAGGCCGGTGCCGCCGTCGCAGATGAACAATGTGTCGTCGCAGCGGAGCTCGACGCAGGATGTGTTGCCGCCGTAGCGCTTGGTTAGGTGACCGGGTGTCGGGATCGAGCCCCGCGTCCCCCAGAACTGAACGATGAACGTCATGAGCTCGCGCGGCCCTCGTGAAAGATGAACAGGACCGACCCCAGCTGCACCGAGTCGCCGTCGTGCAGCACCGCGGAGTGCACCTTCACGCCGTTGACGAAGACGCCGTTGCGGCTCTGCAGATCGACCAGATTGAACTGCCCCGACGGCAGGCGGCGCAGCGTCACGTGCCGGCGTGACAGGTCGGTGGAGTTGATGGGCAGGTCGCACTCGACCGAGCGCCCGACGATGTATTCGGGCCGGTGCAGCTCGTAATTGCGCGGCGCGCCCGGGCCCTGGACCATCTCCAGCACCGAAGGGGTCTGCTCTGTCGACAACGGCAGCAGCGTGACCGAGATTTCGCTCGTGCTCTCGTCGTTCCAGTCGTTCTTCGTCTTCGACGACGACATCGAACACACACCTCGACGGTCAGCACCCGGCCGGACGAACGGACAGACCCGGCCACCTTAGCGCGGGTGGCGCGCCTCGCTCAGTTTTCGACGACGGCCGGGTTGGACCGGCACATGTAGGGAAATTGCTTACCCATCGGCGGTGGCGCCGCTGCCGTCGTCGGGCCCGGTTTCCGCGCGCCAGGACTTTCGCTACCGCCGCGTCATGGCTGCCCTGCTGTCGCGCGTGAAGGATGTCCTCGCCGGGCTTGTCGACCCGCAGTTGACCGCGCGCATTGATGCGCTTCCGCGCGGCAACCTGAACGAGTTCGGGGTCGATCCCTTCGGCTTCGACCCCGAGACCATCAAGCTCGTCGCGCCGGTCCTGATGCTGCTGAAGGAGCGCTACTTCCGCGTCGAGACCCACGGCGCGCAGCACATCCCCGGCCAGGGGCGGTTCCTGCTGA
>VGSZ01000293.1 GCA_016874845.1 Deltaproteobacteria bacterium
CACCGAGACGCCCCAGATGCCCATCGTGTCCTTCGACTCATGGTTGTGCGTCGACGTCACGAGCACGTGGTCGAGCCCGAGCCCCGCGGCGGCCGCCGCCCGACGGATGCGCAGCGCGTCCTGCTGGAACCACCCGATCACGTCGAGCGCGACGACCCCCACGCGCACATCGCCGTGTTCGACGACGAACACCCGGCTCTCGACGTCGTCATGCACGCCGGTCGCCTCCCGGCCGATCGAGAAGCCCGCCATCGGCACCGGCGCGTCGAACGTCGGCGTGATCGCCCGGTGCGCGGCGCCCGCCCGGACCCGCCCGCTGGCGGTGGCGCAGCCGCGCGCCCCCGGACACACCAGCGGCGTCACGATCTGCTGCTCGTCGGCGAACACCGCGCTGTCCATCCGCGGCCCGGGAGCCTCGTCGGCTGGCGCCGCGCAGCCCGACGACGACCCGAGCAGAGGACAGAGCAAGGAGCCGAGCAAGGAACCAAGCACCCACACGACGCCGAGGCCGGCACGACGGTGCATGGCTCCTTCGTGCCACCCATCGCGGCGGGGGAGCAAACGCGGGGCCGGCGGCCTGCCGGCGGGGTCAGTCGACCCAGGGCCGCGCCTGCAGCACGCGGACGCGGTCGTCGTCGACGATGAACTCGACGTCCATCGCGAAGCCGCGGTTGGCCTGCGCCGACAGCGCGCGCTGGAAGTGCTGCTGGATCGTGTCGAGCACCCGCCCGAGCTCCTGCTGCTGCGACGGCGTCAGCACCGCGCGGTCGGCGCGGGCGGGGTCGACGAGGTTGCTGTGGCGCAGCGTCTGTGGCTCGAAGGCGCCGGTGCGGGCGTCGGGGCGCAGGAGCAGCTCTTCGGGGATGGCGCCGCCCTCGGGGCTGGTGACGGCGTCGTCGGTGGGCTGCACGTTGACGTAGTGCCCGGGGGCGTGGGGGTCGTAGATGTTCTTGGTGACGGCGACGCCGGCGGCGCCGTCGTGGTCGTACGACGGGTGCACCAGCACGCCCATCGCCGTCGTCAGGTGGTCGATGCGGTGGAACGTGCGCTCCTCGACGGCGCGAAAGCTCCACAGGCTGGACCAGACGTCCTTCATGACGTCGGCGAAGCTGCCCTTCTGCGCCGTCGCCGGGGCCTGCGGGTCCCACGTGCGCGACGAGTACAGGCCGGCGCCGTTGAAGCCGGGCAGGTCCTCGTTGTTGGTGCTGCTGCGCAGCCGCAGCGCCGTGCCCGGCGGGAACGAGCGCTGCAACTCGTCGAGCTTCGCCTGCAGCGCCGCGGGCAGCGGTGTGTCGCGCAGCTGGCGGCGGAAGCGCTTCAGGCGGCTCTCGCGCCAGGTGTCATCGGTGGCGAAGCGCGGCTCGGCGAGCATCGTGGTGACGACGTCGTACAGGCCCGTGGCGCGCATGAACTCGTCGTAGAACGCAAACGGCACGGCGACGCCCTCCATCCGCGCTTCGGGCGGCAGGATGCGCGTCAGCTCGGCGGCGTTGACGCTCTTGGCGCCGAAGGCGGGCAGGTCGGCCAGCGTCACCCGCGACAGCGGCGCCGGGGCCTGCACCGACAGGTCGCGGGGGGGCGTCGTCGTCGTCGTCGGCCGCAGGCTCTCGCGGTGGGCGCGGGCCTCGTCGGCGGTGGCGGCCCGCAGCGAGTAGCCCTGCGGGGTGACCTCGAAGCGCACCACCGCACCGAGCAGCTTCTTGACATCGGCGAGCTGGTCGGCGCCGGCGATGTACGCGTTGGGCGTGCCGTTTTGCTTGGCCTTCAGGTTCACGTGCGACAGCGGCGTCTGCGGGTCGAGCGTGATCACGCCGGCGGTGTGGCTGAGGTCGTTGGGCAGGCGCGCGAAGATCACGACGTCCTTCGCCGTCGGCGGCCGCGGGTCGCTGCCGTCGATGAGGCGCAGCACGCCGAAGCCGACGCCCTGGTTCAGCGGCGAGAACGTCACGCCCGCCAGCAGCTCGCTGGTCGGCACCACCGGCACGGGCAGGGGCGCGCCGGCGGCGACGGCGGCGCGGGCGACGTCGAGCTGCGCCTGCCCCACGGGGTGGTAGACGAGGTCTCCGGCGAGGAACGGCGCGCGCTCGCGCACGAGCTTCGCGGACAGCGCGACCAGCGGCGCGGTCATCGGGTCGGTGGGCAGGAACTGCAGCGCGTAGACGGGGTCCTTGCCGGGGCGCTCGACGGCGACGACGGAGCCGCAGACGACGTCGCGGCCGGGGTCGAAGTAGGCGCGGGCGTTGAACGCGGCGAGGTCGTCGGTGGCGCCGAGCGCACCCTTCGCGAACCCATGGTGCAGCGGGTAGGCGTTGGTGTTGATGAACGCGACCTGCGGGTCGCCCGTCGTCGCGCCGGTGATCACGAACTTCACCTCGCGCATGCCGCCGACGCCCGGCAGCTCGCCCGGCCTGCCCAGCGCGTCGAACGTCGCCCGGTCGGGCAGCCGCTGCGCGCCCTCCCACAACGTCAGCTCCTTCTTCGCCGACCACGGCGTCGCCGCCGTCGCCGTCGTGGTCGTCTGACTGGTCGCCGGACTGGTCGCCGGACCGGTCGCGGGATGGGTGAGGGGGCGGACCGACGGCGTCGTCGTGGCGCCAGCGAGCTGCTGCAGGCGCACGCCCAGCGCCGAGCCGGCGACGCCGCGGCCCGGCGTCGTCGACGAGGGCGGCGGCGGCCCGTCGTTGTGGCGGGCCAGCGCCGGGCCCTGGGCGTCGTTTCCGCCGTGCCACTGCTGCAGCAGCGCGGCGCGCACGTCGGCCTCGGAGACCGGCGCGCGACCCGCCACCCACGCGACGACGACGTCCTGCTCGGCGGGCGTCAGCTGCGCCGGCGGCCGCGCGTACAGGTTCTTCGCGATGGTGTGCGTCAGCTCGACGACGCCGCCGGGGGGAAGGATCCAGCCCATGGCGTGACGCTACTGCGGCCCCGGGGGCAGGCAATCGGCAGCGCGACGGACGAGGCGCCCCGAGGCTCGTCGGGTGCGCAGGCCTCGTCGGGCGTCCGGCGCGGCTACGGCGACGACAGCCGCAGGCCCACAAGCTTGTACGTGTTGCTGCCGTGGTTGTGCACGTGGAGCACGACGGGCTCGCCGGCGGCGTGGGCTTGCTGCACGACGACGCGCGGCGACAGGAACGTCGCCGGCGCGGGGATCGCGGTCTGGTGGTCCCACACCGGCTCGTCGCCGACGAACAGCGCGAAGTGGGCGTGCCCGCCGTCGGCGACCAGCGCGTTGTGCACGAGCGTGACGTCGACCAGCGTGTCCGCCGGCACGTCCACCGGCAGCGGGGCGGAGACGTCGGCGGGGTCGCACCACGCGGTGCGGACCTCGAGGGCGTCGCCTTCGGGCAGCAGGCCCCCGGGCCCGCAGGGGGCGACGGGCGGGCCCTCGAGCGCCCGCAGCGGGCCGGCGTCGGTGTGGACGAACGACGTCGGCGCGATCGAAGCCGCCACCGCCCCGACCCGCGCGTCTTCCTCGTCGTCCACGTCGTCGGCGATGTCGCCGCCGTCCTCGTCCACGGCAGCGCCGTCGCGGCCGTCGCCGCCGCAGGCCGCGCCAAGGACGCCGCCGGCGAGAACGACGCGGGCCAGAGCGGCTGCGGCGAGGCCGCGCGCGGCGCTCGCGGCGGTCACGTCGGGTCCCGTCCGACGACCTGCAGCGCGACGATGCACATCTCGTCGCCGGTGCCTTCGCCGGCGGTGACGACGACGCTTTGCGGATCGAGCCCGACGCGCGCGCGGTTGTCGGGGCTGTTGTCGTAGGTGCAGCGCACCGTGATGGGGGCCTCGACGTCGAGGGCGTGGGCGTCGACATAGATGTACTGGCCCTGCCAGTCGTAGTCCCACGCCGGGATGTCGAGCAGCACGAGCTCGTCGGCGGTGCCTTCGTCGGCCACCAGCTCGACGCGCGACAGCAGCCGGTGACCGTGGGCGAAGACGCCGGTGGCGAAGACCTCGCTCAGGCGGGCGCGCTCGATCAGCGTGCGCGCGCCGGGCGCCATGTCGGCCAGGGGCACCGTCGTCGCCACGACGTGGGCAGTGGCGTCGGCGGGGATCGGCGAGCGCCGCAGGTCGGGGTTCATGTTGCGGGGCAGGTTGAAGCTGCGCAGGAGGCTGTCGTCGTCGTCGTCGGGGGCGAAGTACAGCTCGACGGCGCTTTCGTCGGCGGCGGCGGCCAGGTCGACGTTGCCGTCGTCGCCGATCACGTTCAGCACGTTGTAGTGCATCGAGAACACCGCGACGACGCCGCGCTCTTCGCCGGGCTGCAGGCTCGCGGGGTCGATGCCGACGGGCACGCCGGTGCCGGGGAACAGCACGACGCCCTCGTTGCCCGGCGTCCAGCTGCCGATGCTGCCGACGGAGCGGATGGTGACCGTCTCGGGGAAGTCGCCGGCGAAGCAGCTCCAGCCGGGGCCCTCGCTGGCGTCGTCGACGGCGCGGATCTGGTCGAGGTCGGCGCGGCGGTACAGGCGCAGGATCGCGTGGTGGTCGACGAGCGCGTTGCCGGGGCGGAAGCGGTAGCCGATCATCGTGCGCAGCCCGTCGCCGTCGGTGTCGACGACGTCGAGGTCGACGACGAAGCAGCGGAACTCGTCCTCGCCGGTGTCGAGCCCGGTGGGCACGTAGGGCGCGGCCATCGTGCCGGTGACGTCGGGGTCGGTGAGCGGAAAGCTCTGGGGAGGCACCGGCGGCGGCGCATCGGCGGGGTCGCCGAGCGGCTGCGCGTCGGGCGCCGAGCCGGCGACGGCGTCGGCGAAGGCGCGGAACACCCCGATCTGCTCGTCGGTCAGCGAGAAGTCGTCGCGCATCGGCGGCGAGCGCGGCCCGGGCATCCACGGCGGCATCGTGCGCGCCTCCACCGAGCCGGCCAGAAAGCCCGCCATCGCCAGCACGGCGTCGGGGTCGTCGAGGGCGAAGGGCGCGATGCCGCCGCCGACGTGGCAGGCCAGGCACTTCTGCTCCAGCAGCGGCTTGACGTCGCGGTAGTAGGTCACCGTCGACGGCTCGCCCTCGCCCTCGCCCTCGCCCTCGCCCTCGCCCTCGCCCTCACCTTCGCTGGCCTCGTCGTCGTCGTCGACCGCGGGGGTGCAGCCGGGCCCGACGACGGCGACGCCGACGGCGAACAGCGCCGCGGAGGACAGGGCGAGGCGGAGCGGGCGAGCGATGGGGCGGTGAATGACCCACTTTTTACCCCGCAGGGTGCGCCATGGGCGGCTCTGCGCCGGCGCTCGCGGTCGCGCTCCGTGTCGTGGCCGGCTCTCGTCCCTCGCTCCCGCGCGGCCCGTGCTCGCGGGCGCGCTGGTGGTCCACCACCAGCCGCCGCAGGCGGCGGTGCAACAGCACGCCCAGCGGCACCAGCGCGAAGCCGGCGGCCACCAGCGCCACTCCCTTGGCGGTGCCATCGGCGGTGCGGGCGGCGCTGGCCAGCGGCACCAGCCAGCGGGCGTTGACGACGACGAGGGCGGGCACCGCGGCGTAGCCCTTGCGGCGCCACAAGAGCGCGAGCAGCCGCGGCGCGGCCCGCCTATTCGGTCGGCGGGTCCAGCGCGACGAGCACGGCGGGGGTCACGATGTTGGCGAGGGTGCCGCCGATGGTGGCGAAGGCCAGCACGGGAAAGGCGGGGCCGCCCAGCGCGTTGTCGAGGCCATCGACGCCGAAGATCAACGTGCCCACGATCCACATGCCGCCGAACGCGCCGGTGACCGCCGTGGCGATCAGGGCGTCGGTCTCGTCGAGGATCGACTGGGCGACCAGCCAGGTGCCCATCGTGGCGCCGAGGGGAGGCAGCGCGCCGAACGCGAGCGCCGCCAGCGCCGCCTACGGCCAGCCACGCGTCGACGGCGTGGCGGACGCACGTCCCACGAGGGCGCCACCACGGCGAAGTCGGCGACGGCCCAGAACGATGAGCAGTCTTCGCTCGCGATTTTACAGGCTTTAATTGAGGGAGGGGCTAAGGTCGACGTGCCTCACGACAACGGAGTCACGGCCCTGATGATAGCATTGGCAAGCGGCCGTTATCGTATCGCAGAGTAC
>VGSZ01000294.1 GCA_016874845.1 Deltaproteobacteria bacterium
CGGCCGCGTTGGCATCGACCACGGTCGGCGGCGTCGCGGGGGGCGTAACAGGCGCCGGGGGGGACGCGGGCATCGCGGCGGGCATCCCACCCGGGGGCAGCGGGACACCGTTGGGGCCGACCGGGACGACCTGCGGCTGCGCCTTGTCGGCGACCTTCTCGACGACGCTGCCGACGCGCCAGACGACGACGCCGAGCATCAACAGCAGCAGCACGAGACCGCCCATGCCAACGTACAGGAGCGGCGAGAGCTGCGCCGGCGCCGGCTGGGGCGCGAATGGTCCGCCCGCAAAGCCCTGCGGACCGAAGCCGGGCGCCGCGAACGGCTGCGCGGGCGGATAGCCCAGCCCGAACGCTGGCGCGGGGTAGCCCGGCTGCCCGAACCCGCTGGCCGCCGGAAACCCCGGTAACGACGCCGTGGGCACCATCGGCGTCGGCGGCAAGGTCGTCGCGCGCGCGCGTCCGTTGGGGTCGCTCACCTCCGGAACCGCGTGGAGTTCGCCGGCGGCGGCGAGCCCCGAGAACGGCAACGAAGGCGACAGCGCGCTCTCGAGGCGCGGCCCTTCGGCGTCGTCGGCGGGCAACGACGGCCCCTTGGCGATGCGGTCCATCTCGTCATTGACGAGGCTCGCGAGCGCCGACGACGCCGTCGGCCGCCACTCTGGCTCGGCGGGCGCGGTCGTCGTGGACGGGCGGGCAGCGAGGCCGGCGCTGCCGCCGATGAGTCCGCCCACCGGACCACCGCTGCCGGCCACCTCGGCGAGATTGGCGGCCTGGTAGACGTCGGTGAGCCCGTGCGGGCGCCACGCCGGGTCGCTCTCCTCGGCGGCGAAGGGTGGCGCGTTGTCGAAGGGCGAACCGGACGGCAGGTCGTCGATGGGCGCACCGATGTCAAAGCTGTGGGGCTTCCGGGGAGCCTTTGCGCCGGTGAACTCGGCGGGAGCGATCTTCGGCGTGGGCACCTTGTCGAACAACACGCGGACGGCGGGGACGTCGCCGGCGGGCAACCAGTCGTCCATGCCGGCCTTCCAGACCAGAGTCTCGCGATCGAGGCGGCCGGACTCGATGTGGCGCCCGAGCTCGGCGAGCGCGACCGGCCCGAGCTCGCGATCATCGATGGCGGCGTGCCACACGGCTTCGGCAGGACCATCGTCGGCGCCCCCAGACGACGGCGACGGCTCGGGATCCCGGCCCCGATCGCTCCACGAGCCTGCTGGCTCCTCGGAGACGCCGCCGAGATCCCGGCGCAGCGAGTCGAGCGCATCGCGGCCGACCGGCTCCGAGCCAAGGGCAAGCCGGCGCAGCTCGTTCATCGAATCGGCGTCGAGCACCTTCGTCGGCCCATGCTGCTCCTCGCCCGCGGACGAGCCGGCCTGCAGGTCGTCGAGCCTACCGGCGGCGCCGGCATCGAACATGTTGTTGAACGCGCCGGCGAGCTGGTCGTCGAGGGCGTCGCCGATGGAGCTCTCGCCGGCCATCGAGGGCGCCTGCGACGGCGCCGGCAGCGCGTCCGTCGCCGGGTTGTCGGCGACGAGCGTGGCGAGGGCGACCGGAGCAGGCGCACGCGCAGGAGCAGGCGCAGGAGCAGGCGCAGGAGCAGGCGCAGGAGCAGGCGCAGGAGCAGGCACGGAGGCGGCGACCGGCGCGGGCGCCGGCGCCATCTTCGGGCTGACCACCGTGGGCTCGGGCCGCGGCACCGGCGGCTCGGGCCGCGGCGCCGGATAGCCGCCGACATGGGTGGGGTCGGCGTCGTCCGAGGCCGGAGCCCCGCGCCAGCCGTCAGCCTGGGCCTCGGTCTCCAGCGGCGGCTTGGGCTCGACCTTGGTGGCCGGCTCGTCGTCGTCGTTTTCGTCGAGTCCGAGGTCGGGATCGCGCAGCAGGTGTCCGGCGGCGCTGCCCGACATCGGCTCGGGCCGCGCCTTGACCCCGAGGGTGCGCTCCGCCGGCGCCGGGGCGCGGGCAGCCTTCTCGTCAACCTTGGCGTTGTCGGCCTTCGGGTCCGCCTTGGCGTCGGTCTTGACGCCGTCGGGCCGCACGATGATCACGTGGCCGCAGCGCTTGCACTTCACCTTCACGCCACGCTTGCCGACCTTCTCATCGGCGATCATGTACTGGGCGTGGCAGCTGTCGCACTCGAACTTCATGCGCTGCTCCGGTTCCCTTCGCGGGGCGATATGCCCCTTCGCGCCTCGGCGGTCTTCGAACATCAACGCCCGACCGGCGTCGAGGATCTCGGCTGACCGTAGCGGCGCACGGCGCAGCGGGTCAACGTTGCCGACACGCAGCGCGCTCGTCGAGACCGACGTTGTCGCCGCCGCCGGCCGTGTTAGCGCCTACCGCATGCATGCGCGCCTCCCGCTCGTCGTCGCCACCACTCTGGCCGGGCTCGTCGGCGTCACCGCCTGTGGAGTCCCCCGCTCGGCCGGTCCGACCCCGCTCCCGGCCCCCGCGGCGGCCGAGCCCGATCCGGCGGCGCGCCCCGCCGACGTCATCGACGCCCGGACCCGGCCGGAGCCGCACCCGGTGCTCCCCCTGGGGACGCGCCTGACGGCCTACGTCGGCCCCCGCTTCGTGACCGGCGAAGAGTTCGTGCCCGAGGCCCGTGCCGTGGTCGCCGACGAGTACGGCCGCGTGCGCGCGCTGCTGCGCACGTTGCCGACGCCGAACCCGTACCCGACCGTCACCCTGCCCGGTGCGCTGGCGGTGGCCGGGCTGCATGACGCCCACGTCCACGTCGAGGGGATCGGCATGGCGAAGGAGAACCTCGACCTGACCGGCGTCACCCGCGCGCCGGAGCTGGCCCGCGTCGTCGCCGACTTCGTCGCCCGCCACCCCGGCCTGACCGTCGTCCGCGGGCGCGGCTGGGACCAGTCGCGCTTCGCCGGCGGGGCGTTCCCGACCTGGCGCGACGTCGAGGGCGCCACGTCGCTGCCCGTGTGGCTGACGCGCGTCGACGGCCACGCCGCCCTCGCCAACCGGGCGCTGCTGCAGGAGGCTGGCATCACGAAGGCCACCCGCGATCCCGAGGGCGGTCGCATCCTCCGCGACGCCGACGGCGAGCCCACCGGCGTGCTCGTCGACAACGCGATGGAGCTCGTCGCGCCGTTCCTGCCCGCGCCCACCGACGTCGACCGCGAGCGCTGGCTGCTCGCCGGGCTGAAGGCAGCGGCCGACGCCGGCCTCGTCGCCGTGCACGACATGGGCATGAGCGTCGCGTCGGCGAAGGTCGCCGTCCGCCTCGACGCGGACAAGCGCCTGCCGATCCGCCTGTTCGTCTATCTGGATGGCACCGAGGACGACGCCTATGGCTTCCTTGGAACGCGACCGAACACGGAGCGCCTGTCGTTCCTCGGCGTCAAGCTCTACGCCGACGGCGCCCTCGGCTCGCGCGGCGCGGCGCTGCTCGACGACTACGCCGACGAGCCCGGCAAGCGCGGGCTGCTCGTCACCGATCCGGCCGTGCTCGAGGAGCGCATCCGCAAGGTGCACGCCCGCGGGTACCAGGCTGCCGTCCACGCCATCGGCGACCGCGCCAACCGCGTCGTCCTCGACCTGCTGACGAAGCACCACGTCGTCGACATCCGTGATCGCCTCGAGCACGCGCAGGTGCTCACGCTCGGCGACATCCCGCGGCTGTACGCCCCGCGGATCACGGCGTCGATGCAGCCGACGCACGCCACCAGCGATATGCGCTGGGCCGAAGCCCGCCTCGGGCCCGAGCGCCTCAAGGGCGCCTACGCGTGGCGGCGGATGCTCGACGCCGGCAACGCGCTGGCCTTCGGCTCCGACGCCCCCGTCGAGGATGTGCGGCCGGCGTGGGGCATCTACGCGGCGCTCACCCGGCAGGCTCACGACGGCGCGCCGCCGGGTGGCTTCACCCCTGATCAGCGGTTGACGCAGGCCGAGGCGCTGCGCTCGTTCGCGCGGGACGCGGCCTGGGCAGTGAACCTCGAGCGGCACGCCGGCGCGCTGACGCCGGGGATGTACTTCGACGTCTCGCTGTTCGACATCGACGCCGCCGCCGCCGCCGACGCCGGCGACCCGCGGGCGTGGCTGCGCACGACGCCGGTCGGGGTCGTCGTCGGCGGAGCTGTCCGCTCGTCATCCCCGTAGGCCTTCCCGTAGGTTTCCCGTGGCCTTCCGGTGGCCTTCCCTGTAGCCGCGGCGCGCGTTTGGGCCTAACGCGAGTCGACATGCGGCGCGGAGGATCCATGGCGAAGAAGCACAAGAAGCCGACCGAGCCTACTGCGGCGGCAGAGACGTCACCGGCGACGACGGCAGCAGCGGCGCCGTCGGCGTCGACCGAATCAACCGCCCCCGCCGTCGGCCGCGTCGAACAGGCGTTCGCCCTCGGCAACTACTCGTTCGTGCGCCGCGCCGCCGCCGACGCGACGACCCCGGCGGCCCAGACGACGGCAGCGGCGCTCTTGCCGCGGGTCGTCGTCGAGCCGGCGCAGGTGGGCGTCGGGCTGGTGGGCCTCGTCGTCATCCTGACCGCCTGCGCGCTGACGTTGACCGGCGGCGGTTGATCCGCGCGGCGCGAGCGCTCGACGTTCAGGACCAGACGCCGGCGCGGTCGAGGAGCGCGTCGTAACAAGGGCGCGCCTCGTCGAACGTCTCGAGCGGCGACGACAGCGCGAGAATCAACAGGAAGCGCTCGCCTTCACGTTCGACCACGCCGCGCCACGACAGCGCGCGCCGACCGGTGCCGTCGGTGGCGAGGTAGGCGTCCTCGTCGGAGACGTCGCCGGAGACGTCGCCGGTGTCGGGGCCCCAGCCGGTGACGAGCAGACCCGGCACCTGGCCGAGCACGTGGCGCTTCCACGACTGTACGCGCTTGAGCGCAACGGCCTCTTCGAGCAGCTCTTCCTGGGCGGCGATCAGCTGCTCGCTCCGCAGGTCCTCGGGCATCGGCCACTGGTGCAGCTCGATGGCGTGGCCGCCGCCGGGCACCGAGGGGTCGGTGTCGCTGACGAACGTCATGCTGCGGCCGTCGGGCCCGATGCCGAGGAACTTCCAGCCGGCGGGGACCTCGAGCTCGATGCCGCGCCTCGTCAGCCAGCGACGCACCTCGGTGATCTTCGACTGCTGCAGCGAGCGCGGATCGAGGGAGCCGGGGCCGGCGGCGGCCTCGTCCTGCAAGGCGTCGCGGTTGACGATGTGGGCACGCCCGGCCAGCGGCGTATGCGCCGACGACGTCGCCGCGGTGGGTCCGGTCTGCGTGTCGCTGCGCCTGCCCGACATGGCGCGACAGTAGCCGATGTCTCGCGACGGCGTCGACGGGCACCCGCGGGTGTCGACCGCTACCATGGGGTCATGAGCGGTGACCGCCCGCCCGAGATTCCGCGCCTGCCCGTGGCGCCCCTGTCGCTGTCGGGCACGGCGCTCGACGCCCGGGCGCCGCGGGAGCTTGCCGTCGACGACGTCGACAGCGCGACGTTGGCGGCACTGGTGCGGCTGCGTCACGGCCTCGAGCAGCACCACGGCTGGCTGCTGCTCGGGCTCATCGTCCTCGCGATGGCCAGCGTCGTCGGGCTCGGGCTGTCCATCGAGTCGCGGCTGGCGATCGGCGCCTACGCCGCCGCCGTCGCGTTGGGCGCGGTGGGCCTTGGCTTCGTCGCCGACCGCGTGGGCTACGGCCTGTTCTTGCGCCGCGCCCGCGACGCCGGTCTGTCCGAGCGCGCGTCGGCGCAGCTCTTCCGGTCAGCCGGCAACGCGGGGCACTGGATCGACGTCCTGCGCGCCTGCGGCCACGCCCCCGACGACGACGAGGTCGCCGCCTTCATCCGCGGGCGGTGACGCCGCCCGGGTCAGCACCCACCGGCCGGCCGGGCGCGAGCGCAAGGCGGCGCAGCCGGACGCGCTCC
>VGSZ01000295.1 GCA_016874845.1 Deltaproteobacteria bacterium
AGCCCACGCCGACATAGGAGGCGAGCTCGCGCTCGAAGGCGTCGACGTGGGGACCGAGGGGTGCCACCCAGTTGGTGGCGAAGGCCTCGGCGACCAGCGCGTGCTCGTCGGGGCCGATGTGCGGCGAGGACAGGTAGATGCGCGGCATGACGCTCCTCAGGTACCCGAGCGGCCCGGCGACGTCGACGTCGGCCGCGCCGGTACGCCGACCACGGTGGCGCCGGCGTCGACGTCACGCACGACCGCTGCGCCGGCACCGACGGTGGCCCAGGCGCCGATCCGCACCGCGGGGATGACCGCGGCGCCGACGCCGACGAGCGCGCCGTCGCCCACCTGCACGGCGCCACACAGGCGCGCGCCGGGCGCCACGTGGGAGAATGCGCCGACGACGCAGTCGTGGTCGACGGAGCAGCCGGTGTTCAGGATCGCGTGGGCGCCGACGACGACGTCGGGCTGCACGATGGCGCCGGCGAACACCACGGCGCCGTCGCCCAAACGCGCCGACGGCGCCACCCACGCCGTGGGGTGCACCAGCGTCGCGAAGCGGTGCCCCGCGGCCAGCAGCCGGTCGGCGACGCGGCGACGGGCGGCGTTGTTGCCGATGGCGACGACGACGCGGCGGTCGGCGCCCAGCGCGAGCGCGTCCTCGCGCTCGATGGTGTGGCCGAGGAGCGTCGACCCCTGCCGGTCGGCGCTGCCGTCGACGACGACCCCCACCGGCCATCCGCACGAATGCAGCAGCGCGAGCACGACCTTGGCGTGACCGCCAGCGCCGACGACGTCGACCGTGACCCTCACGAGGGCTCCGCCAGGGTGGCCGCCGCGCGAGCGGTGGTGCCCATGAACTCGGGCATCGTCGCGTGACCGCGCGCCGAGATGTCCGTGCGGTCGAGGAGCTTTCTCGCGGTTCGCGCGAGGATCGACAGATCGACGAGCAAGCTCACGTGGTCGACGTACCAGACGTCGTGGGCGAACTTCTGCTCCCACGACAGCGCGTTGCGCCCGTTGACCTGCGCCCAGCCGGTGATGCCCGGTTTGACGTCGTGACGACGGGCCTGCTCGGGCGAGTACCGGTCCAGGTAGCGCATCAGCAGCGGCCGGGGCCCGATGACGCTCATCGACCCCTCGAGCACGTTCCAAAGCTGCGGCAGCTCGTCGATGGACAGGCGACGCATCCAGTGACCCAGCGCCGTCAACCGCACCTCGTCGGGCAACAGGGCACCCGACGCATCGCGGGCGTCGCTCATCGTGCGCATCTTCACGATGTCGAACGGCTGACCGTGCAGGCCCGGCCTCTGCTGGCGGAAGAACACCGGGCGCCCCATGGTCGCCACCACCGCCACCGCGCAGCCGACGACGACAGGAGCGGTGACGACGGCAACCGGCACGGCGATGGCTAGGTCGAGCATCCGCTTGCCGTGGCGTCGGTACAGGGTGCCCATCGCCGTCTCCCGCGCATTCGTCGCGCATCCGCCGCGCTTCATTCGGCCCGCCTGACCCTCGTATCCCAGCCGCCGGAGTCGAAAAAGGCCGACGTCGTCGTGACAGCCGCACGCGTCGCGGCGGAGCGCCGCCATTCGCGGTAGCGTCGACGCCCACCATGCAAGCCTGCGACTACGAGTTCGACGCCCCCGACCGCCCGCCTGTGAAGCTGCGCATCCTGCTCGACCGGCCGCCGGCGACGTCGACGGTGCCGTGGACGCAGCTTGATTTCCATCGCTGCGGCAACTGCCCGCTGTCGCCGGCGCCGGGCGCCTGCTGCCCGGCCGCCGCCGACCTCGAGCCCGTCGTCGAGGCGCTCGGCAGCGTCGCCTCGATCCAGTCGGTGAAGGTCACGGTGACGACGCCGCAGCGCGTGTACCAGCAGTCGGTGACCGGCTCCGAGGGCGCGCGCGCCGCGCTCGGGCTGGTCATGGCCACCAGCGGCTGCCCGATCCTCGAAGACCTGCGCGTGCTCGCGCACTTCCACCTGCCGTTCGCGACGCAGCAGGAGTCGACGTTCCGCTTCGTGTCGGCGTACCTGCTGCGACAGTTCCTGGCGCAGCAGGCGCCGGGCAACCTCGACGGGCTCGTCGACAAGATGGACGAGCTGCGCAAGCTCAACATCGCCTTCGCCAACCGGCTGCGCGCGGCCTGCAGCAAGGACGCGCTGCCCAACGCCATCGTGCAGCTGTTCACGCTGTCGATGGCGGTGGGCGGCGAGGCCGAAGACGGGCTCGAGGGACTTCGTCGCTTCTTCGCGAAGCAGACCGACAACGCGGCCGACGGGCGGATGGCGCCTTCCGGCGGCTAGGCGACGGGCGCCAGCGCGCCTCGCGGTGTGGTCGACGTGGTCGGCGGCGTCGTCGGCGCGGTTGTCAGCAGGTGACTCTCGGGGATCAGGCGGGCCAGGCGCTCGCGCACCGCCACAGCGTCGTTGTCGATGGCGGCGTCGAGCAGCGCGTCGCTCCCCTGCGCGAGCAGCGCGGCGTCGATCCCGTTGATGCGCCCGATGAAGATCTTCGGGTGGCGCGTCTTGGTGACCGCCTCGCCGTCGGTGCCGAGTTCTTCGTACAGCTTCTCGCCGGGGCGCATGCCCGAGAACACGATGTCGATGTCGTCGAACGGGCGCAGCCCCGACAGGCGGATCATGTCCTTGGCGAGGTCGAGGATCTTCACGGGCGCGCCCATGTCGAGCACGAAGATCTCGCCGCCTTCGCCGAGCGCGCCGGCCTGCAGCACCAGCTGCGCCGCCTCCGGAATCGTCATGAAGTAGCGCACCATCTCGGGGTGGGTGACGGTGACGGGGCCGCCCTTCTCGATCTGCTCGCGGAAGATCGGGATCACGCTGCCCGCCGACCCGAGGACGTTGCCAAAGCGGACCGCGACGAAGCGCGTGTGGGCAAACCGCTGCTCGAGCTGCTGGACGACGAGCTCGGCGACGCGCTTGGTGGCGCCCATGATCGACGTCGGGCGCACGGCCTTGTCGGTGGAGATGAGCACGAAGGCCGCGGCCCCGTGACGGCCCGCGGCCTCGGCGACGGTGCGTGTGCCGACGACGTTGTTCTTCACCGCCTCGCCGGGGTTTTTCTCCATCATCGGCACGTGCTTGTGCGCGGCGGCGTGGAAGACGACGGCGGGGCGGTGCTCGGCGAAGACGACGTCGACGCGGGCGGCGTCGCCGACGTCGGCGATCACCGGCACGATCGACAGCTCGGGGTGCTTTGCCGCCAGCTCGCGATCGATGTCGAACAGCGCGCCCTCGGCCCGCTCGACGAGCAGCAGCCGGCGCGGACCGAAGCGCGAAACCTGGCGCGCGAGTTCAGAACCGATCGAGCCGCCGGCGCCGGTGACGACGACGACCTTGTCGGTCAGGAACGCGCCCACCAGCTCGCGGTCGAGCGTGACCGGATCGCGGCCGAGCAGGTCCTCGATCTCGACGTTGCGGATGCGGGTGACGTTGACGCTGCCGGCGAGCAGCTCGTGCATGCCCGGGATCACGCGGGCCTTCACGGGCACCGCATCACACGCCGCCAGGAGCCGTCGAAAGTCGTCGCGGGTCGCCTTGGCGATGGTGATGATCACGTGGTCGACGTCGTGCGCGCGCACCAACTCGCCGAGCCGATCGGTTCCGCCGAGCACCTTCACGCCGTGCAGCACCGACCCGTGCTTCTGCGCGTCGTCGTCGATGAAGCCTCTGACGATCAGGTCGCTGCCGGCGCGCCCCACCAGCTCACGAGCAGCGAGCACGCCCGCCTTGCCGGCGCCGAGCAGCAGGACGTTCTTCTTCTTGCGCCGCTGATCGGGCGGCAGCAGGCCCTTCTCGACGCGCTCGTAGAACACGCGGCGACCGACGCGCAGCGCGAGCACGCCGCCGAACGCGAGCACCGTGTCCATCAGGATCACGCCCAGCGGTGTGCGGTACTCGTCGAGAGTCTTCGGGAGCAGCAGGCGCAGGACGATGAAGGGCACGAGCGAGTAGAGGGCCGCGCGGGCGAACCCCTGCACCTCGGCGAGGCCGACGTAGCGCCAGATGTACGCGTAGACGCCCGCCGCCAGCAGCGCGAGCAGCTGCAGGCCGACGACGAAGGGCGCCTGCTCGAGGGCGCGCGCGAGCCAGATCCGGGGGACCGCGAACTCGAAGCGGAACAGGTACGCAAATGCGAACGCCGACAGCAGGATCACGACGTCGAGCGCCACCTGCATCGGCCGGCGCAGCAGGAAACGCCACCAGGGCGAAGACGACGCAAGCATCCTCGGTGAGTCCTCGGGCAGCGACGAAACGTTCACGCGTGTCGTTCTGCTGCGTCGTCACCGGGCAGGCAAGCCACGTCGGTGGCGCCGGCAGCGAGCGCTCAGCCGGGCGACGTGGCGACGAACGAGAACGCACCGGCCAGCTTCGCCAGCCGTCGCTCCGCCGTCAGGGCGGGGTGACGCAGGGCCGCGAGGCTCCACAGCGCGCGGCGCAGGCTCTCCAGGGGTCGAACCAGACCCACCGCGACCCGACGGGGCACGCCCGGAAAGAGGCCGTTCTTCGCCTGCGCGCGCAGCACCTGCCACTCGGCGCTCGGCGAGACGTGCTCGACGGCGAAGCCCGCGTCGTGGAGCGCGCTCCAGGTCCCAGGCTGTGTGTGGTGGGTGTAGCTGTCGGAGTGGAAGGGCTCGAGGAACGCGACGGTGCCGACGAACCGTCCCCCCGGACGCAGCACGCGCTTCACCTCGCGCAGCATCACGGCGGGGTGTCGGATGTGCTCCAGCACCGCGACCGACAGCACGAAGTCGACGGCGGCGTCGGTCACGGGGAGCGCGTGGGCGTCGGCGAGGATCGGCGCCCCGGCGGCCGCGAAGTCGACGCCGAGCCAGCGAAAGCCAAGCCGCTCGAGCGGCGCACGGTGGACGCCGTCGCCGCAGCCAAGGTCCAGCGCGATGGCGTCGACCGAGGACGGCCGCGGGATGTGGCTCGCGAGCGCCGGCGACAAGTGCCGAGGCAGGGGGCTGCCCTCGAGCGGGCCATCGGGCCTCAGCGGCAGCGGTCCGAGGTTCACCGAAGGCGCGGGGCGCTCGGAGCGGCCGACCACGAACTCGACGCGCGCGGATCGAGGGGAGCGGAGCCGGAGGTCGATGCGCTCACCGGCTCGTGCGTAGGTCACGCCGCAGCGCTCGCAGCGGACCTCGTCACCCACCACAAGCGGCGCGCCGCAGCCAGGGCAGGCACCGCACCCCCGTAGGATGTTCCGCGCGTCGTCGGTCATTCCCAGTCCCCCTCGGATTCACGGGCAGAGCATCGGTGGAGCAACCGCGCCGGCGTCATCGCTGTCGGCGCCGCAGCGCGCGCGCCAGCGAGCGAGCCAGCGAGCGAGCCGCGGTCTCGAGCGCCGCGTCGACCGCCACACGCGCCGTGGCACGGGGAAGGCGCCCGCGCTCGATCACCGCGATGCCGTGACCGACGTCGAGGAAGTGGGGCCGGACCCCGTGAGGTCGGCGAACGCCGGCAGGACGCGCAGCTCGGACGGGCGGTGCGCGTCATCGAGGAACGCGAGCCCGCCGACGCGCAGCGCCTCATACGCGAGCAGCAGCGCGCCGAGGCGGCCGTTGCCAAGGCGTCGCGGCGGGCCATCCACCAGGGCGACGTCGAAGGCGCCCTCGGGGTGCGCCGCGTACGTGTACGTCGGCGACCCGGCCAGCACGCGGTGCGCGAGCGGCACCACCTGCACCTGGACCCGCGCGGGGTCGGCGAGGTCCTGCAGGGCAGGCAGGTAGCGGTCGTCGTGGTCGTAGGCGACGACGGCGGCGCCGGGGTAATGCGTCGCAAAGGCACGCGTCGAAGCGCCCGAGCCGAACTCGAGGATGCGCGACGGTCGAAGCCCGCGTTCGT
>VGSZ01000296.1 GCA_016874845.1 Deltaproteobacteria bacterium
GACGTTGAGGACGACAGCGCCCCTTCGGCTGTTGCCTTCCAAGCATCGAGCTTTGCCGTGTGCAAGCCCTCGCGCCGCAGGAACGAGTGGGTCGCAATGGACTGCCGCGACGTATCGCACAGCGTGCCCGTCCTCGTGGGAACCGGTCGCGCCCGCCGTTGCTTCGCGACCGAAAAGGCCTCCAAGCGAATCGGCCTCACCGACGTGAACGCAGCGCTTCCTTCGCCGGGGCTATACGCGCGCGCACGCGAGGCAGCGCCCGCGTAGCTGGACCTCCGCAACCTGGTTGCGAATGGCCTCGCCTCGCAGCGTAACGGCGCTCTCGGGCAGGCACGCGATGTCGCCACAGTCGTTGCAGACGAAGTGCGGATGCGTGCCGTGCTCGGTGGATTTCATTTTCGGCAGCTGGAAGCGCCACACATTGTCGCCGAGCTGCGTCTTCACGAGTAGCCCCGCCTTCGTGAGCGAGAGGAGGTTGCGGTAGACGGTCGCTCGGTCGAGGCCGCCCCCCGCGATGCGCTCGGTCAGCTCCGGGTGGCTCGTGGGGATCCGCAGCTTCGCGAGCTCGCGAAGGATCACCATCCGCTGCTCCGTCACGCGGATGCCCTTGCCGACCAGCAGCTGCCGGAGGTCGTCATCGCGAAGCAACCGAGTCTTGCTTGACATCTGGGCCATAGTTTCCCGCGTCTATCACGCTGCCGCAAGGAGGCGTTCGCACGCGGCGCGTGCTCCGGCGATGTTTCCGGCCGTGGGCCCGAGCTCGAGCTCCGCCGGGGCCCGCTCACGAAGAGCCCGCTGGCCCGCCGAGGCTCGGCGAGACAAGCGGGTAGCCGCACTTGGCGCACGGCAGCCCGAGCCGGTCGATCGTCTCTTCTCCGCGCCGCCCGCCGCCGGGGTGGTGAACCTCGAAGCCGGTTGCTCGCGCCACTCGGTCCACCTCGATGGCGTGCGGTGCGCAATCCAGTCGAAGTCGTACCCCGGCCGGGGTCGGGTCGGCGGAGACAGGCCCGGCCTCCAGCCACTTCGCGCTGCCACACCGGAGCTCGCGACGCAGATCGCTCGCGATCTCGGGCGGCCTCGAGCCGCGATGGCGGGCCGAGGCGATGAGCCGCCGCCGGTCGCGCCCGTCGCGCGCGCGAGAGAACGTCGACATGGCCTTTGGCCCGAGCCATTCTGGATTGTTGTCGAAGCGGTGGATGCGCGGGGCGTGACGGGCGACGACCGTCACCTCGGTCCCTGCCGCTGCCAGCGCGCAGGGCAGCTGGCAGCGGCGATCCCGCCGCCGACGATCGCGACTGAACGCGCTGCGGTGGCCGCTTCGCGGCTGAAGCTCGCCGAAAAGATGCGCTCGATACGCGCATCGCCGTCGAACGGTCGCGCCCATGCGGGCGCGCACAGCTGTTCCCCGAGCCCAGGGGCCAGGACGACGCGACGCGAGTCGAGCGCACCTTGGTCCGTCTCGACGCGGGAGCCGTCAACGAGGCGCGCGATCGCTGTGGCCCGACCTCGCTCTCGCAGCGAATTCAGCTCATGCTCGCGCACCAAGAGCTCGGTGTGCGCGCGGAAGAAGTCGCGACCCGGCGGTCGCACGGACAGACAAAACGCGCCAACCGTTTGCCAGCGCCCTGCTTCGCGAACCGCCGGAGGGCGTAAGAGTGGAGATCGGCGTGGTGCACGCCAGGAGAGCGCAGGTCGCGCATCCCGGTCGCGCTGGTCACGCGCCAGAACGTTTCAAGCGGATGCTCCCGCGGATGGCGGACGCGCACGCGGTCCGGCGCCACGCCGGCGCGATTCACGAGCCCGTGGGACAGGTGCGTGCCGTGAACGCCGCCACCGACGATGAGCCAATCGAGCGGCGTCGTCATCGGCCTCGCGCCTCGCGAACGTGCGCGCTCAGGTGGACGGACATCATGCTGCGACCTCGTCGTTGGTCGACGCGGGTAAGGGGTAGCGCAGCTTCCGCCAGCCCTTGGGCCCCATCAGTCTCCTTCTTCGTGAGGAGCGCGGCGTCGAGCTTCGTACGCAACGCGGCCTCTTCGAGCCCGACGCCGACGAAGACCAGCTCTGGACGACGGTCGCCCCAGGGCTCCTGCCAGTCGTTCTGGATCTGGGCGCGCCCCATCGAGACGGACTTCCTACGTCGTCAGAGCCAGCGCTGTCGGCGCCCTTGCGGTCGGCGTCATCCCCTCCGGCGCGCCCGCGAGGCCGCCTTGTCGTAGCCAGCCCGGGAGCGGCGTCGCGGGCGTCTTCGCAGGGGGTCAGGACTGGTTCCCCCCCGAAGGCGGCGCGGGGTGGTTCAGCGGAAAGTGCCCCCGTTCTTCCTATTCGCCGACGACGACGCAGCACCGATCAAAGCGGCTGGCACGTCACGCACAGGTAGAGGCGCCGACCGCCGTCGGTGGTGCGCACCACGGCCTCGCCGCAACGCGGGCACGGCCGCCCCGCCCGGCCAAAGACCGCGAACGTGAAGCGCCGCTCGCCGCGGGCGGAGCGAAAGCGCAGCGAGGCCCGTGGCACCTCGAGCAGCGCCGCCGCGAGCGCGCCGCGCTCGTCGTCGCTGAGGGACGCCAGCGTCCGCGACGGGTGCAGCGACGCCGTCCACAGGATCTCGGCACGCAGGTAGTTGCCGACGCCGCAGAAGAAGCCCTGGTCGAGCAGCAGCGCCCCGAGGCGGCTGCGGCGGCGCGGAAACGTCCGCAGCCGCGCCGTCACGGCGTCGAGGTCGACGTCGGGGTCGAGCACGTCGGGCCCGACCCGCTGCAGGAACGGATGCTCGTGGACGCTGTCGGTGGGCCACAGCTCGACGTCGGTGGCGGAGTAGAGCGCCGCCGTCCCCTGCGCCGTCGACAACGACAGCCGCAGCGCCCGCGTCGTCGGTGGCAGCGCCGCGCCTGCCCGCGCCACGCGCCACACGCCGTAGAGCTGGTTGTGGCTGTAGAGCGTGTGTCCTGTCGAGAACGACGTCAGCAGCGCCTTGCCGCGGGGACGCACCGCGAGCACGCACGCGCCGAGCAGCGCGCCCTCGAGGGGCTCGAGCCGCTCGAGGCCGACAACGACGCTCGTGAGCGGTCCGCTGCCAAGGGAACCCGCGATGCGGGCGGCGGCGCGCCAGATCTCTGGTCCTTCGGGCATCAGCGTCCGCCGTCGCTCGGGAGCGCGCCCAACTCTTCGAGCGTTGGCTTCGACAGCGTGCGCAGCGCGGCGGCGTTGGTCGCCGACAGCACCACCGGCACCCGCACGCCGGCGTCGAGCGCCTCCTGCACCCGGCTCTCGCACAGGCACCAATGGTCGCCCGGCACGAGCCCGGCAAAGCCGCCGCGCGGCGTCACGAGGTCGTTCCCGCGGCTCTTCGAGAACGCGAGGAACCGGGCGGTGACGACGCCGCACACGGTGTGGGCGCCTGCATCGTCGAAGCCCGTGCGGCACACGCCGTCGCGCACAAAGCCGGTGAGCGGCTCCAGACCACACACGGCCAGCGGGGCGCCCGTCACCGATCGGGCGTCGTTAGCGGCGGCGACGCCGGGCGCGGCGAGGCCGAGGGCGCAGCGGTCGTCGGTGCAGGGGGCGTCGATCCTGTCGGGGCTGTCGCCGGGGCTGCTGCCGGTCGTGCTGCCGACAGCGCTGCCGTGGTTGTCATCGTCACGGCTACCGTTGGCGACGGCGGCGACCGGCGCAGCGCAGCAGCCGCCTCCGACGCCGACGACGACGACCACGACGACGACGGCAACGCGGACGACGGCGACGACGACAGACGGACGCATCAGCACAGCAACTCCATGCACCTGAAGGAGTAGCGATTGCGTGGCGGCGCGCAGCTCGCACCGCGAGCGACCGCGTCGCTGGCGGCGGCGCGGCTGGGACGGCACATCGCCTGGCGCACTCGCCTCGTGCTCGCGACGAAGCTGAAACCCGCGAGCGCGCCCGCGCCCGTTGCCACAGAACGAGTGCTCACCGCCGCGCAGCAGCCCCACGCGGGCGCCGTCGACGAGCGCACGCGAGCAGCGCCACGACGCCCGCGCCCACGTCGGCGCCGCTCGTGTGCGTGCAGCCGCAGCCGCCGCTCGCCGACACGCCTGCTGGTGATGACGCCCCCCCGTCTGCGGCCGGCGCCGGCTGCACGACGATGGCCACGCACACGTCGTCGCCGTTATCCGCGTCAGGACTGGTTCCCCCCGAAGGATCCGCGTCAGGACTGGTTCCCCCCGAAGGCGGCGCGGGGTGGTTCAGCGGAAAGTGCTCCTGTTCTTCCTCTCCGCCTTCGCAGGGGTTCAGGACTGGTTCCCCCCGAAGGCGGCGCGGGGTGGTTCAGCGGAAAGTGCCCCTGTTCTTCCTATCCCGGATATTTCCCACCCCTCACACGAGTAGCCGCGGATTTTCCTTCCCCGCGTCCGGCTGCGCCGACGGCAGGCGCCTGCTCAACTGCACGACGTACTCCTGCCCCGGCTTGAGTCGCCCCGCCAACGTCCACGGCGACCAACCCTGCGCGGTCCGCATGCGGATCGCCTTCAGCCCGCTGAGCATGTGCGTGCACACCATGGCCGTCGGATTCTTGCGCACCATTCCATTCCAATCGCGGAATCGTCGTTCAGGACGCTGCCGGAGATTCGCGCGAATCCGACGTTCCCAGACGCTCCACACCAACAGCGCCAGCAGCAGCACGTAGCCGAGCGCCTCGACGCGATGCGGGAGCTTCAGGAAGAACACGTCCGCCCACGCCGGGTCCTTCAAGAACGGGAAGCGCGTCTCGACGACGCTCTGCCCCTTGTACGCGCGCAGCATCTCCGCCGCCGAGAGCGGCTCGCGGCCCGTATGCACGAGCACGAACGCGCCCTCGCGCGACATCACCGCCGCCGCCTGCTGCTCGTCAGCGGCGACCTCGATCTCGATGCGGTACTCGGTCGTTGCCGGCGGCGGAGGCGCATTCTTCGCCGGGCGACCGCGACCGCGATTTCCCGGAATCTCGACGGCGACCACGTTGACAGCGAGCGAGATCAATCGGTCGGCCTCGGCCCCCTTCGAATGCGCCGCGAGCAATTCGGCGACGGCGGCGTTCGCGTCGGGCTCGCAGGCAAACGTCGTCGTCGACAGCTTCTTCGCTGCCTTCGTCGCCGCCGCGAGATCCCTCTTCTGCTGCGCCAGCACCACCTGCTGCGTGCGCGCATTCACCGGCGTCGCGCGATAGACGCCGAGCTGCACGCGGTGACCGAGCACCTCGCAATCCGGCAGCACGCAGCCTTCATTGCTCGTCGCGTCCTTCGCCTCGCTGAAGGTGCCGAGCGCCACCATCGGCAGCGGCCCGTGGGCCGCGCGCACCAGCGCTGTCTCCGTCGCCGTCAGCGTCCGCGGCATCCTGCTCGTCAGCACGATTCCGTTCGCCGCGGCGAGGTCGAGATTTCGCTGTGTCACCAGCGCGCTGTCGCTGACGTAGTGCAGTCGTGCTGTCGAGTCGAGGCGAAGGTTCTTCTTCAGATCACCGAGCAGCTCGCTGTTCAACGTCTTGTCCGACGTGTTGCCCGACAGCAGCTGCGCGTTCACCGGCACCCCGTAAACTGTCGTCCACAGCCCGTACATCACCTGCTTCAAGTCCGGCCGCTGGTCTTTGCTGTGGCCGCACGTGATCGAGATCGCGTCCGGGTTCTCGGGGTGGTTGTACGCGCCGAACACCAGGCGCGACGTCGTGTCGTTGTGCAACCGGTCGAACTCCAGCCCCTCGACGTCGATGGCCCGCAGCGCGGCGGCGTTGAAGATCTTCTCGGGACCCGCCTCGAAGAACCGGTCGAGGTGGCGGGCCACCGACGAATCGTTGAGGTGGTCGGCGTCGACGCCG
>VGSZ01000297.1 GCA_016874845.1 Deltaproteobacteria bacterium
GCCGACGACGACGGCACCCGACGACGACGCTTCTTCGGCACCTGCAGCGACGACTTCTGCCAGAGCCGCAGCGCGCGCTCGCAGCTCATCGGCGTGCCCTCGCGACGAAGGAGTTCGCGCACGCGGCGGTAGCCGAAACGGGGATGCTTCGCGGCGAGCTCGGCCATGCGGTTCATCAACGGTGCATCCTTCACGTCGAGCGCCGACGTGCGCTTGAGGCTGGAGCGGGCGACACCGAAGAGCGCGCACGCGCTCCTCGTCGACATCCCCCGGGCTGTGGCGACCTTCACCTGATCGCGGCGGGCGCGGGGGCTCACCACTTTTTTTGCGTTCACCTTTTCAGCACCTCGATGGCGAGCAACTGCTCAGCGACGAGCTTCTTCAGCTTCGCGTTCTCGGCGACGAGCGACTTCATCTCCTTAACCTCGTCGACGCTCTGCCCGCGGAAGCGCTTGCGCCAGACGTAGAGCGTCTGCTCAGCGACGCCGAGCTTCTTTGCGACCTCGGCATCGCGGAGCGCCTTGACCATCTGTTCTTCGGTGAACCGGCTCTTCTTCATCGGACCTCCCGAGCGGCGGACCCGCTCATGTGATCGGTGGTCCGAAATTCCCGGGTCAGGTCAGGCGCGGGGTGGTTCAGCAAAAAGTGCCCCTGTTCTTCCTATCCGCCGAAGGCCCGCGGTGGTGACCTCGGCGTGTTCGGCCGCGGCGAAATGGTCCCGCAGTTCGAGAAGGAAGCCTACAAGGCGAAGGTTGGCGCGATCGTCGGCCCGTTCCGCACCGAGTTCGGATGGCACGTGCTGCGCGTGGACGATCATGTGCCTCTGTCGCAGGAGGCACCCGACAGGGCGCTCGAGCAGATCCGCGAGCGCCTCTATGCCAACGAGATCGAGGTGCAGTTCAACAACTAACTCGAGGAGCTGAAGCGCCAGGCGCACATCGAGCGCAGGCTCTGACGGCGCTGCGCCCGACCGCGCGGCGCATCCTTCGCTGCAGCGTCACGCGTCCTTCGGCGCCTCATGCGGCGCGCCCTTGTGGAAGCGCACCGTGTCGAGCGGCACGAACGAGCCCTCGAGCAGGAGGCGCAGCGTGGCGTCGCTCGTCTTCTGTTGTTCCACGAGCTTGGCGACCTCGATCGCCGTCTGCAGCGAGGGGTTGACGGGCTCGTCCAGCGACACCTTGAGCGCGAGGTAACTCTTCTCCCAATAGTCGAGCGCGCTGCCGCCGTACTGCGTCCCGTCCTCGCCCACGAAGCCGCCTTTGCCGAGCATGAAGTAGGCGAGTTGGCCGACCGACAGCGGCTCGCCGGTGGGTCCCGTGGGGTCCTTCGCGCCCTCGGGGTTGGTCACGAACACGAGCGCGGGGACGGACGCGCCGTCCGCGAGCGTCACGTCGAGCACCCGCGGGATGTACATGCCGTTGCTGGTGCGTGCGTCACGGTCCTCGAGATCGCTCTCGCCGATCATCTCGCGCACGATCAGGCGCGCCAGCATGCGGCCCGCGTCTGCGAGTGGCAGCTTGAGCACCGCCCCTGGCGTGGACGCGTCCTCTTGTGCGGACAGCCCGGCGACGGCGCCCGGGTGCGTGGGGCTCCCGCGGTAGAGAGTAGACAGCACCACGCCCACGTCCCAACCCGGCAGCGTTGCGTCGACGACGTCCTTGCCCGGCACGACCTGTTCCTGCGGCTTGCCGAACACATCGGCGTTGCGATTGCGCAGGGACAGGTAGCCGAACACGGGCACATACGAGAGCCCCTGGGCCGCGACCTTGCGCTCGAGCTCGCGCAGCGCAGTGTCGATGCTCGCCCGGTCCGCCGGCGAGAGCTTGCCGCGCTCGCTCTCGCTCATGTGCTTCCACGGGTCGAGGCGCAAGGCCGCTGTTCCGTTGCCTTTGCTGCGCAGCAACACATCGAACGCACTCGTGCCGACGGCGGCTCGCTGCACCGGCGTCGTCACGCGCTGGGTCTGCGCAAAGGCCGCGAACGCCTCCAGCACGGCGGACTCCACTGCCGCGCGCGGCAGGTCGGCCCGGGGCCCGATCTCCAAGAGGAGAGCGTCCGTCGCACGCTGCACGCTCGCACCACCCTCGACGAGGGCGCGCGCCCGGGCGTGCAGGGTCGCGGGCGTCAGCTTCATGCGCGGCGCGCGAGGAGGTACGACACCATCATCAGGTGCAGCTTCTTGTGGACGGCGTCGTCGTTGTCGTGGGAATGGAGCGCGCGCACCACTGCGTTCATCACCTGGATCATGGGCGCGCCGATCTCGTCGGTGAGCGCTTTCTCGAACGCCTCCGTGGGCAGCTCCTGCACCGCGCGCAGGGCGGCGAGAGCACGAGCTTCATCGGGGGCCGTCGTCAGTGCGGATGCCATGGGGCGAGCCTAGCAGCCTGCGGTGGAAAGGCCGATTTCAGACTTGGGCCCGACCCACGGCGACCCCGGTCTCTCCCACGATCGGCCCAGCTGGGCATCGCCTACGCCGAGCGCGGCAGCGACGACGTCGGCTACCGCGACCCACAACGCGGCAAACGCAGCCGCGAAGGCCGCGGCCAGCCACTTCGGCGCCCCCGCTCCAACAATCTTGCGCAGCACCCGCCCGAGATTGAAGGTAACCGTCCGGCTTCGGCCGGACGGTTACGGCTCAAATGCAGGCCTGCAGTCTCAATCCCCACGAGCATGCCGGGCCGGGCGATGCACTCCGAGGGCGCGGGGCGGACGAAGCCACCGACGGGGATCCCTGTTGCGACGACCGCCCCGATCCGGGACCCTGTCTGCCGATCGGTGTCCGCAACGGAGGCTGCGATGACGACGGGCGAGACCGAGACCGCGCTCGCGTCGCTGCTGGCGGCCATCGCCGCCCAGCGGGCGCTGGTCTCCGACGCCGAGCGGCGCGGGCCCCCGCCCGGGTCGGCGCTGTACCGCAGCGCCTTCGCCCTCGTCGACGACGCCGCCCTCGCCGCCGCGCGGCGCGTGGCCGCCGACCCCGCGGCCCCGGCGCCGTTGAAGACCGCCGCCGGTGCCTTCGCCCGCGACGCCGAGGAGGCCGCCTGCCGGCGGGTCCACGTCGCCGAGCACCTGCTGTCGCTGGCCCGCGGCTGGCAGTGCCGCGCCTGCCACGAGGACGTGCCCCAGGCCGCCTTTCTCGCTCACGTCGCCGGCGGCGCCAGCCGCGTCCGTGTGGACATCGTCTGCAAGGCCTGCGGACAGCGCTCGGCGGCCACAGGGGCGGGGCAGGCGCACTTCGACCGGGTCTTCGGCCCGCTCGTCGACGAACGATGGAACCCCGAGGCCCACGGGTTCCAGTGGGACCGCCGATGAACATCCGCCTCTGGCCTCGAGCGAACGCGGCGACGACGAACGCGGCGACGACGAACGCGGCGACGACGAACACGGCGACGACGAACGCGGCGACGACGAACGCGACGACGACGAACGCGACGACGACGAACGCGACGACGACGAACGCGACGACGACGAACGCGACGACGACGAACGCGACGACGAGGTCGATCCCCGCCGGGGACATCCAGCGCGCCGACCTGCAGAAGGTGCTCGGCGTGAGCGAGGCGAAGACCGCGGCTGGCATCGGCGGGTCGGCGATCCTCGACGTCCTCGGCCGCGACCGCTTCGCCGCCGTGCCCTGCGTGAACGTGCCCGGCCGCGTGTCGTGGGTGAACTTCGAGCTCGCCCGCAGCCTCGGGTTCCCCGTGGGCGAGGGCAACGTGATGACGCCCGCGCTCGAGCAGGCGCTCATGCAAAACCTCGCCTACCGCGCGCTCAAGCCCGGCGAGGGCGCCGCGGGACGCGAGGTGCTGACGCTGCACGCCGACCGCTACGGCGGCTCGGGCATCGGCGACAACGGCGGCGCCGGCCGCGCGGCGTTCCTGCCGTGGGGCAACCTCAACATCAAGGGCGTGGGCGTCACGCCGTTGGCGGTGGTCGACCCCGACGACTTCCAGCACAGCCACGGCGGCGCGCCGATGCGCGAGGGCCTCGTCGAGGCCATCTGGGGCGAGGTCGGCAGCAACCTGTTCTCGCGCGGCAGCACGCGCATCCTCGCTGTCATCGACGTCGACGACCACACGCTGTGGCCCGACGGCGGCCGCGAGAAGCGCGCGCTGATCGTGCGCGCCACCGACCAGCTGCGGCCGGCGCACCTGCTCGCTGGCTGGACGGGCGGCGCGTTCACACCCGACGTCTTCGTGCGCATGGCGGAGCATCAGGGGGTGGTTGTGCGCGGCGCCGACGGGCAGGCCGACATCGCCGCGACGATGGACGCCCTCGTCGACCACCACGCGGCCACCGCCGCCGAGCAGTGGCGATGGCGGGTCATCCACGGGGCCATCTCGACGGGCAACATGCAGATCACCGGACGCCAGCTCGACCTGGCGACAATGTCGTCGCAGCCGCGCACCAGCCCGATCCGCACCCTCGACCACGGCGGCACCTTCGGACGCGAGCACCGCGAGCGCGCCGACGAGCTGCAGCGCGTCTTCGATGCCGTGCGCCGACAGCTCGCGCCCTCGCAGCGGCACACCCTGCACGCCGTGCCCCTCGACGTGCGCGCCGCCATGGCGACGGCCTACGCGCGCCACTTGGACGCGCAGGTGCTCGACGCCTGCGGGCTCAAGCCGTCGATGGCGAAGGCGCTGCAGGCGACCAGCCCCGCTGCCGTGCGCGCCCTCGTTGATGTCGTGCTGGCGCTGTCGTCCCTGCAGCACGGCGCAAAGAACCTGCTCGCTGACAAGACCGTGGTGGACGACTCCGTCGTCGACATCTTTCACCTGCTCGGGGCGCTGCCCGGGGCGCTGCTCGACGGCCGGCCCCTGACAAGGGACCTCGTCATCGAGCTGCTGCGCCCGGACCTGCTCGGCAGCGGGCGCACCCGCCGCGACCTGCAGCAGCAGGTCGAAGACCTGGCCGACCGCTTCGTCGCCGCGTGGCCCGCGGTGATGGACGCCGCGCGGGCCCGCGCCGCCGACCACTACGACTCTGTCGCGGCGATGGCGCTGTCGGTGCGGCGGCGCGCGGCCTTCGAGAACCGCCCCCTCGACCGCCTGTACAAGGCCACGCTGCACGACGCCTTCGACCGCGTCATCGACGAGTACGACCGCACGAAGGACCCGCGCCTGTTCAAGCAGGCCGTCGACCAGGCGGCGTCGGCGTCGCTGCGGTCCGTCGAGTCGTTGCTCGGCGCGGGGCGGCAGCGACCCATCGACGGCGGCCTCGAGCTGAACGTCCGCGCCATCGACGGCGTCGAGTACTGCGTCCGCGCCCTGCAGACCGGACGCCGGCGCCTGGTGGCCAGCATCCCCGCCGAGCGCGACGGCGACGGCTGGCGCCTGCCCACCCTGCCCGGCGCCCCCCGCCTCGGCGACGAGCAGGTGGCGGGCATGCGCTACCGCTTCACCACCGACGCGTGGCAGACGACGCAGGAGGCCGAGGCCGAGCTCGTGCGCGACGAGCGCGGCGCCCGCGTGCAGTTCTCGATCCCCGTCAGCCGCAGCGACGTCGGTCAGCTCGAGGGGCTGTTCCACTCGACGGTGGGCGGCGACTTCTGGATCAAGGACGGCGCCAGCAACTTCCGCGGCTACACCTTCGCTGTGCCTGACCAGCGCGAGCTGGACGAGCTCCGCGGGCCGCACGATCCGGTCGGACGCTGACGGCGACAATCAACGCAACGGACAGCCGTGGCACACCGTCCTTGCTCCGCGGCAGCCCTTCCCCCTCGCGGAGTCCAGCCCGAGCCTCGGCGTCGGCGTCCGCGACGACAACTGCCCCGTCTAGGGGAAGATGCC
>VGSZ01000298.1 GCA_016874845.1 Deltaproteobacteria bacterium
GGCGCGCTGGCCGGTCATTGCATCGACATCGAGCGCGAGGGCGACGCCGCGCTCGTCGACCCCGAGCCGATCGGCGTGGCGCTCGCGCAGCGCGCGGCGCAGGTCGTCGCGCAGGGAGGAATCGAGCTCGTTCGGACACTCGGCGGCGAGATCGGGCGGCGTGCGATCGGACATTGGTGGCACGGTCAATGTCTCTTTCGGAACGCTCGCGAATTCTCAAGGGGTCTGCCGATGTCCTACCCCACAGCCGGATGCCGTCGACGGCGCCGTGGGGTTGGGCACGGCGCCTGCGTCGTGCCGTGCCAGGAGGTCCCCACATGCAAGCGACGACAGAGACGACGAAAAAGACGATCACGGCGCAGACGGCGGCGAAGGCGCGCGGCGCGTGGCGCCGGCTGGAGACGCTGCTCGGCCGCGGCGCGGTGGCGCTGTTCGCGCCGCAGGACACCCCCCTGGGGCGGTTGCCGACGGGGTACGCTGCGCTCGACGAGGTGCTCGACGGCGGCCTGCCGCGCGGGCGGATCACCGAGGTGTACGGGCCGCCGGCGGCGGGCAAGACCAGACTCGTGCTGAAGCTGTGCGGCACGACCATCGCCGCCGGCGGCGTCGCCGCCGTCGTAGACGTCGACCACGGTATCGAGCGCGCCACGCTCGAGCGGTCGGGGATCGACCCGAACCGCCTGGTGATCGCCCGCCCGCGCGGCGGCGAGGAGGCGCTGCAGATCGTCGACGACCTGCTGAGCGCGCAGGCGGCCGACGTCGTCATCGTTGACTCGGTCGCCGCGCTCGTGCCGCGCGCCGAGCTGCAGGCGGCCACCGGAGCAGCGCCAGCCGGCCACCACGCGCGCTTGATGAGCCAGGCGCTGCGGCGTCTGACGCACAAGGCGGCGAAGGCACGCGCGGTGCTGGTGTTCACCAACCAGCTGCGCCGCACGTGGGGCGAGGACGGTATCGGCTCCGACGTCACCACCGGCGGCCATGCGTTGCCCTATGCGGCGGCGACCCGGCTGTCGGTGACCCGCAGCGGGCGGCAGACCCGCGTGCTGGTGACGAAGGCCCGCTTCGGCCGCGAGGGCTGCGGCGCGCTCCTCGACCCCGAGACGTAGCGCAGGGCAGGGGGCGATCGTCGCCGTCGTTGATCGCCCCCTGCGAGACCACCCTGCGACACCCGATGAGCGCGCGTCCTTTACGAGAGCGCAGGCTGCAAGGCTCGGCGCCGAGGACGCGCGGCGTCTTTCAGCACCCTGTGAGCGACGTCCCGTAGTCGTTTGCGACGTTCCGCTTCCGCCGCCGGGCACGGTCCTGCCGGGTCACACGGTGCGGTTCCTGTTCGGGGTGGCCCGCGACTGCGTGACGCCCCAGGCGCTGATCGCCGGCTACGCCGAGGCCCTGCGGGCCGACGGGGTGTCGCTGGAGCGCGCGTTCCTGTTGACGCCGACGCTGCACCCCGACGTCGCCTGCCTCACGTTCACGTGGCGCTGCGACGTCGCCGATGTACAGAGCATCGAGCGGTCATGGGCCGGCGTGAACAGCACCGAGGACCAGGACAGCCCCTTGCGGCGCATCAACGAGGGCACCCACGTCGTCATCCGCCGTGGCCACCCCGCGCGACTTCCCCGTCGTCGCCGAGCTCGCCAAGGACGGCTTCACCGGCTACGTCGTCGCGGCGATCCCCGGCGGCGCCCACATGTCGCGCCCCACCGCGATCAGGTGGAGCACGCGAGCCCGAGCGGTTTCACGCTGCGTGACGTCGAGCTGTGTCTGGCGTCGAAGGCGTGGAGCGCGCCGCTGCTCGACGCCCACATCGCCCGGCAAGCCGCGCGGAAGCTGCTCGCCGTCTACGTCGGGGCCAACGCCGGCGCGCGCGTGGTCGCTGGCGTCTTTCGTCGTGGTGACGGCGGCAGCATCCGCGCCGCCGTCCGCTGCACCGACATGGGCGACTTCACCGCCTTGTCCGACCGCCTCCCGCGCGAGGAGCTGCTCGAGCTCTTGAACGCCTACTTCGACTGCGTCCTCGGCGCGGTCTACGCCCACGGGGGCGAGGTGCTGAATTTTATCGGCGACTCCGTGCTCGCGATCCTCCGTGCCGACGACGACGCTGGCACCGCATGCGCCAAGGCCCTCGCCGCCGCTCGCGACGCGTTCGTCCGTGCCGTCGCGGCCAACGCGCAGCGCGGTGAGCGCGTGCCGATCGAGTTCGGCACGTCCATCCATGTCGGCGACGTCCAAGACGGCAACATCGGCGGCCCGCGCCGCCTCGACTTCACCGACATCAGCCCGACGGTGAACCTCGCCAGCCGCATTCAGGGGCTCTGTCGCCCGCTGGGGCGACCGCTGCTCGTCAGCGAGGAGGTCGCCCGCGCCGTCGACGCCGCCTGTGAGGATCTGGGGCCCCACTCGCTCAAGGGCGTCGCCGAGCCGATGCGTATCTTCGGTCCACGATGAGCGCAGAGCCCGACGGCGGATCGTCAGGCGTCAGCCGCGTCTCGCCGAGGACCATCGAGATGAAGCCCGAGGTCGTCAACGACGACCTCGGGCTTCATCCGCTTGACGATGCCGAGCTCGCCGAAGTCGCCGATGACCTGCAGCTCGCGCTTGAATACGTCGGCCATGCCGCCGCTGCCGAGACATGAGAGCGGCCGGTGCCGACCGAGGAAGGAGCCGTCGCTCGACGCTGCCGTGAAAGACACCCCGGCACGCTGGTACCAGGGGGCTGCCGAGACCAAGCAACCGTCCCCGGGTGCGCGCCTGACGCCCGGGGACGCTCGTCAGGGCGCAGCCGCCTCGAGCATGTCGACGAAGTGCTGTGGCGAGCGGCGCTCGTCCCCGGTGGCGAGGACGCCGTCGCGGTGGGTGCCGCCGAGCACGACCGCGCGGCCGAACACGTCGGCCTGCAGGACGTCGCTGCGCCCGTAGCTCAGGGGTACATCGACGGCGTCGAAGACGCCGACGCCCGTGGGACCCGGCGTGTACCGCTCGCTCTCGACCACCGAGACCGTAGGGAACCCGGGCTGGCCGAGGTCGCGCGTGCCGCCCGACACCAGCACGCCGCCGTCGGCGAGCAGGAACGCCGCCGGCTTCGCCCGTGCTTCTTCCATGTCCTCGACGGCGACGAACGTGGCGGCGCTGCGCACCCACAGCTCCGCGCTGCGCGTGGGCACGATGCCGCCGTCGTAGACCTCACCGCCAACGATGAGCACCCGGCCGCCGCCGATGTGGACCGCGGCGTGGTCGCGGCGCGCGCGGACGGGGATCCCCGAGCGGACGATGCGCGGGCCGGTCGGCTCGAACAGGTCGGCGGCCACCTGCGCACCTTCGACATCGGCTCCGCCGATGAGGAGGACCGCACCGTCGTCGAGCAGCGTCGCCGTGTGCCGCACGCGCCCGGTGGCCAGCCGACCCTCGACGAGCGTGAACGACGCGGTGTCGTAGCTCGACGGGTCGCGCGGGCGCTCGGGGGCGACGAACACCTCGCAGGTGTCTAGCGGCTCGCCGCCGTTGCCGGTGCCGCCGCAGACGAGAATTGCGTTGTCACCGAGGCCGGCCTCGGGCGGCAGCAGCGTCGCGGTGTGGCCGGCCCGGCCCCGCCGCAGCGAGACCGGCAGCGGCAGGTCCGCACCGTCGACGTCAAGGATCGACGCCGAGGTCAGCGTCGCACCGCTGTCGTCGCGGCCGCCGATCACGACGACGAGGTCGGCGGCGATCGACGTCGCCGTGTGATCGCGCCGCGCCACCGCCAGCGGCGCCGCCTCGACGAAGACGCCGTTCTCGGCGTCGAACGCGCGGGTCCGGGACGAGGCAACGCCGGTGTGCGGGTCGACGCCGCCCACCGACAGCAGCGCGGCGCCCGACGTCGGCAGCGCCGCGGCGCACAGCGCCGTGCCTGCGCCCATCAAGCCGAACGACACGAACACGTTGTTCTCGAGTGCGTAGCGCTCGGCGTGGGGGTGCGGCGTCAGCCGCGGCGCCGTGGCGAAGCCGCCAGCGAAGACGACGGTGTCGTCGTCGACAACGACGGCGGCCCCGCCGAAGTGGCCGGCGGCGAGGTCGTTGTCGACAGCGAAGCTGGCGAAGTCGCTGCGGAACGGAACCAGCGCCTCGGCCGACAGCAGCGGCAGTACGCTGCGGTCGACCGCGCGGCCCCGCAGGCCTGCCGGCAGCCCACCGGCCACCACCACGACGTCGCCGGGCAGCGTGACCACCGTCGGCGACACCCGCGGCTGCACGGTGACCGTTTGCGGCTCGACGACAGTGTCGCCGAACGGCTCGCGCACGACGACGACGTCGCCGAGCGCCGCGCCGTTGCCGCCGACGCCGCCGACGAGGATGACGCTGCCGTCCTCGAGGGTGCCGGTGCCGGCGTTGGCCCGGGTCGCGGGCAGCGTCGCAGCGAGGGACAGCGCCGACATCGCCGCCCCCCCGTCGAAGCGGACGAGCCCCGTCGACGGCTGTCCTGCGGCGTTGCGCCCGCCGATGAGGACGAAGGCGCCGCCGTCGCCGAGGATGCGCGCTTCGTCGAGGACCGCCGGCAGGCCCGCGATCGGCGTCACGGCGCCGGTCCCGAGATCGAGGACGTGGCCCCCGGCGAAGGCGACCTCGGCGCCCATGTCGTCGAGCTGGCGGCCCACCGCGACGACGACGCGGTTGACGTCGGCGCGGGTCACGAGGGGCGCGATGCGCCCCTCGGGCAGCCAGCCGAGCGCGTTGTCGCTGCAGGTGCCGTCGGCGGCGGCCTGGTTGCCCGGGCAGGCGAGGGTGTCGTCGAGGGGCTGGAAGATTTCGACGGTGCGTACGACGACGCCGTCGGTGCGTTGGCTGCGGCCGCCGACGATCACGACGCGGCCATCGGGCAGGCGCACGGCGCCCGGCTCGGCGCGGCCGCGGGCCATGCGCGCGACCACCCGCGATCGACCCGTGGCCGGGTCGAACCGCTCGATGCTGTCGAGTACGACGCCGTTTTCGCCGTAGCCGCCGACGACGAGTAGCGTGCCGTCGGGCAGCGTCGCGTGGGCGAAGCCGGCGCGCGCCTCCTCGAGGCCGCCGTAGGCGCGCCAGACGGCGTTGGCGGGGAGCACGACGCCGTCGTCGGGCGGCGTGATGAACCCGGCGTCTTGCTCGACGCCGGCGTCGAACACGCCGGCGTCGTCGGGGCCGGCGTCGGGGAAGCCGGCGTCTACCTCGGGCGCGCGCACGCCCTCACCGCGCAGCGTGAGCGTGCGCACCGGGCAGCCGTCAGCGCCCGGGTCGGGGTGGGTGACGCGCAGCTCGGCGCCCAGCGTCGTGGCCTGCGTCGGCGCGAACGTCACCACCAGCGTCTCGTCCTCGGCGGGGCGGACGACGAAGTCATCGGGGAGGTCGACGGTGTATTGGTCGCCGTTGCCCGAGAACGACACCGCGAACGCGTTCAGCGGCACGGTGCCCGTGTTCGTCACGACGAAGCTTGCCGAGCGCGAGCCGTCGTTGGCGACGACAGCGCCGAAGTCGATGACGTCGCCGCCGCGGGCGACCACGGTGTAGTCGCAGACGATCGTATTGACCGGCTCGGGGTCGCAGTCGCAGCCGCCGGGGGCGAGGGCCGACATGACGAGGCCGAGGAAGAGGGCAGGGGCCAGCAGGACGCGAGACATGCAGGGGTGTTGCCACGCCGCCGATGCCGGGGCGAGCCCGGTCGGCCGCGCCGCGACCACGGCGCTTCAGCGCCGCC
>VGSZ01000299.1 GCA_016874845.1 Deltaproteobacteria bacterium
CGCAGGCCCTGCAAGATTGGTTGCGCGTCGAGGGCATCCAGAGCGCGTACATAGCGCCCGGCAAGCCCTGGCAGAACGGCGCGAACGAGAGCCTCAACGGCAAGTTCCGCGACGAATGCCTCGACGCGGAGTGGTTCCCGACGCGGCGCGAGGCCCGCGTCGTCGTCGAGAGCTGGCGCCGCCACTACAACGAGGAGCGGCCGCACAGCAGCCTCGGCTACCAGACGCCGTCGGAGTTCGCGCAGGCCGCGACGCCGACAGGGACGGCGGCCGCATGAACATCGTGGTCGTCACGCTGGCCGGCGCCGGGCAGGTCTCGCTTTCCCGCGCGCCCTGGGATTCCTTCCCGCGCGGACGCGGGCCCCTTCTCGGGAGCGCGGTCGCTCGCCCTTTGCGCCCGGCTCCGCTCCAGCGCGACGACGCACATTGCGCACGTGAGCGAAGCGAACTTGCGCAATGTGCCGTTCCGACGGACGACAGCGGCGCGAACGTGTGGCGCGCCTTGCCACTTCGACGAGAGGCTATGCCCCTCGACCCCGGCCCTCTCCAGTCCAGCGCGTCGAGCAGAGCCGCGCTCCGGACCGCGATGGGCGTGGTGGGAGTGCGAGCGTCAGCTCCCGGCCTGCGCGGCGATCGTGGTAGAAATTCACGTAACGAGTGGTCCCGAAATTCCGAGCAGGTCAGTGTTCCTTTGTCTCGCCAGCTGGTTCTATTCCTCGTCGCCAAACCGCTGAACCCAAGTGATTCGCTGCTCTACCGTTGCAATCTGGCGTTCGAGGGCCTGCACGGCGTCCTCGTGAGGCGCCAAGGCTGCCTCTTTCGCCCGACGAATATTTCGCCGCTCCATGGCCGCGACTTTCGAACTGTATGTTGGCCAACCAAGGAATTCAGACGTTCCGGCATTCGCAGAGAGTTGTCGCGCTTCTCGGCGCACTGATGCGGCACTCGCCTTGACCTCCTTCTTTCGCGCCTGAAGGTCCTTTTTCTCGGCACGAAGCTCGCGGAGTAGCGCGGCTTGGTCCTTCTTGTTGTTTGGGGTCATTTCCACCCGCTCAAGTAGTAATTCATACCCCTTTCGGAACTCAGGCACCACTCCGCGCACCTTCGCGGCGATGTCTCTGGTCTTCTTGATTCTCGCTCCCTTTACATGGGGTGGTTCATTCGTCGTCGTTGCGTGCCCGGCTGCGGCTTGCTCACATCGATCGATAAATTCGACGAGAGTGCGGCCAGCGGTTGCCGCTTCTTCGGCAACCTGCTCAGCGCGCGCATCCCAAGTCTCGACTTCTTGAAAGGTCGTAAGGGAGTTAAATTCGGCGAGGAGAGTATTAATTCGCCGACCGACCGCGTTTGCCTCGGTTCCATCAAAATCTTCGATGAGCGGTGGAGCCGCCATCGCTTCTGCGTCCTCTTTTTCTCGCTCAATTTCGCGTGTTCGACGCTTGGCATCCTCGATGCGATGCGCCTCCGCAATTCGGTGGAGCGCAAAGCCTCCGAGCGCGGCAGCTACGATGCAGGCAGTGATACCGATAATCCAGTCCATCAATCGCTCCGCGCTTCGGTTGCAACCCTCGGATCCCTAGGTATTTCGAAGTCGTGCGACAGTTCTTGTCGCAGGAGTGCTGTTCGCCGCCGATCTGGCTCCCTAGGTATGCAACGGGCCAACGTGAACCATCTGCGGCAGCCGAGAGGGGTGGGCCGCCCTATGCGGCCAGCTTGGAGGCTGACCCCGGCCGGTTGCGGCCGGGGCTTTGCGCACGTGGGGTGTTGGCGCCGACGATGACGTTTCTTGCCGGGCCGGGCAAACCCATGCATGGCGCGCGCGCGCGCGTGCCTTCGCAGCCCGGTCTCAAGTACCCAGGATAGATAGGACGTTTAGAGATCTGATTCATCACACCTCTCCATGCCTTACGTGCACTCGCCACTTCAAAGTGAAACATAATAAACGGATGACGTCTGATTTCTTTTGCCGTCATATCCGGCGAAAGTACCGATTCCGACACGAAATGAATCCGTGAACCCATCTGGGGCAGGACAGAGATTTCGGCCAGCGACAAGAATCCCGCTGTCATCATGCATCGAAACGTGAACGTAGCTGTCAACACCTATCGAAATTTGAAGCCGGTACCACCTGTCCCACTCCCAAGACCAGTGAGCGACAGTTGAGGCATCACCATCGACCGCCGCATCAAGACTACGACAGCTCTTGTAGCAGCCGTTACCAAGCCACAGGGCAACTCCTGAGGTTTGGTCTTCGGAGTCGACGGCGCCCGCCAAACCGCGCCCGTCGGCGGTACAGTCGGGGGCCCGCGCGCTCGCGGGAGAGGATCTGAACGATGAAGACCACCGGACCGCGTTCGCCCGTGCCCGCCGACGTCACCCTGAGCCGCGGCGTGAAGGTCAGCGGGCCGAAGGTCGACGCCACCCTCGACGCCGCGGCGCGGCTGCAGGCCGTCGATCCGACGGCGCTGTTCGCCCTGCGCGAGCACGCCCTGGACGCCGGCTACACGTTGACCGATGCGACGCTGTCCGCGTTGCGCAAGGCTGGCCTCGCCGACGACTCGGGCGTGTCGCCGCACACCCGGGCCATCGTCGCCGACTTCGTCGCCGGCCACGGCCTCGACCTGTCCGTGAAGGGCCGCGCGGCCGGCGCGGCGGGCGTACCGGGTGCGCCGGGCGTCTTCCGCGGGCCGCTGGCGACGCGCATCGGCGCCGACGTCGTCGACGACGCGCGGGCCGGGCGCGCCGACCGGGCGGCGAAGGCGCTGCTCGGCGACGCCCGCGCGCTGGTGCGGGAGGCGAAGGACACCGGTCGCCGCGTCGACGTCGGCAGCATGCTGCGCTTCACGGCGGCGGCGGCGACGCTGGTCGACAAGAATGGCGCCGCGCGGCCCGAGTTGCAGGGCCTGCTCGTCGACGCGCAGAAGGTCTTCGGCGACCGGCTCAGCAGGCCGGCGGCGCTGCTGTTCTACGACCTCGCGGCGATGACCGGCGCCAGGCTCGACCGCGACGCGCCGGGCGTGCCGCCGATGCCGCTGCGGCGGGTGCCCTACTGGCAAAAGGAGGCCCACCCCCTCGACGGCTTCCAGTCGACGCCGAAGCTGCCCGAAGAGGCGGACGTCGTCATCGTCGGCGCCGGGCTGACCGGCGGCGCCGCGGCGCTGCACATCGCCGACGAGGCGAAGAAGCGCGGCCTGAAGGTCGTGCTGCTCGACGCCGGCAACGTCGCCTCGCAGGCGAGCGGTCGCAACGGCGGCAACCTGGAAGCGATCCCCGAGAACTTCTTCGGCGCCTACGGCACCTACGACGGATACGCCGAGGAGCGCTACAAGTTCCTGAAGGCGTCCTATCCGCACCTGCCCGAGGACGTGCTGCGGGCGCAGGCCAACCGCATCGCCGAGACGATCATCCGCTTCGCCTACAAGAACGCGAAGCTGCTGAACGACGACATCAAGAAGAACGACTACGCCGTCGACCAGTCGATGAGCGGCTGGCTGCGCCTCGCGCTGAACAAGCGCGAAGAGCAGGCGCTGAAGAACGAGGTGGCGTTCGCGAAGAAGCTCGGCATCGACATGGGGACCATCAGCCCCGCCTTGATCAAGAAGCGCTACAACCTCGACTCGAAGTTCCACGGTCGGCTGACCGGAAACAACGGAAACTTCCACCCCTTCAAATTCGTCGTCAAAGAGGTTCAGACCGCCGTCGACAAGGGCGTCTTGCTGTACACCGAGACCAAGGTGGGCAAGATCGAATCGAAGTCACCGACGGAGCACCTGCTGCAGACCGATCGGGGCACGATCAAGGCCGGCAAGGTCATCCTGGCGACGAACGCGTTCACCAGCGATCTGCTGCCGCAGCTGAAGGACATCCAGCCCTTCCGGTCGCAGATCGTCAATTTCCACCACACCCGCAACGATCTGAACGGCATCACCTTCACGGCGAAGGATGGCGACATCTACGGCAACTTCCCGCGGCAGGATTGGTACAAGAATTCTCAGGGACAGCAGCGGGGGACGCTGCATCTGGGTGGCGGCATGGACACGCGCGTGCCGAGCGCCGAGGGCGCCGAGCCGAGCCGCAAGGTGTTCCAGCTCATCGAGGGCGAGGCGAAGCAGGTCTTCCCCGACCTGAAGGACCGCGTGCCGGCGCGCACCTGGGCGGGGCCGATGGCGTTCGTCGAGGGCAAGCACGGCATGCGCATGCCGGTGATCGGCGAGCTCGGGCCGGGCAACGAGAGCGGCATCCTGTTGTCGATCTGGTGCAACGGCTACGGCGGCACGGGGTGCCACAAGACCGGCTACGAGGCCGCCCGCTGGGCGCTCGACGGCAAGCTGTCCGACGACGTCCCCGAAGACGTCTTCGGCGTCGCGCGACTGCTGTCCGACGAGCCGATGTTCGACCCCGCCCGCGGCGGACCGCGCCCTGCCCTGACCCCCACGAAGCCCACGAAGGGCCCGTCGACCTCGAAGCAGCGCTGAACCCCACGGCGGACGGCCGGACGTCGCGGAAAGGTCAGCGGCGCGCCTCGATGGCGGCCAGCGTGGCCTTCACGTCGGCGCCTTCGACGACGTCGGCCAGCCCGGGCAGGTAGGCCCGCAACGTCGCGACGCCGGTGAACAGCGCGCCGCGCACCTGCGCCGGCTGCACCGTGGCGCCCTCGAAGTCGACCGACGCGCGGAAACGCAGCTCGCCGTCGTCGAGGTCGAGCTCGAAGCAGCCGACCTTGAGCCCGAAGTTCGCCCGCGTGATGAACTCCATGACCGCCGCGCGGCGCGGGGCGGGCACCGCCAGCGTGCAGACGGCGTAGGCGACGAGCTCGTCGTCGTTCTCGCTCCACTGGGCGAGCAGGAGCCAGTCGCCCTCGGGGGCGAGCCCGGGCACGCGCAACAGGCCCCTGGCCTCGTCGACCTCGTAGGCGACCTGATCTTCCTGCAACACCGCATCCAACGCCGCGCGCACGCTCATGGAGTGCGTATCCCACGCCTCCGGCGCGCGCCGGAAGGCCCGGCCGCGCGGCGCGCCCTTTTCGCCGACCAGACCGCCCGGCATGCTGGCCGCCATGACCCGACCGCTGCGCGACGTGGTGCTGCAGTTCCTACGCGACGACGGCCTCGAATTCGACGAGGCCGGGCCGGTGCTGCGCCTGGCCTACGCCGGCGACAACGGCCGCTTCGTCGTCTTCGTGCGCGTCGACGAGCAGCGCCAGCAGCTCGCCTGCTTCGCTGTGTGCCCGCTGGAAGCCGGCGCGCGCCTGCCCGAGGTGCACGAGCTGTTGCAGCGCATCAACCAGCAGCTCGCCGTCGTTGCCTTCGACGTCGCCCCCGACACCGGGGTGATCCGCTGCCGCGCCGGCCTCGACGTTGAGGGCGACCGCCTGACCCCGGCGCTCATCGGCAACGTCGTCTACGCCTGCGCCGCCGGCCTCGACGAGTTCCTGCCGGCCGTCACCGCCGTGATCGTCCAGAGGCTCGACGCGCGCCGCGCGCTGGCGTCGCTCGCCTGACCAAGCCGACCGCGCGTCGTGCGGATAGGAAGAACAGGGGCACTTTCCGCTGAACCACCCCGCGCCGCCTTCGGGGGTCACCAGTCCTGACCCCCTGCGAAGACACCGGCGATGCCGCTCCCGGGCTGGCTGGGACAAGGCTCCGC
>VGSZ01000300.1 GCA_016874845.1 Deltaproteobacteria bacterium
GCAAACGGCGTCGTCGCGCAGTCGCTGTCGCTGCAGGGGCCCGACGGCTCGGCCGACGTCTTCGTGCTCGACAACGAGGACGCCGGCACCGTCGCCGCGCGCGTCGACGTCGTCGCCGGCGACACGGGCATCACGGCGGTTGCGGCGACCCAGCTGCTGTTGACGGCTGCGGCGCCGGCGGCGGGCGGCGTGGCCACGGGCAGCTTCGCGCTGTCGACGCGCACCGCCGGCGTGCAGGGCGCGGTCGCGGTGGTCGCGGCGACCATTGGCACCGGCGGCGACCTGAAGGCGATGGCGTCGCGGGTGAACGCCTGGATCGACACCACCGGCGTGAGCGCGCGGCTCGGCGACGCAACGAACGAGCTCGTGCTGCGCGCGGCCGGCGGCGCCGACATCGTCGTCGGCGACGTGATCACCACCGACGCCTCGGGCAGCGCGACGCTGCTGTCGGCCACCGGGCTGCGCGACGACGGGCGCGGCGGTCTGGTCGCAACCGGCGCCGCGGTGGCGCTGCCGGCGAACGCCGGCGTCGCCGTCGGCGGCGCGGTGCTGCTGTCGGCGGCCGGACCGCTGTCGGTACGGACGACGGCACCGGGCTCGCTGTTCGCTGCGGCGACCACCGACGGCGAGGCAACGTCGGTGGCGTCGCTGGCGCTCTCGACGACGGGCGCAGCGGCGGCGGCCGTCGCCGTCGTCGACGACGCCCTCGATGCGGTCGCCGCCGAGCGCGCGCTGCTCGGCGGATTCCAGAATCGCCTCGACGCCACCATCGCCTCGCTGGAGTCGACGCTCGACAACGTCGGCGCGGCGCGCGCGCGAATCACCGACGTCGACGTCGCCGCCGAGCTGGCGAGCGTGGCCCGCAGCCGCGTGCTCAGCGAGGCGGGCGTGTCGCTGCTCGCCCAGGCGAACCAGTCGCCGCGGCTGGCGCTGCGCCTGCTGACCGCGCCGTCGGCGGCATGAAGGTCGCAGCGTCGGCGCTGTCGTCGTCGTCGCGGGCGGCGACGAAGGCGCCGCCGTCGCCATCGCCTCGGGCAGCGGCCTACTCGCCCAGATAGGCGCGGCGGATCTCGTCGGTGGCGAGCAGGTCCTTGCCCGTGCCCTCCATGACGATCTGCCCGGTCTCGAGCACGTAGGCATGGTGCGCGACGCCGAGAGCCAGGTGCGCGTTCTGCTCGACGAGCAGGATGCTGACGCCGGTCTGGTTCACCGCCCGCAGGATCTTGAAGATGGTCTCGATGACCTGCGGGGCGAGCCCGAGGCTCGGCTCGTCAAGCAGCAGCAGGCGCGGCCGGCTCATCAGCGCCCGCGCCACCGCCAGCATCTGCTGCTCGCCGCCCGACAGCGTGCCAGCGCGCTGCTGCCGCCGCTCGCGCAGCCGCGGGAACAACGTGAAGCCGTTCTCGCGGTCGGCCTCGATGCCCTCGTGGTCGGAGCGCAGATAGGCGCCGAGCGTCAGGTTCTCGTCGACGCTCAGGTTCAGGAAGATGCCGCGGCCCTCGGGCGCGTGCGCCATGCCAAGCGGCACCAGCTCGTGGCTCTTGCGGCCGGCGATGGGCTTGCCGTCCAACGTGATGCTGCCCTGCTTCGGGGACAGCATCCCCGACACCGCCCGCAGCGTCGACGTCTTGCCGGCGCCGTTGGCGCCGATCAGCGCCACGATCTCGCCCTGCCCCACCGACAGCGACACGCCGCGCAGCGCGGTGATCGCGCCGTAGGAGACGTGCAGGTCACCCACCGACAACAACGCCGGCGGTCGCGCGGTGGGCGACGGTGCGGGCGTCGCGGCTGCGGTGGACGCGGCGGTGGACGCGGCAGCGCTGGTCATGCCTGCAGCTCCTTGCTCTCGACGCCGAGGTAAGCCTCGATGACCTTCGGGTCCTTCTTCACCTGGTCGGGCGTGCCGACGGCGATGGTCTCGCCGTGGTCGAGCACCGTGATCTGCTCGCAGATGCCCATCACCAGCTTCATGTCGTGCTCGATGAGCAGCACGCCGAGCGCGAACTCGTCGCGCAGCCGGCGGATCTGGACCATCAGCTCGGCCTTCTCCTTTGTGTTCATCCCTGCCGCCGGCTCGTCGAGCAGCAGCACCTTCGGGCTGGTCGCGAGCGCGCGGGCGATCTCGAGCCGCCGCTGCTCGCCGTACGGCAGGTTGCGCGCCTGCTCGCCCGCGCGGTGCGCAAGACCCATCACGTCGAGCAGCCGCAGGGCGCGCTCTTCGATGTGGGCCTCGTCGGCGCGATAGCCGCTCGTCAGGAAGAGCGCGCGCCACCAGTCGAGGTAGTTGCCCCACGCGTCGAGCGCGTGCGCTGGCGCGAAGCGCCCCTGCCGGCGCAGCCCGTCGATGCGCGCGCGAGAGAACGGCGACGACGGCGGCCGGTCGTCGGCAAGACAGGCGACTTTGACGTTGTCGAGGGCCGTCAGCTCCTTGAACAGGCGGATGTTCTGGAACGTACGCGCCAGCCCGGCGCGGTTCACCTGGTGCGGCAGGCGGCCGTTCATCCGCTCGCCGTCGACGACGACGGCGCCCGACGTGGGTCGGTACACGCCGGTCATCACGTTGAACGCCGTCGTCTTGCCGGCGCCGTTGGGCCCGATCAGGCCCTGCAGATCGCCCTGCGCCACGTCGAGCGAAAAGTCCGACAGCGCCTTCAGGCCGCCGAACTGCATCGTCGCGCGGTGCACCTTCAAGAGGCTCATCGCACAACCTCGGGCGCCGCCCCGGGCGATGCCGACGACGATAACGGTGAGGGTGGCGAGGGGGCGCGCTTCTTCCGGAAGGGGCCCATGTCCCAGAGTTCGCGGGTGCCGAACAAACCCTGCGGGCGCAGCAGCATCAAGACGACCAGCAGCAAGCCGTACAGCGGCATGCGAATCTGCTCGACCTTCTGCGCCAGCGCGCCGTCGCCGGTGACGGCGAGCAGCACCGAGCGCAGCCCCTCGGGCAAGAGCGTCAGGAACACCGCGGCGACGATGGCGCCGGTGGTGCTGCCGAGGCCACCGGCGACGATCATGACGACGACCTCCATCGACTTCACGTACGTGAACGAGCTCGGCGCGACGATGGACTGGTAGTGAGCGAAGACGCCGCCGGCGACGCCGGCAAAGAAGCTGGCGACGACGAAGCTGCGCACCTTGTAGGCCGTCGTGTTGACGCCCATTGCCTCGGCGGCGATCTCGTCTTCGCGGATGGCCAGGAGCGCCCGGCCGTGGCTGCTGTCGTGGATGCGCTTCGCCACGACGACGACCACCACCACCACCAGCCAGCACGAGAACAGCGTCGTGCGCGCCGGTACGCCCGACAGCCCCAGCGCCTTGCCGAACAGCTCGGTGTTCTGCACGACGACGCGGATGATCTCGCCGAAGCCCAGCGTGACGATGGCCAGATAGTCGCCCTTCAGCCGCAGGCTCGGCAGCCCGACGACGAAGCCGAACAGCGCCGCCACGGCGCCACCCACCACCAGCGACAACGCGAACAGCACCTGATCGGACACGACCTCGGGCAGGAACGAAATGCCGTACTCGCTGGTGACCTTGCTGAGCACGCCGCCGACATAGGCCCCCACGGCCATGAAGCCGGCGTGGCCGATCGAGAACTGGCCTGTCATGCCGTTCACGATGTTCAGGCTGACGGCGAGCACGATGTTCACGCCGACGGTCAAGGACAGGATGACGAGGAACGGCGCGTCGGCGGTGAGCACCTGCAGCGCCGCCAGCACCGGCACTGCCACGGCGAACGGCAGCAGGCCCCGGATCACGCCGCCCATCTCAGACCTTCTCCGCGGTGACGCGGCCGAAGATGCCCTCGGGCCGGAACAGCAGCACGGCGATCAGGAACCCGAACGCCACGGCGTCGCGCCACGTGCTGCCGCCGTAGCCCACGACGAACTCCTCGACGAGGCCGAGGCACAACGAGCCGACGACGGCGCCAGGGACGTGGCCGATGCCGCCAATCACCGCGGCGACGAACGCCTTCAGCCCGACGGTGACCCCCATCAGCGGCTGCACCAGCGTGTCCTTGATCGCGTAGAGGATGCCGGCGCCGGCAGCCAGCGCCGAGCCGAGCATGAAGGTCAGCGCGATCACCCGGTCGACAGGGATACCCATCAAGCCGGCGGTCCGGTGGTCGAAGCTGACGGCGCGCATCGCCATGCCGAAGCGGGTGCGGAACACGAGGAATTGCAGGCCCCCCATCAGCGCCAGGGCGACGACGACGGAGATGACCTGCTTGTTCGACACCACGACGTCACCGATGATCAACCAGACCTGCGAGGTGATGACGTCGGGGAACGCCCGCGGCGCGGCCCCCGGCAGCACCGTGAGCCCGCCGAGGCTGGCCTCGAGTTGGAACGAGTACGACAGGAAGAACGACATGCCGATGGCGGTGATCAACGCCGTCAGCTTTGGCTTGTCGCGCAGCGGGCGGTAGGCGAACCGCTCGATCAGGAAGCCCAGCGCCGCGCACATCGCCATCGACAGCAGAAACACCAGCGTCACGCCGAGGAACGACGACGATGTGTCGCGCCCCATCTGCTTCGCCGAGGCGTAGCCGACGTAGACCCCCACCATCATCACGTCGCCGTGGGCGAAGTTGATGAGCTTCAGCACGCCGTAGACCATCGTGTAGCCGAGGGCCACGAGCGCGTAGATGGTGCCGGCGGCGAGGCCGTTCAAGACGTGCTGGAGAAGGTCGGACATGGTCGGCGCGGGTCGGTCGCCGGCAGTACGACGACGTCGCGCCCGCTGCAACGTGACGGCTGGCCGGTGGATCGCGCCGGCGCGGCCCTTTCGGTGCAATCCACCGGCGCGGTGTCCCGGGAGCGGCGGTCGGGGGTGTGGTGGCAACCCGGCGCAGGAGTAGAGTGGAGCCTTCGTTATCGAGGTTCCTGCATGTCGTTGCGCGTCTCTTTGTCCTGCATCGTGGCATTCGTTGTCGCGGGAGCGTGGTCGGTCGCCCTGGCGGCGGCCCCTGGCTCCGCCGGCCAGGACAGGCCGCGCGGCCCCATCGTCGCGGTGCTGCCGTTCAAGGTGCTGAACAAGGATGTGGCGCTGCAACACTACGGCGAGGGCGCCTCAGACGCGGTGATCAACAAGATCGTCAACGACCGCGCGCTGAAGGTGGTCGAAGAGAGCCAGCTCGACAAGGCGGTGGCGGCGTTGGCGCGCAACCAGACTGGGCTGTTCGAAGAAGACTCGGCGCTGGCGATCGGCCAGATGGTCGACGCCCGGTACATCGTGATCGGGTCGGTGCAGCTCGTCGGCGACGAGAAGACCGGACAGATCAAGGTCAACGCCCGCGTTCTCGAGGTCGAGACCCGCACGCTGCTCGTCAGCGAGAGCGTGTTTGGCCCCATCGCCGCCGCCTTCCAGCAGTACGACGAGGTCGGCGCTCGCCTCGTGACCAAGATGACCGCGCACCTTGCCCAGCGCACCGACGGCGCCAGCGCCGACGCCGTCGCCGTCGCGACGTTGATCGACGAGGGCAAGGCCTACGATCCGGCGTTCCCGCCAGCCCGGAGCTTGACGAAGAGCCTCGACAGCGCGATGGCCATCTACGCCAAGGCCGTGCTGCGCGACCCGCGCAGCGCCAAGGCCCAGCTCGCCCTCGGCCACGCCCAGCTGCGCGCC
>VGSZ01000301.1 GCA_016874845.1 Deltaproteobacteria bacterium
CCTCGCTGGTCCCCCTGGCCGAGGCGGCGACGGCGCGGCCCTTTGATCAGGCACGGATCGACACCCCGCCGACCCCGCTGTCGCCCGCCGCCGACGTCGACGCGGCGATGACCACGGTGCGCGAGCTGTTCGAGTTGGGTGACTTCACAGGCTCGTGGGAGCGTGTCGAGCAAGTCCTTGCGAAGGAGCCGGCTCACGAAACAGCCCTTGCCTATCGCGAGCGCATCGAAGCCACATTGATGAAGATGTACGAGTCGAAGATCGGCGACCTCGATCGCGCTCCGGGTCCGCTTGTCCCCCCCGACGAGGTCATCTGGATGAACATGCACCACCGCGCGGGCTTCGTCCTGGCGCAGGTCGACGGCGTCTTGACCTACCGCGACCTGATCGACGTCGCTGGCATCCGCCGCCTGGACGCGCTCAAGATCCTCGCGACGCTCGTCGGCAACGGCGCCATCGGCTGACGTGCTGTCCGACGATGAAGCCGCGCTGCCGGGGCCCCTGCGCAGCGACCACCGTCGGTTCCTGACGACGGAGATCTACGACGCACCCGAGTGGTACGACGTCGATTACGCCGGCTACCGCGGTGAGGCCGCGTTCTACGCACGCCTGGTGAAAAGGCACTGTCCCCTGGCGGCTCGCGACATCACCGTTGAGCTCGGCGCCGGCACCGGCCGTCTAACCTTGCCGCTGGTGCAGTCCGGCACGCGCGTCCACGCTGTCGAGCCCGCCGTCGGGATGCGGGCGTATCTCGCGCAGAAAGCCCGCCGGCTCGGTGTCGACGTCGAGGTCGAAGACGCCAACGCCGCCACCTTCGCGGGCCCGGCGCAGGCCCCTTCGTTTGTCTTCTTCCCGTTCAACGGTCTGCTCCACCTGCCGTCGATGGCGGCGCTCGAGGACGCGCTGGCGCACATCCACCGCCGTCTCGCCGCTGGCGGCGTCTTCGCGTTCGACGTGACGAGCCCCTACTGGGAGTCAATGTCCCGCGGCCGCGTCGGCTGGGGCCGAGTCGACGAGCGCGTGCACCCCACGTCGGGGCGCCGGTTCCTCACCGGCGATCGTTGCCGCTACGACGCGGCGACGCGCACGATGCATATCGACATCCGCTATGCGTACGTCGACGGCGACGCTCCGGGCCAGCAGACGTCGCTGACCCAGCGAATGTGGACGTTCCCCGAGCTCCTCGCCGCCCTCGAACGGTGCGGCTTCATCATCGACGAGGTCGCCGGCGACGTCGACGGCGCGCGGTTCGACGACGGGTCGCCGCGGCTCCTGGTCAGCGCCGCACGGAGCCGGTGAGGACCGGCGTCACGCGGCGGCGCCGGCGAATTCGCCGGCGGCGTGCCCAAGGATGCGCGACGCGTGACGCGCGACGAGCGCGCGGAACTGCTCGGCCCCCGTGGTGCGCCCCAACAGCGCGCCGAGGTCGGGTTCGAGAGCCATGGCGACGACGACGAGCGCGCGGGCGAGTTCGCTCGCCCCGCGCTGCTGGAACGCGACGGTGCCCGTGAGCGACCCAGCGACGTTGCGGACGACCGCCCGCCGGGCAGGCGTCAGGGAGCGAACCCCCGCGACGTCGCGGCGATCGGCTTCGGCCAGTACGTCGTCCACGAGGCCGACGATGCCGGCGCCCCCTGGCGCCGAGCGCGCGATCATCGCCGCCTCATAGTGGCTGCGTCTTCGGGCGCGTCGGACGGCGACGGCGCCGTGGTCGGCGAGGACCGGCCGAACGACCGCCAGCAAGGCGAGCAGGCGCGGCCCCACACGCGCGGCGAGCGCCGCACCTTCGTCCGCGACGCGGGCCCCGTGGGCGGCCCGCGCCTGCAGCGCGGCGAGACGAACGACCGGCGCGGCCTCGCCCGCCTCACCACGCGAAGCCGGGGTCGAGGCACGGGGAAGGATCAAACCACCGATACCGTCATCGATACCGAGCGGGCCGGCGACGTCGCTGAGCGGGCCGAGTCCGCGCGTCACCGCGACGACGAGGGGCCAGGGCCGGGCGAGGCAATGGCCCGGGTCGTCGCGTGCGATCCTGCGGACGACATCCAGACCGGCGCGCCCGAGGAGCGCGTGCTGGGTCTTCAGAAGCCCGCGCAGCCTCTCGAAGTGGGCCACGCACGACGGCCAGGTCTTCTCGAGCCCGACGAGCGCGAGGCGGTCGCCGGCGAGGGGCTCGACGCCGTCCTGCACCGCCTCGACGAGCGCGCGCAGCGCGCCGCCGTCGACGTCGGTGGCGAGAGCCAGGTCGCGGGCGCCTCGCTCGATGCCGGCCAGATCGCGGGCGCGCTGGACGAGCTTCAGGGCGCGCGGCGCGGCGGTGGCCAGGGCGCGCCGCTCCGGCTCGGGCACCAAGGTGAACGACAGCGCCGCGTCGACGTTGTCGGCGGCGACCAGCGTCGCCTCGAGCAGGCGAAGGAGTCCGCACGGGCGCTGCGTGGCCTCGAGAATGGCCATCGAAGTGGTCAACCGCGATGCCGCCCGCGGCCACACCCGCAGGAACTCCGCGGCGCGCTGTACCGGCTGCAGCCGTGGGTCGACGCGCGCGGCGACGAAGGCATCGACGTCCTCACCGGCGCAAAGTGCGCTCAGTCGGCGCGCGGCATCCTGGGCGCCAAGACCGGCGTCGAGCAGCTTCTGCGCGGCCACGAGCGGGTCGACCGGACACGGCGCGGGGGCATGCCCCTGCTGCAGGTGAGCCCAGGCGCGCTTGCGATCCGTGCCGTTTCCCGCTTTCTCGTCGAAGCCGAGCACGAAGCCCATCCGGGCGGCGAACGCTTGTGCCTCCGTCCGCGCCGGACAGACGACGATGACGCCGGCGGGGAGCGCGCCCGCGGGCGGAAGCGTTGGGTTCCGATCGGCCACCAGCGGCAGCAGGCGAACGTCGGCAAAGACCGCCAAGACGACGTCGGCCATGGATTCACGGCCGGTGACACGGATGCGGCGGGCGTCGTCATGGGTCGGCTTCGTCATCGGAAGACTCCTGCGGGCGTGGATCGCCTCTGCCCTTGCGGATGGCGTGCCACGGCCTTCGCCCCGCGGGCCGGCTTCGGAGCGGCGTCGGCGTCGGCAGAGCGGCGCGCCCGGTGGTTCAGGTGGAACGCGCCGCGGTTTGCCGCTGGCGTCAGCGGATGTTGCCGATCGTGTTCATCGCCGTCTGGTGCAGCGTGTTCAGGATGTTGGACAGCGCCTGCTGCATCTCGGTGATCTTCTGCATCGCCTGCTTCAGCTCCTCGAACCGCTCCTGACGCGACTCCGTCGCGGCGCCGACGTCGGCGGTGAACGTCTCCCGGCGCGCGTTGAAGGAGGTCTGGCGCGTACCCAGATCGGCCAGCGCGCGGTTTTTGTCGGCGCCGTCCGCCATCCCGCTGATGCGGGCGCGGTCACGGGCGAGCGCCGACTCGGCGTCCTGCAGTGACCGTCGCTCGGCGCGCTCTGCCCCGCGGGCGATGTCACGATCGTTCTTCTCGCTCTGCAGCCCGACCTTGACCTCGAGTTGGGACTGCTTCACGAGCGCCCGCATCAACAGGAACACCATGTCCTCGAAGCACAGGTTCGGGTTCTTCAGGATGCGGTCGATCTCGGCGTCAGCCTGCCGCAGATCGCGTTCCAGCTGGACCAGCCGACGTCGGCCGGCCCGCGCGACGTCGTCGCCACGGCCGCCCCCCGAGAGGTCGGGGATGTCGCTGCCAAACCCGCCGTCAGGGCGCCTCACCACACGGTCGACGAGGCGACCGGGGTCGACGGTGACGCCCACCTCGATCTGCTTGCAGATGCCGTCGAGCGACGGGAGACTGTCGCGCCGCGCCACGTCCGCGGGACGCTCGGGCGTCTGGGACTTCTGGCCCGCGGCGCGCGCGGAGCCAGCGTGACCTCCCATGACCCCACCGAGGGCCTGAAACGCGTCGACGAGCGAGAGCAGCGCGAACGATCCGCCGGCGAACGCATTGACCCCCGCCGAGATGCCGTCGGCCAGCGGCTGCGGCAGATCGCGGCCGGGGATCACCGCGTCGACGAGACCGGCGGCGACGTTGCCGACGCTGAACTTGTCGGCGGCGGTAAAGACGCCAGCGAAGATGCCGCCCTGCTCCACCGACTTCGTGACCGCGTCGATGCTCGCGGTGACGTGACGGCCGGCCTCGTTCAGGGCCCGCCCTGGCTCGCGGCCGACAGCGCGAAAGAGGTTCTGAGTGGCGTTGCCGAGGTCCTGGAAGAAGTTGCTCATCGTCAGCTCCTGATCGTGGTGCCCCGCTGGGGCGTTGGCGTGGTCGACGGGACCCATTGCTCGCGGCGCGCCAAGGCCAACGAAGCCGTAACTCATTGTTTTATCGTCAAATCAACTCATCGAAACGCCGCCGTGGCGTTCGGTTGGAACGCGGCGCGTTCCAACCGCGTCAGCCGCCCGCGCTGGGGGCGCTCGGAGTGCCGGCGAACGCGGCCATCGCATCGACGACACCCGCGAGGTCGGGGCCGCCGCCGACGTGGGCGCCGACGCCGCCGAGCAGTTGCCCCACCAGCGGCAGGGCGAAGGGCAGAACCGGAGCGAGGGCAAGGCCGAGCCCGGGCACGACGAGGTTCAGACCCTGCACCAGCAGCGGCGCAAGCAGGCCCGACACAATCGGGTTGGCGAGCAGTCCGCCGAGGGCTGAGAGTCCAAGCCCAAGCGGCGCGAGCAACGGCGCGAACGCCGCAGCAAGGTCGGGAGCCGGCGGGACGGTCGTCGTGCGGCCGGAGGCAGAGCGTGCGTCGCCGACGTAGGGCGCGAGTTCCACATCGTCGATGCCGTGGGGACAGAGCGTGAGCACATCGACGACGACGGCGACGGCGACAGCGTCGACGCGGTCGCCGGCGGCAGCGACGCGCGGACAAGCGGTGCGCACGCGGTCGTCGGCGACGACGCCGCGGAAGCGCTCCTGCAGCGCGACGAGGTCGGCGACGTCCAGTGTCAGGCGCGCGCGAAGCTCGTCATGGCATCGGGCGGCCCGGGGGACCTCGCCGTAGCCGCGCGAGGGCGACGAACTTGCTGTCGGCGACGACGTCGAATGAGCGGAAGCAGCCTTCGTCGAGACGAGCGACGACGTCGCATGAGCGGTCCGGGCCCTCGGGGAAGCGGGCGACGACGTGATCGCGCGGGCGAGGTCGAAGAGATCCTTCAGCGCCGCGGGATGAAGTGCCATCGCGTTGGCCGCGGCGCTCAGCGCCTCCTTTGCGCGAGGATCGAGGGCTCCGCGCCCCGTGACGGCGTCGGCGCCGTGGGCGAGCCGGTGGCCCGGCGAGAATATGTCGAGCCCCTGAGGAGCTCCGCCGAAGAGCCCGCCGTGCTCGACGGCATGGACGACGCTGTCGACATCAGCGACGAGGTGCGCCCCTAGGTCGGCGACGGCGCGATCGGGCTCGCGGCCGGTGGTCTGCACGAGGCGGGTCAGCGCGGGGACGGAGTGTTCCTGGGCGCGGATGGTCATTGGGGGCTCCTGCGATGGTCCGGACAGGTCCGGGGCGCCTCGTGCCAATGCGAACCCCGGGCCAGCCCAGTTCGGTGCAGGAGAGCCCTTCCTGACGCGCCCAGACGTCCTCTCCGCGCGACCGACGAGCGTT
>VGSZ01000302.1 GCA_016874845.1 Deltaproteobacteria bacterium
CTCCCACTAGCGTCCGTCGCTTCGGTACCCACCCGGTTTTCCCTTCCCCAGTCCCTTCTCGACGGAGGCCACGATGACGAAGAAGACCCCGAAGATCGCGATGATCGGCGCCGGCCAGATCGGCGGCACGCTCGCCCTGCTCGCCGCGCAGAAGAACCTCGGCGACGTCGTGCTCTTCGACGTCTTCGGCGGCACCGCCAAGGGCAAGGCGCTCGATCTGAACCAGCTGTCGTCGCTGCAGGGCTATGACGCCGAGCTCTCGGGCACCGACCAGTACGCCGACATCGCCGGCGCCGACGTCTGCATCGTTACCGCCGGTTTTCCGCGCAAGCCGGGGATGTCGCGCGACGACCTGTGTAGCAAGAACCTCGAGGTGATCCACAAGGTCGCCGACGGCATCAAGGAGTACGCACCCCACGCGTTCACCATCGTGATCACGAACCCCCTCGACGTGATGGTGTACGCGCTGTGGAAGCGCTCGGGCCTGCCCGAGAAGATGGTCGCGGGCATGGCGGGCGTGCTCGACAGCGCACGCTTCCGCACGTTCCTTGCGTGGGAGATGGGCGTGAGCCGCGAGGACGTGTCGGCGTTCGTGCTCGGCGGCCACGGCGACGACATGGTGCCGCTGCCGCGCTTCTCGACCGTCGGCGGCATCCCGCTGCCCGAGCTCATCGAGATGGGCATGCTGCAAAAGGACAAGCTCGACGCCATCGTCGACCGCACCCGCAAGGGCGGCGGCGAGATCGTGGCGCTGCTTGGCAACGGTTCGGCGTTCTACGCGCCGGCGCAGTCGGCCATCGAGATGGCCGAGGCCTACCTCTACGACAAGAAGCGCGTGCTGCCCTGCGCGACGCGCCTCAACGGCCAGTACGGCGTCGACGACCTGTTCATCGGCGTGCCGGTCGTCATTGGCGCCGGGGGCATCGAGAAGATCATCGAGGTCCGCCTGAACGACGCAGAGAAGGCGGCCTTTGGCAAGTCCATCGACAGCGTCCGCAAGGTCTGCGTCGATGCCGAGCTCGTCTGACGCGTCGTGCCGGGCGACGCCCTCAGGGTCGACGCCCGCCCCCGCGGCGACGTCGCCGTGATCCGGACAAAACCCGGTCGACGACGACGATTGCTACTCTCCCGAGGTCGCCGGCGTCCTAGTCCGGGGCCTTCACACTCCGGAGCGCCCGCCGCTCCGGTGCCAGCGCGAAGAAGCAGGAACCAGCGATGTCAGAAGGCGAACGAGTCGTCCGCGGAGCCAAACCCCCCCTCGAGGTCGTCATCGACTTCGTGCGGTCGTCCGTGGGCGCCAAAGTGATCATGGCGGTGACTGGCCTCGCGTTGTGGGGCTTCGTCATCGGCCACCTCGTGGGCAACCTCCAGATCTTCCAGGGGCCCGAGCCGCTGAACGCCTATGGCGAGATGCTGCACTCGCTCGGGCACGGCGCCGGCCTGTGGGTGGTGCGCGCCGCGCTGCTCGCCATCGTCCTCAGCCACATTTTCTTCGGGCTTCGCCTGGCCGCAATGAACCGCGCCGCCCGCGGGCCGGTGGGCTACCGCACCAAGCAGTCGCTGCGCACGAACACGGCGGCGATGACGATGGCGGTCAGCGGCATCGTCATCCTCGCGTTCATTGTCTTCCACCTGTTCCACTTCACCATTGGCGGCATCACCGAGCTGCCGCCACTCGATGAGAAGGGCCGCACCGACGTGTTCCTGATGGTCTTCCAGGCGTTCAAAACGCCTTGGATCGTTGTGGTCTACGTCGTCGGCCAGACGCTGCTGTTGTCGCACCTCACGCACGGCACGGTCAGCCTCTGGCAGTCGCTGGGCTTGCACCACCCGGTCTGGACCCCCGCGCTGCGCGTGGCGGGTCGCGCCCTCGGCGTATCGATCTTCGCCGGCAATATCGGAATCCCGCTGGCCATCTTCTTCTTCTGGAAGTGAAGGCGCACTCGTTCGCTGGTTTGATCGCTGTCTTCTGAAACACGCCTGCCACCCTGCTTTGCAGGCCACTGAACTGAGGTCGACATGACCGCCTCGATCACCGAGTCCATCGCCGCGAAGAGCAAGAAGTCTCCCGTCGATTACCCGCTGTCCGACCTGAAGCTCGACGCGAAGGTGCCTTCGGGCCCGCTCGAGCAGAAGTGGGAGAAGCACAAGTTCGACAGCAAGCTCGTGAACCCGGCCAACAAGCGCAAGTACACGGTGCTCGTCGTCGGCAGCGGGCTGGCCGGGGCGTCGGCGGCGAGCACGCTGGCCGAGCTCGGCTACAACGTCCACTGCTTCTGCTTCCAGGACTCGCCGCGGCGCGCGCACTCCATCGCGGCGCAAGGCGGCATCAACGCGGCGAAGAACTACCAGAACGACGGCGACAGCGTCTTCCGCCTCTTCTACGACACCATCAAGGGGGGCGACTTCCGCGCTCGCGAGGCGAACGTCTACCGGCTGGCGCTGAACTCGCGGAACATCATCGATCAGTGCGTCGCGCAAGGCGTACCGTTCGCGCGCGAATACGGTGGCCAGCTGGCCAACCGCTCGTTCGGTGGCGCGCAGGTCAGCCGCACGTTCTACGCCCGCGGCCAGACGGGCCAGCAGCTGTTGCTCGGCGCGTACTCGTCGCTGAGCCGCATGATCGAGGCCGGCCGCGTCAAGATGCACACGCGCACCGAGATGCTCGACCTGGTGCTCGTCGACGGCCACGCCAAGGGCATCGTCACGCGCAACCTGACCAACGGCAAGGTCGAGCGCTGGGCTGGCGACGCCGTGCTGTTGTGCACCGGCGGCTACGGCAACGTCTTCTATCTGTCGACCAACGCGCAGGGATGCAACGTCACGGCGACGTACCGTGCCTTCAAGCGCGGCGCGGCGTTCGGGAACCCCTGCTACACACAGATCCACCCGACCTGCATCCCCGTCCACGGCGACGACCAGTCGAAGCTGACGCTGATGTCCGAGTCCCTGCGCAACGACGGGCGCATCTGGGTTCCGAAGAAGAATGAGGACTGCACGAAGTCCCCCGAGCAGATCCCCGAGCAGGACCGCGACTACTTTCTCGAGCGCCGCTACCCGGCCTTCGGCAACCTCTGCCCGCGCGACATCGCCTCCCGCGCCGCCAAAGTCGCCTGCGACGACGAGGGGCGCGGCGTCGGTCCCGAAGTGAACGGTCGTCGGCTCGGCGTGTTCCTCGACTTCAGCAAGTCGATCGCCGAGAAAGGTCGCGCCGAGATCGAGGGCAAGTACGGCAACCTCTTCGATATGTACGCGAAGATCACGGCCGAAGACCCGTACAAGACGCCGATGCGCATCTATCCGGCGGTCCACTATACGATGGGCGGCCTGTGGGTTGATTACAACTTGATGTCCAACATCCCGGGGTTGTTCGTGCTCGGTGAGGCCAACTTCTCCGATCACGGCGCCAACCGCCTCGGCGCCTCCGCGCTGATGCAGGGCCTGTCCGACGGCTACTTCGTCATCCCGTCGACCATCGCCGGCTACCTCGCTGGCCAGAAGCCGGCGGCCGCGCCGACGGAGCATGCGGCCTTCAAGGAGGTCGACGGCGACGTGCAGCAGCGCATCGAGCGGCTCCTGGCGATCAAGGGCAAGCGTTCGCCGCGGTCGTTTCACAAGGCGCTCGGCAAGATCATGTGGGACGAGTGCGGCATGGCCCGCAGCGAGCAGGGCCTCGCCGGGGCCATCGAGCAGATCAAAGCGCTGCGCGCCGAGTTCTGGGAGAACGTCGCGGTGCTCGGCGACAACGACAACATGAACGTCTCGCTCGAGATGGCCGGCCGCGTCGCCGACTTCCTCGAGTTTGGCGAGCTGATGTGCCTCGACGCGCTGCACCGTAACGAGAGCTGCGGCGGTCACTTCCGCGCGGAATTCCAGACCGAGGACGGCGAGGCGCTGCGCAACGACGACGAGTTTGCCTACGCTGCCGCGTGGCTGCACCGAGGCGACGACAAGACGCCGGCGTTGGCTAAGGAGCCGCTGGTGTTCGAGAACATCAAGCTCGCCCAGCGCTCCTACAAGTGACGCCTCGCCGCCGCTCGCTCCCTGGAAGGCGCGACGGCGGCGGTGACCCGACTGCGAACCACGTTTCCCTCGAGGACACCCATGGCTGACGGCTCCCCCAAGACGATGACCCTGACGCTGCACGTGTGGCGCCAGAAGAACGCGCGCGCCGCCGGCGCGTTCCAGACCTACAAGGCCACCGGCGTGTCGCCCGATCAGAGCTTCCTCGAAATGCTCGATCTGGTGAATGAAGACCTGATCGGACGCGGGCAGGAGCCCATCGCGTTCGACCACGATTGTCGCGAGGGCATTTGCGGGATGTGCTCGCTGATGATCAACGGCGAGCCGCACGGCCCCGAGCGCGGCACGACGACGTGTCAGCTGCACATGCGGCACTTCCACGACGGCGACGAGATCGTCATCGAGCCGTGGCGCGCGCGCGCGTTCCCTGTCGTCCGCGATCTCGTCGTTGACCGCGGCGCCTTCGACCGGCTCATCCAGGCGGGCGGCTACGTGTCGGTGAACGCCGGCGGTGCCCCCGACGCCAACTCGGTGCCCATCCCGAAGAAGGAGGCCGATCTGGCGATGGACGCCGCCGCCTGCATCGGCTGCGGCGCCTGCGTCGCCGCCTGTCCCAACGCGTCGGCCATGCTGTTCGTCGGTGCCAAGATGTCGCAGCTGCGCCATCTGCCGCAGGGCAAGCCCGAGCAGACGAAGCGCGCCCTGAACATGCTGAACCGCGCCGACAAGGAGGGCTTCGGCGCGTGCCGCAACCACTTCGAGTGCGAGGCGGCCTGCCCGAAAGAGATCCCGCGCCGCGTAATGGCCGAAGCCTTCCGCGATTACGTCACCGCCGCCGTCAATCGCGACGACGGCTGAGCTCGGGCTTCGTCGCCGGGACGCAGCCCTCGGCGGAAGCGGCCCTCGGCCAACTTCACCACAGGCTGCTTGAGACTCCGCCATGAACAAGATCGCGTCCGCCGCTCTGTCGCTCACCCTGTCGCTCTTCCCCGCAGCGGCGGCGTGCTCGGCGCAGTCGGAGGCGCCGGCGAGCCTGCCGCCGGCTGGCCTTGCGGGGGTGCCGTCGTCCGCCGCGCCGTCGGCCCCGGGACCGGTGTCCGCGGCGTCGGCCTCCGCTGGGGCCATCGACCCGTCGGCGCCGTTGCCGCCCGGGCACCCGCCGCTCGACACCCCCCACGGTGGGGCCGTGGTGCCTGGCGGTGACGATGGCGCGCCCCTGCCGCCCAGGGCCGGTCAGGCCCCGCTGCCGAATTTCGCCGGCCTTGCGGGCGGTGGCGGCGGCGACTTCGGCGGTGGCGGCGCTGGCGGCAATGTGATGTTCGCCGGGAAGGTGCTCGAGAAGCTCGACGTGCCCCAGTACACCTACCTGCGAATCCAGACGCCCACGGGCGAAGAGTGGGTCGCGGTGTCGACGTTGCAGGTCAACATCGGTGACCGCGTGACCGTCAACCAGCAGCTCGTGATGGAGAACTTCGCGTCCAAGGCGCTCGGGCGCACCTTCGCGCGCCTCGTCATGGGTTCGGCGACGGTCGGCGGCTGATACGGCGCTGCACGGGCGCTG
>VGSZ01000303.1 GCA_016874845.1 Deltaproteobacteria bacterium
AGCTGAAGGAGCGGCTCGCGCTGCTGTCGGCGAAGGTCGACGACGTCGACGCGCGGCTGGCCGATCTGCGCGACTTCGACGAGAAGCTGCGGGCGCTCACCGACCTGCGCGACGCGGGCCGCGGGCTCGCCATGGGGCCGCTGCGGTCGTCCAACGACGCCGGCGGCAACGTGGACTTCGGCGCCTTCGCCGTGCCGCTGCAGGGCGACGACCCAGCGGTGCAGCAGCTGCGCGACGCGCTGCTCGACAGCCGCCTGGCCGGCCTGTCGCAGGAGGCGGCGCGCCAGATGGCGTCGCTGGCCGAGCTGGTCGACCACTTCAGCGAGCGCGAGGTGCTGTTGAAGAGCACCCCGTCCATCGCGCCGGCCCACGGCCTGCTGACGTCGGGGTTCGGCGCCCGCGAAGACCCGTTCACCGGCAGCTTCACGATGCACACCGGCCTCGACATCGCCGGCAAGGAGGGCACCGAGGTGTTCGCGCCCGCCGACGGCGTCGTCATCTTCGCCGGCGAGAAGTCCGAGTACGGCAACTGCGTCGTGCTCGACCACGGCCGCGACCTCACCACGCTTTACGGCCACCTGCAGCGCTACATCGTCAAGGTCGGCGACAAGGTCACCCGCGGGCAGCACATCGGCCACCTCGGCAACACCGGCCGCTCGACGGGGCCACACCTGCATTACGAGGTGCGCATCAATGGCGTGCCGGTGAACCCCCGCCGCTACGTCATGCATTGAGCAGGCGCCAAAGTCCTTCGCGGCAGGCCCCGCGCCCCCGATCACGAGCCTGACGGCGATGCGCCGACGGGCGTTGTCGCCGAAAAATCGCGCGCTACGACGTCGTCATGGCCAAGGTCCACTTCGTCTCGCTCGGCTGCCCGAAGAACCGCGTCGACGCCGAGCACATGCTCGGCATCACGCTCGCCGGCGGCCACATCGCCGTCGAGGACCCCGCAGCAGCCGACGCCATCGTCGTCAACACCTGCAGCTTCATCGGCGAGGCCAAGAAGGAGTCCATCGAGGCGGTGCTCGAGATGGGCGCGCTGAAGGGCGCGACCGGCGCGAAGCTCATCGTGTCGGGATGCATGGCCCAGCGCTACGCCGGCGAGCTCGAGCGCGAGCTGCCCGAGGTCGACGCCTTCCTCGGCACCTCCGACTACGCCCGCATCGAGGACGTCCTCGCCGGCTTTGGCCTGTCGTCGACGAAGAAGGCGAAGCGCGGGCTGCCCATCATCGACGGCGGCGCCGTGGCGGCGCCTGCGTCGGCCCCGCACGCGCATGCGCATGCGCATGCGCACGACCACGGGCACGGGCACGGGCACGGGCCCGACCACGATCACGAGCACGCGGGCGCGCGCAACCAGGTGACCGACGACCTGACGTACGTCGCCGGCTGCGACCTGCCGCGCAAGAATTCCATGCCGCGCTACACGGCGTACCTGAAGATCGCCGAGGGCTGCGACAACGCGTGCGCCTTCTGCATCATCCCCGCGCTGCGCGGCAAGCAGCGCAGCCGGCCCATCGACGACCTCGTGCGCGAGGCGCGGCGGCTCGTCGACGAGGGCGTCGTCGAGATCAGCCTGATCGCGCAGGACCTGACGGGCTACGGCCACGATCTGCCGGGGCGGCCGACGCTGGCCCAGCTGCTCGATGAGCTCGCCGGCGTGCCTGGTCTGCGCTGGGTGCGTTGCCAGTACATGTACCCGCGCACGCTGTCCGACCACCTACTGTCGGTGATGGACACCAGCGCCAACACGCTGCCCTACTTCGACATCCCGACGCAGCACGGCAGCGACCGGATGTTGCTGCGCATGAAGCGCGGCAAGGACCAGAAGAAGCTCGGCGCGCTGCTGTCGGGGGTGCGCGACAAGGTGCGCCACGCGGTGCTGCGCAGCACGGTGATCGTAGGCTTCCCCGGCGAGCACGACGACGACTTCGAGCAGCTGCTCGCCTTCGCCGACCAGGTGCGCTTCGAGCGGCTCGGGGTCTTCAAGTACTCCGACGAAGAGGGCACCGCGGCTTTCAACCTCGACGGCAAGCTGCCCTACGCCATCAAGCGGAAGCGCTACGACAAGTTGATGCGTCGACAGCGGCGCATCCACGAGGACAACAACCGCCGCCTGGTAGGCACGCTGCACGAGGCCATCGTCGAGGGCGCCGCCGAAGACCACGAGTGGGTGTTGAAGGGCCGGCTGTGGTCGCAGGCCCCCGAGATCGACGGGATCACCTACTTCAACACCACGCGCGAGCTGCGCCCGGGGCAGGTGGTCGTCGTCGAGGTCACCGACGTGAAGGACTACGACGTCGTCGCCACCGTGCTCGAGGACGACGACCCGCGCCTGGTCGAGGCCGCGCCCTTCGCCGCCCGGGCCCGCGTCGCGCGCGGCGCCGCCGAGTGAAGCCCGTCGGGCCGTTGACCTTCTGCGGGTCGGCTACAGCGTCGGAGACGGCGCGGGCTCGTCCTTCTTCTTGACCACGCGCACGCTGCGCACGCGCCGCGGCGTCGACTCAAGGATCTCGAGCACCGTGCCGTCCTCGGCGACGAGGCGGGCGCCGCTCTCGGGGATGCGCCCGGCGAGCGAGATGCAGTAGCCAGCGAGCGTCGTCCACAGGTCGCCCTCGGGCAGCGCGATGTCGAGGTCGCGGTTGACCTCACGGATGGGCACGGAGCCAAGGACGATGGCGGCGCCGTCCTTCGTCTTGCGCACCGGCGCGGGCACGCCGCGGTCGTCTTCGCTCCAGATCTCGCCCACCAGCTCCTCGAGCAGGTCCTCGAGGGTCAGGATGCCGGCCATGCCGCCGCGCTCGTCGACAACAATGGCGATCTGGATGCGCACCTGCTGCATCTCCTTGAGGACCGCGGTGGCCTTCATGCTCTCGGGAAAGAACGTCGCGGGCCGAATCAGCTCGTCGACGGAGACCGGCGTACTCTCAACGATGGCGACGAGGAGGTCCTTGGCGGCGATGTAGCCGACGACGTCTTCGGGGCTGCCCTCGTCGTGGATCGGGACGCGCTGGTGCCCCTTGGCGACGATCAGGCGCTTCAGCTCATCGGGCGGTGTCGTACGGTCGACGGCGAACACGCGGTTGCGCGGCACCATCACGTCGGCGGCGGTGAGGCCGTCCATCTCGATGGAGCGCACGGCGATGTCGGCGGCGACGACGTCGAGGGAGCCAGCGCGGCCGGCCTCCTCCAGCAGCTGCGTGATCTCGTCGGGAGACAGCCGCGACTCGATGAAGCTCGTCTTGTCGCCGAAGATGCGCAGGAAGAGGTTTGAGCTGCCCTCGAGCACCCACACCGCAGGCCGCGCGATGCTCGAGGCCCACAACAGCGGGCGGCCCATCACCATCGCGTACGGCTCGCTGGCGCGCATCGCGAGGGACTTCGGAACGAGCTCGCCGATCACGAGCTCGCCGAAGGAGATGAAAGCGACAGCGACAGCGAACGAGATGCCGGCCGTGTAGTGCAGCGGCAGCCCCAGGGCGTCGAAGGCCGGGCGGACGATGTGCTCGATGGTCGGCGTCCCCCGCGACGCGATCACGGTGCCGAGCACGGTGATGAAGACCTGCACCGTGGCCAGGAACTTCTCGGGGTTCTTGCGCAGCAGATCGACGGCGCGCGCTGCCGACCGGCCTTCTTCGACCAGCTGGCGCAGCCGGGTCTTGCGCAACGACACGACGGCAATTTCGCTGCCGGCTAAGAAGCCATGCAGCACCAGCAATGCGAGCAGGACGCCAAGGTCGAAGAACATCGAGGAGACCGTAGCGCGCGCACCGACGTCCACAACCGCGCTCGCGGGCATGGACGCCGCGACTCCGAGGTCGGTCAGCCCCCGTCGGCCACCGCGAGCGCCTGCGCCAGCGTGAACCGGCCGGCGTACAGCGCCTTGCCGACGACGACGCCGGTGCAGCCCGCCGCCTTCACGGCGCGCAGGTCGTCGAGGGCGCCGATGCCCCCCGATGCGATCACCGCCGCGCCGGGCACGCGCACCTGCGCGAGCACGTCGACGTCGGGGCCCTCGAGCGTGCCGTCGCGGTGCACCGCCGTGCACAGGACGTGGGTCAGCCCGCGCTCGACCAACCGCAGCGCCAGCGCCCGCGGCGTCACCGCCGACGTCGACTCCCAGCCGCTGCCGGCGACGAAGCCGTCTTTGACGTCGGCGGCGATCACGACCTGCGCGCGATCGGCCCGCGCCCCCAGCGCGTCGAGGAACGACGGGTCCTGCAGCACCTTGGTGCCCACGACGACGCGCGAGACGCCGCAGTCGAACAAGGCGTCGACGTCGGCCATCGACCGCACGCCGCCGCCGGCCTGAACCTTGTGTCGCTTCGCGATCTGACGAATCAAGTCGGTCTGGCGCGGCCCGCCGGCAAAGGCGCCGTCCAGGTCGACGACGTGCACCATCGGCGCCGCGTGAAACTCATCGACGAGCGCGAGCGGTACACCCACGGTCTCGGCGGTCTCGCGCTTGCCCTTGACCAGCCGCACGGCGCGGCCCTCGAGCAAATCGATGGCCGGGTAGATCGCGAGGTACATCGTCGTTTCTCGTTTCGCAGAACTGTCAATAACGTAAGCTACGTCGGCAGGCCGGCGACCCAGCCGCGCAGCAGCGACAGCCCGGTGGCGCCCGACTTCTCGGGGTGGAACTGGAAGCCGGCGACGCTGTCCTTGCGCACGGCGGCGGTCCAACGCCCGCCGTGCTCCACCGTCGACGTCGTGTGCGGCCCCGGCCGCACGCCGAACGAGTGGCAGAAGTAGACGACGTCGCCGCCCGACGTCGCGGCCCAGCCCATGTGCGGCACGACGACGTCCTTCGGCAGCGCCTCTACGGTGCCGGGCACGAGGCCGAGGCCGCGGTGCACGCCGTGCTCGTGGCTCTGGTCGAACAACAGCTGCATCCCCAGACAGATGCCGAGCAACGGCCGGCCCGCGCGGGCGACCTGCTGCAGCTCGCCGAAGCGGGCGCCGAGCTTGTCCACGGCGGCGCCGAACGCGCCGACGCCGGGCAACAGGATCGGGCTGCGGTCGTCAACGTCGGCGCTGACGGTGACGCGGGCGCCAGCGTGCTCGAGCGCGCGCTGCACCGAGGCGAGGTTGCCCACCCCGTAGTCGAGCAGCAGCACCGGGCGGGGCTCAGCCATCGAAGAGCTCCTTGGTGGTGGGCACGCGGGCGGTGCCGTCGGGGCGCGTCGCCGCCCGCAGCGCGCGGCCGCACGCCTTGAACGTCGCCTCGACGACGTGGTGGTAGTCGCGGCCGCGCAGCATGTCGACGTGCAGGTTCATGCCGGCGCCGTCGCACACGGCCTTCCAGAAGCCCTCGAGCACCGTCAGGTCGATCACCGGCGAATACGTACCTGGGACGTCGACATGGAAGCTGACGTAGCTGCGGCCGCCCAGATCTACGACCGCGCGCACGAGCGCCTCGTCCATCGGCACGCTGCACTCGCCCATGCGCTCGATGCCGACCTTCTCGCCAAGCGCCGCCTTCAGCGCGCGGCCGAGCACGATGCCGGTGTCCTCGACAGTGTGGTGCGCGTCGATGTGCAGGTCGCCCTCAGCGTCGACGACCAGCGT
>VGSZ01000304.1 GCA_016874845.1 Deltaproteobacteria bacterium
CGTCCCTGGGAGCGAGGTAGGGCCGCTCGTACGTCGAGTACAGGTACGGCGTGTTCGCGGCGAATTCGCCGGCGCAGGTGTCGACGCGCTTCATCACCGGTGTGACGCCCAGCGCCTTGCGGCGCGCGCGCACTTCGTCCTGCGTCGACGACAGCAGCTGCGCGATGCGCAGATCGGCGACGCCGCGCTGCTTGGCGCCCCACAGGTCCTCCGCCGACAACGCCGACAGGGCGCCCTTCGCCTTCAGCGACGCCTCGCAGGCGACGACGTCGCGCACGTTGTGCAGGAACCACGGGTCGATGCCGGTGCGCGCGTAGACGACGTCGAGGTCGGCGCCGCGGCGGAACGCTTCGGCGACGAGCCACGGGCGCTCGGGGCACGGGGTCTCCATGCGGGTGAGCAGGCCATCGAGGCCCTGTGCCTCGTCGACGGCGGCGCCGCCGGACCTCTTGATGCCCTCGGCCTCGAGGCCGGCGACGCCGAGCTCGAGGCTGCGCAGCGCCTTGCCCATCGCCTCCTGAAAGGTACGGCCCATGCTCATCGCTTCACCGACGGACTTCATCTGCGTCGTCAGCTTGCGCTCGGCGCCCTTGAATTTCTCGAAGTCGAAGCGCGGGTGCTTGACGATCACGTAGTCGATGGACGGCTCGAACGCCGCCTTCGTCTTGCCGGTGATGTCGTTCGTGATCTCATCGAGCGTGAAGCCCACGGCGCACAGCGCGGCGACCTTGGCGATGGGAAAGCCCGTCGCCTTGCTGGCCAGCGCCGAGCTGCGCGAGACGCGCGGGTTCATCTCGATGACGACGACGCGCCCGTCCTTCGGGTTCAGCGCGAACTGCACATTGCTGCCGCCGGTCTCGACGCCGACGGCGCGCAGGATGGCGATGGCGGCGTCGCGCAGCTTCTGCACCTCGCGGTCGGTGAGCGTCTGGATCGGGGCGACGGTGATCGAGTCGCCGGTGTGCACGCCCATCGGGTCGAAGTTCTCGATGCCGCAGACGATGATGCAGTTGTCGTTCTTGTCGCGGACGACCTCGAGCTCGAGCTCCTTCCAGCCGACCAGGCTCTCCTCGACGAGGATCTCGGTCGTCGGCGACGCATCCAGCCCGTAGGCGGCGATCGACTCGAACTCTTCGAGGGTCTTGGCGATGCCGCCGCCGGTGCCGCCCATGGTGAACGACGGGCGGATGACGATGGGCAGGCCGAGCTGCTGCTGCGCGGCGCGGGCCTCGTCCATCGAGTGGCAGATCACCGAGCGCGCGTTCTCGAGCCCGATCTCTTCCATGCACTGCTTGAAGCGCTGGCGGTTCTCGGCCTTGTCGATGACGTCGGCCCTGGCGCCGATCAGCTCGACGCCGAGGCGGGCGAGGGTGCCGTCCTTGTCCAGCGCCATGGCGAGGTTCAGCGCCGTCTGGCCGCCGACGGTGGGCAGCACGGCGTCGGGCCGCTCTTTCTCGAGGATGCGCGCGACGACGTCGGGGACGAGCGGCTCGATGTAGGTGGCGTCGGCCAGCTCGGGGTCGGTCATGATCGTCGCCGGGTTGCTGTTGATGAGCACGACCCGGTAGCCGTGCGCCTTCAACGCCTTGACCGCCTGCGCGCCGGAGTAGTCGAACTCGGCGGCCTGACCGATCACGATCGGGCCGGAGCCGAGAACGCAGATGCTCTTCAGATCGGTGCGCCTGGGCATGGACTCCTCCTGGGGCAGACGCGCGCGGCTCGTCGACGAGCCCCACGCAGAAGCTGCGCGGGGGTTGGCCGCTTGTTCGGCGCCGCGCAAGGCCCGAAGGTCGGCGCCCGCCGGAACGGAGCGCGAGGAGAACACATGCTGATCGGCCGAAGCACCCGCCTGCGCGCGCTGGAGCGCGCCGACCTCGTCAATGTCGTCGGCTGGTTCAACGACCCCGACGTGCGCGCCCTGATCGCCCGATCGTCACCGCTGTCCCTCGCTGAGGAGGAGCGCTGGTTCGAGGCGCAGCTGAAGTCGACCACCGAGGCGGTCTTCCTCATCGAGACCTTGCCAACGCCCCGGGCGCCGGCGCGCGCCCTCGGTGTGTGCGGGCTGAACCGCATCGACTGGAAGAACCGCAGCGGCGTGGTGGGGATCGTGATCGGCGCCGCCGCCGACCGCGGCCGGGGCCACGGCACCGACGCCATGGGCTGCCTCGTCGACCACGCCGTCTTCGACCTCGGCCTGCACCGCGTCGAGCTCGAGGTCTACGCCGACAACGCCCCGGCCCGCCGCAGCTACGCGAGGCTCGGCTTCGTCGAGGAGGGCGTGCGCCGGCAGGCGACGTTCAAGGGCGGCGTGTTCAAGGACAACGTCGTCATGAGCGTGCTCGCCCCCGAGTGGCGCGCGCGCTCCCCACGGTCGGCTCCCTCTTCTTCTTCTTCTTCTTCTTCGTCGTCGTCGTCGTCGCCGTCGCCGCCGCCCGCCGTCGCGGCTCGCGCGCGCAGCCGGAGGCCTCGTCGCTGACCGCGCCGCTGCGGCCCGGCGCCGGGACCGCGCCGTCGTTGCAGCGGATCGGGGTGCGCCGATGCCCTCATCCCCCCGGCCCCTTCTCCCAATTCTCGGAGAAGGGGTGGAAGACCCTCATCCCCCAGCCCCTTCTCCCAATTCTGGGAGAAGGGGAGAAATGCGAAAAACCCAATCCAGTTGTTCGCAACGAGAAGCCCCTCGCCTGGTATTGGCTAAAGCTCAAAACGGGGGCGGCGGCGAAGCCGCGGGGTGAGAGCAGCGGCCCTCATCCCCCGGCCCCTTCTCCCAGTTCTGGGAGAAGGGGAGAAACGCACGAACCCAATCCAGTTGCTCGCAGCGAGAAGCCCCTCGCCCAGAATTGGCCAAAGATCAAAACGGGGGCGGCGGCGAAGCCGCGGGGTGAGGGCCTACTGGGGCAACGAAAACCGAAGTCGTCGTTGCGGGAGTCCGGCGCGTACCTGCGGCGATGGCCGGCACGGAGGTTCGGCGGATTGTTGTTCCAACCCACCCGGCGTCCGGGCCGCCAGCGACCCGAATCCATGAAAGCTGCGGATATGAAAATTTTTTTGATCGCGCGCTGCGCGCGCGAAGCGCGACCTCCGGATCAGGATTCAGAAGAAAGAAGTCAGAAATCAGTATACACCAGACAGCCTACTGGGCGCAACGAAAGCCGTAGCCGACGTTGCGGGCGCCCGGCGCGACCCTGCGGCGAATGCCGGCGCGGAGGTACGGCGGATCGTTGTACCAACCACCCCCGCGTATTTCTATCTTGTCATTGTCGTACCAGCTCGCGGTCCACTCCCACACATTGCCGCTCATGTCCTTCAGCCCCCACGCGCTGTCGCCCGCCGGAAACGAGCCGACTGGCGCCAACCGTTCGAAGCGGTCACCAAAGCCGTCGCAGTTGGCTCGCGTCGCGTCAGGCGGCGCGTCGCCCCACGGGTAGACCCGTGAGCCGCCGCTCTTGGCCGCATACTCCCACTCGACCGCGGTGGGCAGCCGGCCGCCCAGCCAGCGGCAGAAGTCCTGCGCCTGCGGTTGCTCTGCGCACACCGCGGGCTCTCGACCGGCACCGAGCCGTCCATAGGCACACGAGCGCGGCGCGCATGCGCCAGCACGCTCGCAGGCGCGCCACGCGTCGTCGGTCACCTCGGTCTGCAGCATCCAGAAGCCGTCGACGGACTCGCGCCGCCCCGGCTTCTCGTCGTCGTCGCACTGCGTGTCCTGCGGCTCGCAGCCGTAGCGGAAGCTGCCCGGCGGCATCCACACCCAGGTCGCCCCCGTCTTCGGCTCGACGCGTGTCTCGCCCGCGCGCCTCGGCGCCGGCGCCGGTGGTGGTGGCGGCGCCTTCGGCAGCGACGCCACGCGCTCGCCCTCGCAGGCGCTGCCGTTCCAGCGCGACCCGGCCGGGCACCGCACTGCCTCGGCCGCGCAGGCGCTGCCGTCCCACGTCGTGCCCGCCGGGCACTTCACCGCGGGCGGCGCGCTGGCCGCGGTGTTGAAACGAAACCCCTCGGGGCCCAGGCTCTCGCGCGACCACGGCGTCTGCCGCTGACTCGTCGACGCCAGCACGTCGCTGCGCACCCGCCGCATCACGTCGGTGATGTCGAGCCCCGGCGTCGCCATGTGTTGCACCAGCGCCTGCGTGAACGGGCTGTTCGCGCCGCCCCCGGCGTCGGCTGCCGTCTCGCCCGGCCCCGTCGAGAACGCGATGAACGTCCCCGGGGCGGAGACATCGACACTCTTGAACCCGCGGCTGGTGGCGCCCCGGCTCCAGCGGCGGCTGAACGGGTCGTTGCGGCAGGCGTCGAGGATGACGATGTTCGTCGCCCGCGACCGGTTCGACAGGCGGTCGAGCAGCGTCTGCACGCGGTAGCCCTCGTCGACGGCGTCGTCCTCGTTGTGGGCGTTGAAGTCGACGGGCAGCAGGTAGTTGTCGCCCTTCATCTCGATGCCGTGGCCGGCGTAGAAGACGAGCGCCGTGTCGCCGTCGGCCAGGCCGTCGACGAAGGCGCCGACGGCGTCCCTGAACTCTCTCTTGTTGCGCAGGTTCGTGTGGCGCGTGACCGAGAAGCCCGTCGCGCGCAGCGCGTCCTCGACGGCGCGGGCGTCGTTGACGGGGTTTTGCAGCGACGCGCCGGGGTAGTCGGCGTTGCCGATCACGAGCGCCCGCCGCGCCCCCTCGTCACCGGCGGGCCGCGCCGCTTCGGCGAGCGGCGCCGACGTGACGGCGCGGGTCGCCGCCAGCGGCGCGCAGGCAGTCGCCGCCCACAGCACGCACGCGGCGAGGCACGACCAGCAGGTCAGGTTGCGCGCGCGGGCAGCGTCGTCAAAGACAGGTGTCGTCGTCATCGCCGTCGATGGTAGCCCGAACCCACGATCGCGGTCGCGCACCGCTCCGGTGGCGAACAGCCCGCCGCGTCAGCGGTGGGCGATGCTCAGCTCGACGGTGGCGACGCCGGGGCCGCTGGCGACGAGCCGGCGCGGGTCGGTCACCGTCGCCGCCGGTTGTCGGAAGCCCCGGCTGCGCACCGCGTCGACGAAGCTGCGGGTGGCCACGAGCCTCGCGGCGCCGCGGGCGCCGGAGTCGCCCGAGCGCCCGTCGCTGCGCAGCGCCTCGAGCTCCGGCTGCTGCGTCAACGACGCCACGACGATGATGTGCTCGGTGACGTCGCGGACGTCGTCGAGCACCGCCTTGACCGTGGTCGAGGCCACGCGGTTGTTCGCGCCGGGCGCGGGGAACAGCAGCTGGGACTGACCGCGATCGTTGTAGGCGAGCACGTAGACCCACGCTGGCTCGGACGGCTCCACCGTCAGGCCATAGCGGTCGTCCTCGGTCAGCGGCGTGTCGCTGCACGCGCCGACGACGGGCTCGAAGCGACCGCTGCGGCGGCGCTCGCACCGCGCCTCGACGGTCAGGCCCAGCGCCTTCGTCGACGTCATCGGCGGCGGCGTCGGCGTCGAGGGCAGCACCGCGCGGGGCAGCGTCGCCGACACCGTCGCCAGCTCGCCGCCGGGCCGCACGATGGTGATGCCGACGTCGAGGACCGGGCGCTGCTGCTCGCT
>VGSZ01000305.1 GCA_016874845.1 Deltaproteobacteria bacterium
GGTCACCTGCGCGAAGAGCTGGTGAAAATAATCGAACGGCGACGGTGCCTGCGACGACAGCGCGGCGAGCGGCGCGTCGTTGCCCATCGAGCCGGTGGGCTCCTTGCCGGTCTCGGCCATCGGCTTCAAGACGACACCCACGTCGTCCTCGGTGAAGCCGAACGCGCGCTGCAGCGTGCGCAGCTCGTCGCCGCTGGTGCGCGCCGGGGCCGGCGCCCGGGCGAGGTCGTCGAAGGTGAACGTGTTCTTCTGCAGCCAGCGGCGGTACGGAAAGCGCGACGTGATCTCGCGCTTGACCTCGGCGTCCTCGAGCAGCCGGCCTTCGCCGGTGTCGACCAGGAACATGCGGCCGGGCTGCAGGCGGCCGCGCTTGCGCACCAGCCCCGCGGGCACGTCGAGGACGCCGGCCTCCGACGACAGGATCACGCGGTCGTCGGCGGTGACGATGTAGCGCGCCGGGCGCAGGCCATTTCGGTCGAGGGTCGCGCCGACGAGCGTGCCGTCGGTAAAGGCGATGGCCGCGGGGCCGTCCCACGGCTCGAGCAGCGCGCCGGCGTAGTCGTAGAAGGCACGGCGTTCGTCATCCATCGCGTCGTCGTGCTCCCAAGCCTCGGGGATCATCATCATCATCGCGTGGGGCAGCGAGCGACCGCCGAGTACGAGCAGCTCGAGCATGTTGTCGAACTGGCAGCTGTCGCTCTTCTGCTCATCGAGGATCGGCCAGAGACGGTCGAGCCCACCAGGAAACTTCGCCGACTGCAGCAGACGGCGGCGCGCGTTCACCCAGGCGCGGTTGCCGCGCACGGTGTTGATCTCGCCGTTGTGGGCGATGAACCGGAACGGCTGGGCGAGGTCCCACGTCGGCGCCGTGTTCGTCGAGAAGCGCGAGTGGACGACGGCGATGCCAGACACCATCAGTTTGTCGGCGAGGTCCTTGTAGAAGACCGGCAGGTTCACCGGCAGCAGCAGGCCCTTGTAGACGATGGTCTCGGCGGACAGCGACGCGACGTGGAAGACGCCGCCGCCGCAGTCGGCGGCGCGCACGCGATGCTCGACGAGCTTGCGGATCACGTAGAGCGTGCGTTCGAACGCCGAAGGCACCACGCGTCGACGCGCGACGTAGACCTGACGGACGACGGGCAGGCTGCGTCGCGCGACGTCGCCGACGCAGCCATCATCGACGGGGACGTCGCGCCAGCCGAGCACACGCTGGCCTTCGGCGGCGACGGTCTCCTCGACGATCCGCTCGCAGGCCGCGCGCAGGGTGGCCTCGCGCGGCAGGAAGAACTGGCCGACGCCGTAGCCGCGACGACGGGGCATGTCGAAGCCCAGCGCGAGGCCCTCGCGCTTGAAGAACCGGTGCGGCAGCTGCAGGTGGATCCCGGCGCCGTCGCCCGTCAGGGGATCGGCTCCCACCGCGGCGCGGTGGCTGAGGCGTCGCAGGACCTCGAGGGCGTCGACCACGATCGCCCGCGACTTCTCGCCCTTCAGGTGCGCGACGAAGCCGACACCGCAGCTGTCGTGCTCGCAGGAGGGGTCGTGAAGCCCGATGGTGCTCGCCGTCGTCATCGTTTCTCCTGCCGGTGGCCGTGCCGCGGCGCGGCGTCCGTCGGTGTCGACCATAACGCAATGCGGCGCAAGACTCGCGCCGAACCGGTGCGGGCCGCGGTCGTCGCCTGCCAGCCGCCGTGCTACCGGGGGTGCGTGTCGTCGTCTCCGCCCCCCTTGCGCAACCCGACCGCCGGGCGCCCCGACGGCGCCGCCGGCAAGACGCACCGCGACCGCAAGAAGGGGCGTCGGCGCAGCGCCCTGGGCGTCGACGAGCCACAGCGCTCTTGTATCGTCTGCCGGGCGACGGGGCCGGCGGCGACGATGCTGCGGTTCGCGCGCTCTGCCGATGGCGCCGTCGGGCTCGACGTCGCCGGCCGCCTCCCCGGGCGCGGCGCGTGGGTCTGCGCGGCGGCGCGTTGTCTCGAGAAGGCCGTCGAGCCAAAGCACGGGGGCTTCGCGCGGGCGTTCGACGCCCCGTGCCTCACGACCGCCGCCCTGACGGCGAGCGTCCGCGCGACGCTGCGCGCGGACGTGCTGTCGCGCCTCGGGCTGCTGCGGCGCGCGGGCGCGCTGGTGCTTGGCCGCGAAGAGGTCGGCCGCCGCGTCGAGGGTCTGGCGCTGCTGGCGTTGGCCGACGACCTCAGCGCCGGGTCGCGCCGTGAGGTCGCGGAGCTCGTCGGCGGGCGCGCCTGCGAGCGGTTGCCCACGATGGCCGAGGTCGGGGCGGCGGTGGGCGGCCGACCGGTAGGCGTGGTGGGCGCGCCAGCGGGCGGCGCGACGACGGCGCTGGCCCGGGCGATCGCCCGCTGGAGCGGGGTGGAGGGGAGCGCGAGCGTCGGCGACGACGCGCCCGCGACGGTTGCCGACGAGGACGACGACGCCCCACCGTCCCCCTGAACCCGACGCTGGTCCCGGACCGAAAATTGGCGCCATCGAGCGACGCCGGCGCACACTGGGGATATGCAACACCTGCCGACCCTCGACGTCTCCGAGTTCCGCCAGCTCGTCGACGCGCTGTGCGCCGCCGCCGCCGCCGATCTCGACGCCACCCATGAACGGCTCGAACGGCTGCGCCGCCTCGGCCCCGATGGGTCCCACGACGACGGAAGCCAATGACGCCCCGTGACCCGCCGGGCCCGCGAGGGCAGCGCGCGTCGTGCTTGCCCGCCCAACGGGAATTGCGGCATTGTCCGCCGCTATGAACGGTCCGAAAGAGAGCGCCGCCGACAAGGCGATCCGCGAAGCCCTGGAGAGCGTGGAGCGACTGGAGCGCGAGCGCGAGGCCGCCCGCGCTCCCGAGGTCACCGCGCCCGACGAAGAGGTCGCCTTCGCCTCCGACGAGAGCGAAGCCGTGGCCGGCGCGTCGTTCCAATCGACACCCCCGGCGCCCGCCGAGCCCGCCGAGCTGCCGAAGAAAAAGACCGCCGACCAGCTGATGGTCGAGTCGCTCCTGAAGGCGAAGGGAGAGCTGCAGAACGCCCTCGAGCAGACGCAGAAGGAGGCCAAGGACATGTTCGAGCGCCTCGCTCGCGTGTCGGCGGACTTCGAGAACTTCAAGAAGCGCGTCGGCCGTGAGAAGGACGACGCCATCAAGTTCGGCAACGAGAGGGCCTTCAAGGAGATCCTCCCCGTCGTCGACAACTTCCGTCGGGCAATGCAGGTCGCGCCGCCCGAGGGCGGGCAGTTCGTCGAGGGCGTCCGCCTGGTGAGCAAGTCGCTCGAGGATGCCCTCGGGCGCTTTGGCGTCGTCGGCTTCGACAGCCTCGGCGAGCCGTTCGACCCGGCGAAGCACGAGGCGGTGGGCTCGCGACCGCACGAGACCATCCCGTCACAGCATGTCTGCGAGGAGTACCAGCGCGGCTACATGCTGCACGACCGCTTGCTGCGGCCGGCCCTCGTGATCGTCTCGGCGGGCAGCGCAAACTAAGCCGCCCGTGCTCGTCCTCTCTCTCGCTCTCCTCTGACCTGAATCCGGAGTACCCGACGTGGGCAAGATCATCGGCATCGACCTCGGAACGACGAACTCTTGCGTTTCCTTCATGGAGGGCAGCGACCCGGTGGTGGTCCCGAACTCCGAAGGCGCGCGCACGACCCCCTCGGTGATGGCGCTGACCGAGTCGGGCGAGCGGCTCGTCGGCCAGATCGCCAAGCGGCAGGCGATCACGAACCCTGAGCACACCATCGTCACCGTGAAGCGCCTCATCGGCCGCAAGTTCGAGACCGTCGAGGTCGAGCGCGCGCGCAAGGGCGTCTCGTACAAGATCATGCGCCATGACAACGGCGACAGCTGGGTCGAGGTGCGTGGCAAGGGGATGTCGCCGCAGGAGGTATCGGCGATCATCCTGTCGAAGATGAAGTCCACCGCCGAGGACTACCTGGGCGAGCCGGTGACCGAGGCGGTGATCACCGTCCCCGCCTACTTCAACGACTCGCAACGGCAGGCGACGAAGGACGCGGGCCGGATCGCCGGTCTCGACGTCAAGCGGATCATCAACGAGCCGACGGCGGCCGCGCTCGCGTACGGCCTCGACAAGAAGGACAAGGCGGCCGGGCTGATCGCCGTCTACGACCTCGGCGGCGGCACGTTCGATATCTCGATCCTCGAGCTGCAGGACGGCGTCTTCGAGGTGAAGGCCACCAACGGCGACACCTACCTCGGCGGCGAAGACTTCGACCAGCGCATCGTCAACTTCCTCGCCGACGATTTCGCGGCGAACAACAAGGGCGTCGACCTGCGTCGTGACAGGATGGCGCTGCAGCGCCTGCGCGAGGCGGCCGAGAAGGCGAAGCACGAGCTGTCGTCGTCGCAAGAGACCGACATCAACCTGCCGTTCATCTGCGCCGACGCGTCGGGCCCCAAGCACCTCGTTTACACGATGTCGCGCGGCAAGCTCGAAGAGTTGACCGACGAGCTCGTCGAGCGCAGCCTCGTGCCCTGCGAGCAGTGCCTGAAGGACGCCGGCGTCAAGAAGGAGCTGATAAGCGACGTGCTGCTGGTCGGCGGCATGACGCGGATGCCCCGCGTGCAGCAGCGCGTGAAGGAATTCTTCGGCCGCGACCCGAACAGGGAAGTGAACCCCGACGAGGTCGTCGCTATTGGCGCGGCGGTGCAGGGTGGCGTGCTCACCGGTCAGGTGAAGAACGTCCTGCTGCTCGACGTCACGCCCCTGACCCTCGGCGTCGAGACGTCGGGCGGCGTGGCCACGCCGATCATCGAGCGCAACACGACGGTGCCGGCGAAGAAGTCGATGGTGTTCTCGACAGCGATGGACAACCAGCCGATGGTGTCGGTGCACGTGATCCAGGGCGAACGCCCGATGGCCGCCGACAACAAGACGCTGGCGCGCTTCGAGCTGGTGGGCATCCCGCCGGCGCCGCGCGGCGTGCCGCAGATCGAGGTCACGTTCGACATCGACGCCAACGGCATCGTCGGCGTCACCGCCCGCGACCTCGGCACCGGCAAGCAGCAGAGCGTCCGTATCACGTCGTCGTCGGGCCTCACCGAGGACGAGATCCAGCGCATGATCGCCGAGGCCGAGGCCTCCCGGTCGTCCGACGCCACGAAGCGCGCGTTGGCCGACATCCGCGGCAACGGCGAGGGACTCATCTACACCACCGAAAAGTCCCTCGAGGAGTACGGCCACGTGCTCGGCGAGCAGGATCGTGCCGACATCCAGACGTTCCTGACCGACCTGAAGGCGCTCATCGACGGCAACGACGCCAACGCGATCAAGGACGCCATCAAGCGGCTGGAGGCCTCGAGCCACAAGATGGCCGAGGCCATGTACTCGGAAGCGGCCGACGCCCTCGGTGAGGACGCGTGATGGCGACGAAAGAATCGACGAAGAAGACCGCCACCAGGAAGGCGAGGAAGAAAGCGACCCATAAGACAGTAGTCAAGAAGACCACGAAGAAGGCCGTCGCGAAGAAGACCGCGAAGAAGGCGGTCGCGAAGAAGACCGCGAAGAAGGCGGTCGCGACGAAGAC
>VGSZ01000306.1 GCA_016874845.1 Deltaproteobacteria bacterium
CAAGCCGGACGAACTGTTCCTCACTGTATCCAAGCTCGAGCGCGAAGCGAGAGGCACGCTCGGGGCTGACAACCTTACGTCCCTTCTCAATGTCGCAGAGATGCGACTTCGAAATCCCGAGACGCGCCGCGAGCTCCGCCTGGGAAAGCTCGTCTGTCTCTCTGACCGTCTGAAGTAGAGAGCCAAGGGTGAGAGGCTCGCCGACCAGCGCATCGAGGAAGCTCATCGTCGCGGACTTCTTGGGGGCCTTAGTAGTCATGGTGGTTGACCTCCTTCACTTCAACGAACTCAACAGGTCCGTCACTCTTGATTTCGTAGATCGCTCTCCAGCTGCGATTGAGCCGTACCGAGCGCTGACCACGTCGATATCCCTTCAGGGGTTCGTCGTGGTACCCGGGTCGCTTCCGCGCTTCTTCAAGACCGTTGAACTCGATGTCATCGATCCAGGCCTTTCTTGGCGCCGGCAGAGAGCTCGACACGGTTGTGACCTGCTCGGAATTTCGGGACCACTCGTGACGTGAATCTCTGCCACGACCGCCGCGCGGGCCGAAGGCGCCGCTCGAGCGCCGCGCTCGTCGACGCGCTGGTCTGTACGCACGAGCGTACAAGACAGAGGCAGCGTCGGCGCGATGGGGTACGGTGCGCCCATGCCTGCCATCACCGTTCCGCCGCCCCGCACCGGCCGTGACACCCGCGCCCGCCGCGACGCCCGCGCCGCCCTGATTGACGTCCTGTGGGACGCGCGCGGTCGACGTCGCCTGCCGCGCGAGCGGGAGCTCGCCAATGCCATCGACGCTTGTGCGCCGGGCGACCTGTGGTGGGTGTGCGAGGCCAATTCGGGCGGGCCGCTGTACCTGCTGCCCACGCGTGAATGGCTGACGGCGCTCGCACGGTTCGTCGACGACACCGGCGCCCGCAAGGTGCTCGAGATCGGGGCTGGTGACGGCTTCCTGTCGACGATCCTGCAGCGCCGGCGGCCGCGGCTTTCGGTGCGGGCCGTCGACGACTTCTCGTGGACGAAGGCGTCGCGCCGGATGACCGCCGCCGACCGACGCGAATTCGCCGGCATCGAATTCAGCGGAATCCAGCCAAGCGCCCTCGTCGAGCGGGCGCCCGCCGTGGCGACCATCGAGGCGTGGCAGCCTGATTTGGTGATCGCCAGCTGGGCGCCGCCGGGAACGTTGGTCGAGCGGGCGATTCGCGCCTCGACACGCCTCGTGCTCGACCTGTCGGTGGACGGCGACGTCTGCGGCAACGGCGACAAGACGTGGCGCTTCGAGAAGGAGTTCCTCGACGGCGCCCTCGAGGACCGCGCGCTGTGCCGGCTGGATGACGAGCCCCACGCGGCGCGGGCCACGCGCGCCACGCTGTACTTCGGTCGGCTGCACGAGCAGCACGCCGTCACGCCACGCCGACGCCGGGCGGGGCTGGACGGCGTCGACGACTGAGATCTTGCGACGACGATCGCGCCCGCTACTGTCGGAGCGATGGACAAGGCCGACCTCGTCGCCCAACTGCTTCGCCACCTGCGCGCCAGCGCCGACGACGCCGCGGCGCAGATGGCTGCCGCCTCCGTCGAGGCCCGCGAGGGCGCCACGCCGGCCGAGAAGCGCGAGGACGCCCGCGTCGCGCTGGAGCAGGGCAGCATCGCCCGGGGCCAGCAGCAGCGCCTGCAGCGGGCGCGCGCCGACCTGGCCCTGCTCGAGGGGTTCTGCCCGCGGCCACTGTCGCCGTCGGCCGAGATCGAGCTCGGCGCCGTCGTCGAGGTCGACAGCGAGCAGATGGGCCGCACATTCTTCCTCGCGCCCGCCGGCGCCGGCGTCGAGCTGACCGGGCCGGGCGGCGACGGCTACCTGTCGGTCGTGACGCCGTCTTCGCCGGTGGGCAGGGCGGTGCTCGGCTGCGTCGTCGGCGACGTCGTCGAGGTCGCCATCGGCGGCGAGCGCCGCGCCTGGACGGTGTCGTGGGTCGGCTGACCCCGGGCCGTCCGCCGCACGTCTTCAGGGATCCGGGGCGAACGCCGACGCGGTGACGGCGTCGGAGCGAAGAAATCCTGCATGAATTTCCGGGTGCGACGGATGTACGGGTGTGACCACCCTGCAGACCTACGTCCACGGCAAGCCGTACTCGCTGCCCCGCGGCCGCTATGCGCCGCACGTGCCGGTGCTCGACCGGCTGGCGCCCACCCACGCCGTCGTTGACCTCGACCGCGAGCGCGTCGACGCCGAGGCGTTCGTCGCGCGCATCGACCGGGCGTGCTCAACCCCAGCGTGAACCGCCGGCCGCACATCTTGTCGAACACCGTTCGCAGGCAGCTCAGGTGCACGGAGACCCACGACGACGTCGCCCCGCCGTCGACCAGCAGCTCGAGCCAGTCGCGCACGCTCTCGCGCGTGGTCACCGCCGGCGGCGCGCCGAGCCACGACAGAAATCCCCGCAGGACGACGCCGTACGCCTTGCGCGTCTTCGGCTGGTAGAACCGGATCCTCAGCTCGAAGGCGGTCGCACAAGCTGCCTGTCGCGCTGTCCGTCGACGAGGTGAAGCGCCTTCTGTGTGCGGCGCCGTCGCTGCGCGACAAGCTGCTGCTCGGGCTGATGTACGCGACGGGCATGCGCGTGTCCGAGGTCGTGCGCCTGCGCTTCGTCGACCTCGACCTCGACTTCGACCGCCGACCTCGGGCCGGGCCACGGCATCCAGCGGCCTCAGCACCGCCGGGCGCTGCGTCATCGCCGGCGCGGCCGCCGCCGGCGCGGCCCCCGCGACGAGGCCGAGGACGGCAAAGAGCGGCCCGAGGAGCTTCACGGCGTCCGGTTGCATTTGGCCGCGCACAGCTTTGCGGTCAGCTCGAGCGGGCGGCTCGGGCCGGGCCGTCTTCGCCGGCGCCGGTGCGGTCGCGGACAGCAAGGCGGCGGTCGACGCGCTGTTCGTCGGCGCGGCGGTCGACGCGCTGACCGTCGGCGCGGTGGTCGTGGTCGTGTTGGTGTCGTCGCGTTGGTCGTCGTCGCGATGGTCGGCGCGCCGTCGGGCCCGCCGCGGGCCGCGACGACCAGGCCGCCGGTGACCCCAAGCGCGCCGACGCCGGCGACGGCGGCGGCGGCGAGCGCGCGCCCCGCCGGCGTGCGGGCGGCGCGCGCGCGCGCTCCCCGCGCGTGGACGCTGGTAGCGGCGGTGCCGTCGGCGGCGTCCCTGGCGAGCCGGCGCGGGCAGGCGGGCGGCCGGCTGCGCGCGGGCGGCTTCGACGGTGTCCTGCTCGGGGCCCGACAGCGCGGCGACGAGGGCGCCGAGCTGCGTCGTGGTGGCGGGCTGCGTCGCCGCCGGCAGCGCCTGCACCAGCGCGTCCGCGAACGCCGCGCACGACGGGAACCGCTTCTTCGGCGCCGCGGTCAGCGCCCGCACGAGGGCGGTGCGCACCGCCGTGGGTACGCGCTCGAGAGCGCGGGGGCGGTGTTGGCCGGCGCCGGCGACGCTCCAGATGGCCCGGCTGGCCATGTCGCCGTAGAAGCGCTCGCCGGTGACGAGCTCGTAGAGCACGATGGCCGCCGCGTACTGGTGGGTGGCCGCCGTGGCCTGCTCGCCGCGCGCCTGCTCGGGCGCCATGTACGCGGTCTTGCCGAGCACCACTGCCGACTCGGTGACGGTCTGCTTCACCACCGACGTCGCCAGGCCGAAGTCGATGACCTTCACGTGTCCAACCCCGTCGACCATCACGTTGTGGGGCGACACGTCGCGGTGCACGACGCCGATGGCGCGGCCGTCGTCGGGGTCGGTGGCGACGTGGGCCTCGTGCAGGCCGCGCAGCATCCTCACGGAGGCGCCACCACCGGCTCGAGCGACAGCGCTGCTCGCGGGCGCGCAGCTCCTCGGCGAGCCGCTTGAAGGTCAGGCCCTCGATGAGCTCCATCGCGAGGAACAGCTCGTCGCCGACGCCGCAGCCGGCTGCAGCGGCCGTTTCGGCACTGGGGTACGCCGGTGCACTACCGGATGTCCTCGCACCGGGCGTCGGTGGCGCAGTCGAAGCACGAGCCGGTGGCGGCGTCGCAGCCAAACGCACAGCCCGTCTCGTCAGGGAACGAGCACGAACCGGCGTCGCAGCGGTTCGTCGTGCACGGGTTGCTGTCGTCGCAGTCGCCGTCGACGCCGCACTCGAAGCACGCCCCGGTGGTCGCGTTGCAGCCAAACGGGCAGCTGCGCGGCGGGTTGCGGCACGCGCCGGCGTCGCACACGTCGAGGGTGCAGCTGTTGCCGTCGCCGCAGTCGCCGTCGGCGTCGCACTGCAGGCATCCCACCGGCGGGCTGCAGCCGTTCGACGGTGTAGAGGTAGCGATCAAGGTCGCGGCAGGCATCCCAACGGCGGGAAGCAGCCGTTTTCGCAGTCCAGCCGCGACCGGAACGCGCACGAGCCGCCGCTGCAGGCGTCGACGGTGCAGGCGTTGTCGTCGTTGCAGTGGCCGTCGACCGTGCAGGCGTTGCACGCGCCCGTCGTCGTGTTGCACCCGTAGGGGCAGTCGGTGCGGCCGACGTTGCTGCACGACCCGCCCGCGCAGGTGTCGGTGGTGCAGGCGTCGTTGTCGTTGCAGTCGCCGTCGGCGCCGCAGGCGTTGCACGCCCCCGTCGTCGGGTTGCAGCCCAGGGGGCAGCCGATGCGGGCGACGTTGCTGCAGCGCCCGGCGGCGCAGCCGTCGGTGGTGCAGGCGTTGTCGTCGTCGCAGTCGGCGGCGGCGTCGCACTGAAGGCACGTGCCGGTGGCGCGGTCGCAGCCGTGGGCGCACGTCAGGGCGACGGTGTTGTTGCAGCGCCCGCCGACGCAGCCGTCCGACGTGCAGGCGTCGTCGTCGTTGCAGTCGGCGACGTCGTCACACTGCTGGCAGCTGCCGTCGACGGGGTCGCAGCCGTTGGCGCAGTCGGTGCGCGGCGCGTGGCGGCACGCGCCGCTGGCGGCGTCGCAGCGGTCGGTGGTGCAGGCGTTGGTGTCGGCGCACTGGCCGTCGGTCAGGCACTGCACGCAGCGGTCGCCCTCCTGATCGCAGCGGCTGCCTGGGCAGGCGGGGCTCGCCGCGCCGGCGCAGGCGCCGTCGACGCAGCGCTCGGCGCCGTCGCAGAAGGTGCCGTTGTCGCAGGTGGCGGCGGACTCGCAGGTGCAGCCGTCGGCGACGATGTCGCAGCGGGGCGTGCTGCCGCCGCACGTCGTGAGCCCGGCGACGCAGGCCCCCGTCGCGCTGTTGCAGGTCTCGACGCCGTTGCAGGCGACGCCGTCGTCGCAGACCGCGTCCTCGGTGCACCCCGTGCAGACGTCGGCGGCCTCGTCGCACGCGAGGCCGCGGGCCGCGCAGGGGTCGCCGCTCGACGAGCAGGCGCCGGCGCCGCACGCCTCCTGTCCGGTGCAGAACTGCCCGTCATCGCAGTCGAGGGCGGCGGCGCAGGCGTCACAGTCGTCGCCCACCTCGTCGCAGAACGGCGCCGCCGCGGTCGCGCACGGCGACCCGCCGGCCTGACACGCGCCGGCCACGCAGCGCGGGCCGTCGCTG
>VGSZ01000307.1 GCA_016874845.1 Deltaproteobacteria bacterium
GAGGGCGAGGGCGAGGGCGAAGGCGAAGGCGAAGGCGAAGGTGAAGGCGAAGGTGAAGGCGAAGGTGAAGGCGAAGGTGAAGGCGAAGGTGAAGGCGAAGGCGAAGGCGGCGACGTGGGCGGGCCGACCTTGATCTTCCGCGCCGGCCCCGACGACGCCGGTGTCGGCTTGCCGGCGTGCGCGTGCTCGACGGCGGTGTCGCCGGCCAACGTCGACGTCGTCTACGTCGCGCCCCAGGGCTCGTGCCGCAAGCCGGCGAACCTCGACTGCGGGCTGAACGACACGTGCGCGCCTTGCGACCTCGGCGCGCAGGGCAGCGCGCGCTGGCGATCGGGGCGCACCGAGCAGCCGCGCACCAACGACGCGCCGTGGATCGTCGACGAAGAGATCCTCCACGACGGCGCCGGGGCCGACGGTGAGTCCACCTTGCAGGTCAGGCTCGTCGACGACTGCACCGCGTCGCCGGCGAGCGTGTTGCCCGACACGAACCTCGCGTGCTGCGCCTTCCTCGACTGCAGCAACGGTGGCAGCGGGCCCGGCCCGCAGGCATGCTTCGACTACGCGCAACCGACGTCGTGCCTCACCGACTGCGACGCGCTGATGGGCGCAGCGCTGGCGCAGGACTGCATGGCGCGCGGGCCGGTGGTCGTGCGCGCGCGGCTCAGCACGGGCGCCCGCACCCGCGAGCTGTGCGCGACGATGACCGACGAGCAGAGCCTCACGTTCGCGCGCGTACGGCGCGTGGGCGGCACGTTTACGGTGTCGTCGCTGGGCTCGGGCGTCGTCGAGGTCGCGCCCGGCGCGCCCTGCCCATGAGCCATCCCCTGAAACGTGGCTGCCGCACCAGCCGCGGCGCGCCGCGCGGAGACGACGATGACCTCGCGACACCTGGCCCTGCCCCGCCGCGAGTTCACGGCGCTCCTGCAGCGATGGATGCAGCCTGAGCGCTACACCGACGTCGCCGAGAACGGCCTGCAGATCGAAGGCGCGCCGCTCGTCGAGCGCGTCGTCACCGGCGTCAGCGCCAACCGCGCGCTCATCGAGGCGGCCATCGAGCGCAGCGCCAACACCATCGTCGTGCACCACGGCCTCGTCTGGGGCGGGGGCATGCGCCGGCTCGACGGGTGGCTGAAGGGGCGCGTGCGTCTGCTCCTGCAGCACGACATCAACCTGTTCGCCTACCACCTGCCGCTCGACGCCCACCCCGACCTCGGCAACAACGTCGGGCTCGCCGCGGCGCTGGGCATGGGCCCGACGGTGCCGTTTGGCCGCTACAAGGGGCAGCTCATCGGCCGCTCGGGCTCGCTGGCGGCGCCGGTCACGCTGGCCGGGCTCGTCGCGCGCGGCCGCCTCGCCTTCGCCGACGACGCCCCGGTGCATGCCTTCGGTCCAGAGGACCGCGTGCTGAGCACCATCGGCCTGTGCACCGGCGGCGCGCCCGAGCTGATCCACGAAGCCATCGACGCCGGCCTCGACGCCTACGTCACCGGCGAGGCCACCGAGTACGTGAAGGCCGTGGCCGAAGAGAGCGGCGTCGCCTTCCTTGCCTTTGGCCACCACGCCACCGAGCGCTTCGGCCCCCGCGCCCTCGCCGAGGCGCTGTGCAGCCGTGGGCTCGACGCCAGCTTCGTCGAGATCAAGAACCCGGTCTGACCGGGTGGCGGCGCCGGGTCGGTCGGGCGGCGGCGCCCGGCGTTCAGCGCTTAGTGAAGGTCCCCTCAGGACCGTCCTGGCACGACCGCACCGCAACACCGGGGCAGCGGCGCCCCCCCGGTCGCGTCGATCACTGCAGGGCGACGCGTTTGTCGACGTGACGTCCTGCGCCACCGCTGTCTCGCGCCCGAAACGTGGTTGCCGCGGACGATCGGGCGCTCTACGTCTAGAGAGCGCGACGGGTTCAGTTTCTTCAGTTTTTGCTGAAATGCCCTTCGGCGGCTTCCCACTGCGGAACCGTCCGAAGACTCGGCAGGAGAAGCACAGATGGCATCGCACACCTCGGGCATCTTTGGTTCCACGTTCGCCGCCCATGAGCCGCGCCCGCCGGTGCACGGCGCGGTGCTGACCTGGAAGGCCGACCGCGAGCCAGCACGCTTCTCGTCGACGTCGTTGACCGAGGCGGCGCGCCGCTTCCGCGAGCCGGTGATCGTCGTCGAGAGCGACGACGGCGGCATCGGCGTCGGGTTCGGCGGCGCGCTGTCCACCGACGGCGCCGGGCTGCGCGTGGCCGGCGTGCTGCCGGCGATCTTCCCCGAGCACCTCGGCGATCGCTCGTTCTGCGAGGTGCACGGCTGCCGCTTCCCCTACGTCGTCGGGGAGATGGCCAACGGCATCGCCACCGCGCGCATGGTCGTGGCAGCGCACAAGGCTGGCTTCCTCGGCTTCTTCGGCGCCGCCGGGCTGCCGCCGGCGCGCATCGAGGCCGCCCTCGACGAGATCGAGGCCGGCGTCGCCGGCAGCAAGAACCCGCACACCTGGGGCGCGAACCTGATCCACTCGCCCCACGAGCCCGACCTCGAGATGGCCGTCGTCGAGCTGTTCCTGCGTCGCAACGTGCGTCGCGTATCCGCCAGCGCCTACATGGACCTGACGCCGATGATTGTGCGCTATGCCGCCACCGGCCTCGTCGAGCGCGCCGGCCGCATCGTCCGCAGGAACCGCGTGTTCGCCAAGATCTCGCGCCCCGAGGTGGCGGCGCGCTTCCTCACACCGATGCCAGCGACGATCCTCGACGGGCTCGTGCGGGCGGGCCAGCTGACCGCCGACGAGGCGCGGCTCGCGGCGAAGATCCCCGTCGCCACCGACGTCACCGTCGAGGCCGACAGCGGCGGCCACACCGACAATCAGGCCCTGCCCTGCGTCTTCCCGGCGGTGAAGCAGCTCGCGCAGCAGCTCGCGAAGAAGCACGACGTCGCCGCGCTGACCGGCGAGCCGGTGCGCGTCGGCGCCGCCGGGGGCCTAGGCACCCCTGACGCCGTCGCCGCCGCGTTCGCGATGGGCGCCGCCTACGTGCTCACCGGCTCGGTGAACCAGAGCGCCGTCGAGAGCGGGCTGTCCGAGCGCGGTCGCAAGCTGCTGACCGGCGTGCGCCTCGGCGACGTGACGATGGCCCCCGCCGCCGACATGTTCGAGATGGGCGTGAAGGTGCAGGTGCTGAAGAAGGGCTCGATGTTCGCGAACCGCGCGCACAAGCTCTACGACCTCTACAAGACCTGCGCCTCGCTCGAGTCGATCCCGCCCGCCGAGAAGAAGCGCCTCGAGCAGGACATCCTGCGCGCCACCGTCGAGGACGCGTGGGCGGCGACGAAGGCGTTCTTCGCGAAGCGCGACCCGTCGCAGATCGAGAAGGCCGACGCCGACCCGAAGCACAAGATGGCGCTCGTCTTCCGCAGCTACCTCGGGCAGGCAAGCAAGTGGGCCATCGCCGGAGACGAGGGCCGCGCCCTCGACTTCCAGGTGTGGTCCGGTCCGGCGATGGGCAGCTTCAACGCGTGGGTCGAGGGCTCGTTCCTCGAGCCGATGGAGGCGCGCAACGTCGCCCAGATCGGCTGGAACATGCTCGAAGGCGCCGCCGTCGTCACCCGCGCCGCCCAACTGCGGGCCCACGGCGCCGCCGTCGGCGACGACGCCTTCGTGTTCGCGCCGCGTCCGCTGGCGCTCGGCGCCTGACCGGTCGGGCGCTGGGCGGCGTCTCGCGCGACGCCGACTCCGCCGTCTCGACGGGCCGACTCGACGCGCTGCGGCAATGCGGACGAGAAAAACCTACTCCCGTGACCGAAGCGTGACCCGGCCCCGCGACGCTTCGCGAGCTGACGTCGACGACCGCGTCGACGACGTCGTTCGTGCCCCTTGACGAAGTGAAGGACGCTCCGATGACCAATCCGACGAAGGCCCCGGCGACGACGACCAAGCAGCCCCTGCAGTCCGAGCCCATCGCCATCGTCGGCATCGGCGGTCTCTTCCCCGGCTCCGTCGACGTCGCCGCCTTCTGGAACAACGTGCTGCGCGGCGTCGACCTGATCAGCGACGTCCCGGCGGGCTCGCACTGGTCCGTCGACGACTACTACGCCGCCGACGCGCTGAAGCGGCCGGCGGCCGCCGTCGACAAGACCTACGCGAAGCGCGGCGGCTTCCTGCCTAAGGTGCCGTTCGACACGCTGAAGGAGGGCATCCCGCCATCGCTGCTGTCGTCGACGGACACGAGCCAGCTGCTGGCGCTGCTGGTGGCGCGCACGACGCTCGAGGACTGCTTTCAGCGGTCCGTCGATCAGGTCGACCGCAATCGCATCTCCTGCATCCTCGGCGTGACGTCGGGGCAGGAACTGTTCGGCCAGATGGCGGCGCGGCTGGCGTGGCCGCAGTGGATCGCCGGCATGCGCGCCGCAGGCCTCGACGCTGACGCAGCGAAGAAGGCCGCCGACGAGATCGCGAAGTGCTTCACGCCGTGGAGCGAGGCGAGCTTCCCGGGCCTGCTTGGCAACGTCGTCGCGGGCCGCATCGCCAACCGTCTCGATCTGGGCGGCAGCAACGCCGTCACCGATGCCGCGTGCGCCAGCTCGTTCGCGGCGATCTCGATGGGCGTCGACGAGCTCTTGCTCGGCCGCGCCGACACGGTGCTGACCGGCGGCGTCGACACGCTCAATGACATTTTCATGTACATGTGTTTCACCAAGACGCCGGCGCTTTCGGCGTCTGGTGAATGCCGCCCATTCGACGCTGCCGCCGACGGAACCTTGCTGGGTGAAGGCCTCGGCATGCTCGCGCTGCGACGACTGAGTGACGCCGAGCGCGACAGCAACCGCATCTACGCCACGATCAACGGCATCGGCACGTCGTCGGACGGCCGCAGCAAGAGCGTGTACGCCCCCGTCAGCGAGGGTCAGGCCAAGGCGCTGCGACGCGCCTACGAGGCCGCGGGCTACGCGCCGTCGACGGTGGAGCTGGTGGAGGCCCACGGCACGGGCACCAAGGCCGGCGACGCCGCCGAGCTTGGCGGGCTGCAGCTCTGCTTCGACGACGACGCGTGGGGTGACAAGCCCGTCCGCCAGAGCATCGCCGTCGGCTCGGTGAAGAGCCAGATCGGTCACACGAAGTCAGCGGCGGGCGCCGCGGGCCTGCTGAAGGCGGCGCTCGCGCTGCACGAGAAGGTCCTGCCGCCAACGCTCAAGGTCACGACGCCGAACCCGACGGTGAAGTTCGACGAGACGCCCTTTTATGTGAACGCGCGGCTGCGGCCGTGGATCCGCGGCAGCGCCCACCCACGCCGCGCCAGCGTGTCGTCGTTCGGCTTTGGCGGCAGCAACTGGCACATCACGCTCGAGGAGTACGTCGGGCAGCAGCAGGCGCCGCGCCTCGGCCGCCGCGACGTCGAGCTGATCGCGCTGTCGGCGTCGTCGCCCGCCGCGCTGGTCGGCCGCGCGCGCGCCGCGCTCGCCGATGTCGCAGCCGCCTGGGACCTGTCCGTGGTCGCGCGCGCCCTGAACGCGTCGTTCGACGTGGGCGCCGCCCACCGCG
>VGSZ01000308.1 GCA_016874845.1 Deltaproteobacteria bacterium
ACCACCGCGCGTTCCGCCTCGACGTCGCCGCCGGCACCGCCGTGCGCGGCGCGGCGCTGTGCGTCCACGGCTACACCGGCACGCCCTACGAGGTGCGCCCGCTCGCCGACGCGCTCGCCGCCCGCGGCTTTGTCGTCGACGCGCCGCTCCTGACCGGCCATGGCAGCGACCCGGCGGTCTGCAATCGCACGCCCTGGAGCCGCTGGCTCGACGACATCGTCGCCGCCTACGACGCCCAGTCGACGCGGCTCGCCGGGCGCGGCGCCGGCCGCTCCAACGGCGCCGCCGGCGGCCTGCGCGTCGTCGTCGGCTCGTCGATGGGTGGGCTGCTGGCGCTGCACCTGTCGCTGGTGCGGTCGGTCGACGCGCTCGTGCTGCTCGCGCCGGCGCTGCGCTTCTTTCCGCCGGTCGACCTCGCCGTCGCGACCCTTGCCGCGGGGCTGTGGCGCGCGCGCCCGTTCCTGCCCAAAGAGTCGCCGGGCGGCGACGTCGGGGACGCTGACGCCCAGCGCAACAACCCGACGTACAAGGTGCTGCCGGCGCGCGGCGTCGTCGAGCTGCGGCGCCTGCAGGCGGCGACGGCGACGCTGCTCGGGCAGGTGCGCGCGCCGGTGTGCCTGCTGCACGGCGACCGCGACGCCACGATCGACCCGCGGTCGTCGACGGCGATCGCGGCTGCGGTGGCGTCGCCGCTGGTCGAGCACCACCGTCTGGCCCGCACCCGGCACCTCGTCGGCCTCGACGTCGAGCGCGACCGCGTCGCCCAGCTGGCGCTGCGCTTCGTCGACGACGTCGCGGGGCGCGTCGCGGCGCCGGCGTCCGCCACCCGCCCGGAGGCCGCGTGAGCGACGCGACGAAGCCCCCTCGCAGCGGAGCGCCGACGCGCCGCCCGGGCCCCTCGCGCCCCCGCTCGCTGTTCGTCGACGGCCCACGCGAGGTGGCGGCGCGCGCCCTGGCCCGCGTGCTGGACGACGGCGGCTGGGCGGCGCCGACATTGTCGTCGGTGCTCGACCAGTCGGGCCTGTCCGACCGCGACCGCGCCCTGTGCACCGAGCTGTTCTACGGCGCGCTGCGCTTCGCCCAGCCGCTGGAGCGCTCGCTGTTGCGTGGCGCCGACAAGCCGGGCCGCGGGCTCGACGCGCGCATGCGACCGCACCTGCTGATCGCCGCCTACCAGCTGCAACACCTGTCGGAGCGCATCCCCGCCCACGCCGCCGTCGACGCCGCCGTCACCGCCGTGCGCCGCACGCGCCCGGGGCTCGAGGGCTTCGCCAACGCGCTGCTGCGCCGCCTCGGCTCGCCACTGTCGGCGCTGGTGAAGCCCGACGCGCCGCTGCCCGAGCTCGCCGCCGCCTGGGGCGTGCCGCTGCCGCTGGCCGAGGCCGTCATCGACGACCTCCCCGTCGCCGAGCGCGCCCAGGCCCTGGGCGGACTGTGCGCGCGGCCGACGACGTACGCGCTGTGGCTGGACGGCGCGCGGCCCGTCGCCCCCGACACCGGGCGCGGCGAACACGGCAGCGGCGAGGCCGCCGCGCCCCACGCCTTCGTACCCGGCGTCGCCGCCCTGCCCGGCGGCCGGGTCAGCGACGCCTCTGGGTTCAAGGACGGCGGCTTCCTCGTCATGGACCCGGGCCTGGTGCTGTGCGCGCTGGCCGTCGCCGCCCGCCCCGGGCAGCGCGTCGTCGACCTGTGCTCGGCGCCCGGCGGCAAGGCCTGCGCGCTCGGCCACGCCGTGGGCCCCGCCGGCCTCGTCGTCGCCGTCGAGCAGAGCGAGAAGCGCAGCAAGAAGATCCACGACAGCGCCCGCCGCCTGCGGCTCGCCGCCCGGCTCGACGTCGTCGTGGGGGACGCCGCCGATGACGCGGTGCTCGCCCGCGTGCGCGGGCTGCTCGGCGACGCGCCCGCCGACGCTGTGCTGCTCGACGCCCCGTGCAGCGGCCTTGGGACCACGCGCCGCAAGCCCGAGGTCAAGCTGAGAAAGACCGCCGACGACGTCGCCGCCTGCGTGGGCCTGCAGCGTCGGCTGCTCGACGCGTCGGCGACGCTGGTCGCGCCGGGCGGTGTGCTCGTCTACTCGGTCTGCTCGCCGCTGCCCGACGAGGGCACGCGACAGATCGCGGCGTTCGTGCAACGCCACCCCGACTTCGTCATCGACGCGCTGCCGGCGGTGCTGCCCTTCCTGCCCGACGACGCCGTCGACGCGCAGGGCTGCCTGCGGCTGCTGCCGCACCGGCACGACTCCGACGCCTTCTTCGTCGCGCGCCTGCTGCGGCGCCGCTGACGCACGAGGCGCTCAATCGGCCAGCCCGTCCCGACGACGGCGGTCGCGGTCGGCGGTCTCGTCGCCGTTCTCGCCGGCGGCGCGCGCCGGCGGGGTCGCGCGTGTCGCGCGCAGCGCGGCGACCTCGGCGGCGAGGCGGGCGACGAGCGCCTCGAGGCGGTCCTTGTCGCTGGACAGCGTGGTGACGGCGCGGCGCAGCCGCAGGTGCTGCTCGAGCACCAGCAGCAGCGCGAGCAGCGGCAGCGCCAGGAGCCCGGCGACGACGATCAGCGCGAACGACGCACCGGCGTGGGTCCGAGCGCCGCCGCCGTCAGCGGCCGCGATCAGCGCGACGACGACCACGGAGACCGTGACCAGCGACTCGAGCAGCGGCACGTGGCGCGCGGCACGCACGGCGAGCAGGATGGTCACGGCGGTACACAGCGCGGCGAGCAGGGGAGCCATCGACGACCTCCGGGAGCGGTCGACGCGGAGAAGGCGTCGGCGCGGCGCACCGGCGGTAGCGATGCGCGCTGGGGCAGCGCCCCGTGGTCGCGCCCGCCGTCCCGGAGCGTCACGGAGCGTCCCGGAGCGTCATGGCCCCGCGCCAGGCAGCGGCGTCACGCCGCCGTGCGGCTGGCTGTGTGGGTTGCGACGGTCCTTGCGGCGCGGCACTGGCGACACCAGCGAGGTGCCCATGTCTCCCCTGTCGTCGTGCCATCCGTTGTGCTTCTTGCGCTCCACCGTCGCGGTGGCGGCGCTCGTCTCCGCCGTCGCCTGCGAGGACGCCAGCTACACGACGCTGACCGACCCGCCGCTGGTCAACATCGCCGGCGACGTCGTCGACTGCGGGCGTCTGCCGGTGGGGTTCTCGGTGCGACGCACGCTGCGCGTGCTGAACGCGGGCGACGAGACGCTGACGGTCAGCGCTCGCATCGAGGACGCGACGGTGTTCGGGCTGACGCAGGCCTACGCCGAGATCACGGCGAACGCCGACTTCGAGCTGCCCATCGACTTCGCGCCCACCACCACCGGCGTCGTGCAGGGGCGCCTGATCCTCACCACCAACGACCCGCGTCGCGCCGAGCTCGTCGTCACCGTCACCGGCGAAGGCGTCGCTGACCGCGTGTGCGGCGCGTGCACCACGCCGCCCGAGGGGTTCTGCACCGCCGACGCCAACCTCGTCCGCTACGACGAGACCGGCACCTGCGTCGACGGCGCGTGCCAGTACAACGCCGTGCTCGTGCCCTGCAGCGACGGCTGCAACGTCACCGACGTCGTGTGCGTCGGTGGCGAGGCCCCGGGCACGCCGCCCGACGCCGGCGCGCCCCCCGACGAAACCGACGCCGGCACGCCCCCCGACGAGCCCGACGCCGGCACGCCCCCCGACGAGCCCGACGCCGGCACGCCCCCCGACGCGACCGACGGCGAGGCCTGCCCGCCGCCGCCGGCGCCGCCCGCGACAGCGACGGCGACGTGCCCCGGGGAGCAGCTCCTCGATGTCGCCGGCGCCTATACCCTCGCCGCGCCCGCGGGGTGCACGTCGGTGCTGGTCGAGGCGTGGGGCGGCGGCGGCGGCGGCGGTGGCGGCGTGCAGCAGGGCGCCGACGGGCTGCGCGGCGGCAACGGCGGCGGCGGCGGCTTCGCTACCCGCACGCTGAACGTGGGCGCCGGCGACACGCTGGCCGTCGTCGTCGGTCAAGGCGGCGCAGGGGGCGGCTGCGCGCCGGCGGCGCCGGGCGGCGTGCCCGGCGGCGGCAACGGGGGCCTCGCCCGCGGCGACGGCGAGGGCGGCGGCGGCGGCGGCGGCGGCGGCCTGACCCGCGTCGATCTGGAAGGCCAGGTGGTCGTTGTCGCGGCCGGCGGCGGCGGCGGCGCGGCCCACGGCTGGGGCAGCTTCTTCGTCGCCGGCCACGGCGGCGCCGGCGGCGGCGCCGAGGGCGCCCGCGGCGTCGACCTGGGCACCACCCAGCCGGGCCTGTGCGTCGACGCCGTCGCCACCGGCGGTGGCGGCGGCTCCGTCACGCGCGGTGGCGCGGGCGGCAGCGGGCTGTTTTCCGGCTCGTCGGGCGGCGCCTTCACCGGCGGCACTGGCGGCAACTACTCTGGCGACGTCGGCGACCCGGGCAGCGGCGGCGGCGGCGGCGGCGGCGTCTTTGGCGGCGGCGGCGGCGGCTCGACGTGGACGTGCAACGCCTCGGGCGCCGGCGGCGGCGGCGGCGCGAGCCTCGGCGCGACGACGACGGCGGGCAGCGGCGCCGTGGCTGGTGAGGCGGCGCGGGCGGCGGGCGCGGGCGTGGGGGGCTCCGGCGGCTTCGTCGCCGGCTCCGTGGAGAGCGGGGCGGCAGGGGCCGCCGGCCGCGTGCGCCTGACCTGGCGCCCCTGACCACGACGGCGCCTGCCGACGGGCGCCGTTCGCGGCGCGAAGTTGCGCGGTCGCGGCGCCGTCCGATGGTGGTGGCGACCTGCGGCGGTCGCGGCGACGTTCAGCGGTTGTACAGCGGGCCGTCGGCGCCGTCGGTGACGGTGAAGACGACGATCGTGTCGGCGCGGACGTCGGCAGGGATCGCCGCGAGGGCCTCGCGCCACACGTCCACGTTGGCCTGGTTCCAGGCCATCACGGCGAGGATCTGCTTGCGCCAGCGATCGGCGTCGCTGACGTTGGTCGTCGACTCGACGATGCCCTCGAGCTTGCGGGTCATCAGGCTCTGGGCGTCGGCGGGCGGATAGGGATCGTCGGGCGCGTTGCCGCGGAACGCGCGGACGACGCTGACGCCGACCTTCTCGCCGTCGATGCGCACGAGGATGTCGGTGATGTTCCCCGCGACGTCGTAGACGATCTCGGTCTCGGTCTTCTCGAGCGTCGCGCCCTCGCAGCGGGCGAGCACCTCGAAGGCGAACAGCTCGGACAGCCCCGAGCTGCCGCCGGCGTTCTCGGTGGTCGCCAGCCGCTGCCCGCCCGCGGTCAGCAGGCGCTGGTCGGCGGCGTCGTAGGGGTCGGCGCCAAAGTCGAGGTGGTTCTCGAACACCGACGGCACAGCCGACCGCAGCTCGTCGTCGAGCACGCCGCAGTCGCCGCTCAGGCTCCCGAACCCTGCCGCCGGCTCGCCTTCGCCTTCGCCTTCGCCCTCGCCTTCGCCCTCGCCTTCGCCCTCGCCTTCGCCTTCGCCCGAGCCCTCGCCTTCGCCCTCGCCCCCGCCCTCGCC
>VGSZ01000309.1 GCA_016874845.1 Deltaproteobacteria bacterium
GGCTGTACGGGCCCGGCGGCAAGAACTTCGTCACCACGATCCTGCGCCTGCTCGCCGAGCGCGACGAGCTCAAGGTCGTCGCCGACCAGCGCGGCCGCCCGACCTCGACGTCGACGCTGGCCGACGCGCTGCTGCGGCTCGCCGCCACCGACGCCGGCGGCGTCGTCCACGTCGCCGACGACGCCGGTCTGCGCGGGATCGCGTGGCACGACTTCGCCCTCGCGATCCGCGCCGGAGCAGTGGAGCGCGGCCTGCCCGTGAAGGCCCACACGATCCACGCCATCCCGACGTCGGCGTACCCGACGCCCGCGCAGCGGCCGGCGTGGAGCGTGCTCGATACGACCCGCTGCGCGCAGCTGACGGGCGCGGCGTTGCCGTCGTGGGAGCAGACGCTCGGCGCCTACCTCGACGTCATCGTCGCCGAGCGCGCGCGGCCGCCGGTGGAGCCGAGCGTTCGCTGACGCCGCGCACTGTGCATTCGGCGCATTCCTCGCCGCCTCGCCACGCTTGCTACGCCGCGGTCCCCGCCATGGACGACTCCCCGATCCACGCCGTCGCCAGCCCGTCGCCCCCGTCGTCCCCGACGTTGTTCGCGATGAATCCCCGCCGGCCCGCCGTGGGCGATCGCGTCGTCTGGCTCGGCGTCTTTCTGCTCGGTCTGCTGCCGGCCGCCAGCGCAGGCGTGGGCGTGATGATCGCCGCGCGTGACCTCGGGGGCGCGCGTGACGTCGTCTGGGTCGCCGCCGCCGTGGGCGCCGTCGCCACGCTGGGCGCGCTGCTCGCCGTCACCCGGGTGCAGTTGCGGCGGCGACGGTCGCGCCTCCCGCGGCCACCGGCCGTCGTCGACGCGGAGGCGTTCACCGTGACCGCGGGGACGGCCGCCACGCCGGTGCGCCTGCCCTTCGCCGAGCTCACGATCCTGCAACGCACGGCGGCGCCGCCCGGACTGTGCGTCGGCACCCCGGGGCGGGCCGTCGTCGTCGTCGCCGACGCCGACTTCGTCGATGACGGCGTGACCATCGCGATCGAGCGCGCCGTGCGCGCCGGCGTGCTGTCCTCATCTGGGGGAAGCGCCCGGCTCGCCGAGCTCGACCGCGAGGCCGCGTTGGCGTCGACCATCGGGCGCCGCGCGTCCGCCGCGACCCACGGGCTGCTCGGTCTTCTTGCGGCCTGCTTCGCCGTCGAGCTCTTCGTCGGCGCCCTCGACGACGGCGCGTGGCTGCTCGAGCTCGGCGGCAACGCGCCGGCGCTGGTCCGGCGCGGCGAGTGGTGGCGTCTGGTGACCGCCGGCTTCCTGCACGTGAACCTGACCCACGCGCTCATGAACGCGACGGCGCTGCTGTCGTTCGGCGTGACGCTCGAGCGGACGATCGGCGCCCACCGCTTCCTGCTCGTCGCGGTGCTCGCCGGCGTCGGCGGCAACGTGGCCTCGGCCTTCGCCGGCACCCACGTCTTTTCGGTGGGCGCGTCTTCGAGCGTGTGGGGCTTGATGGGCGCGCTGATCGCCGTGCAGTGGCAGGCTCGCGCGCGGCTGCCCGACGTGTTGGTCGTGCCGGCGCGCCGCTGGCTCATGATCCTCGGGCTGAACGTCGGCATCTCGCTGCTGCCCGGCATCGACCTGCTCGCTCACCTGGGCGGCTTCGTCGTCGGCGCCGTTGTGGCGCTGCTCCTCGCGCGCGACCTTGACGTCACGGCGCCCCAGGCGCCGCCCCGCCTGCTCGTCGCCAACGTCGTCGCCGTCGCCGTCGTGCTCGGCTGCTTTGGCCATGTGGCGGTGCGCGCCAACGCGCGCGGTCCCGCCGAGCGGCGGCTCGACCTCGCCCGGGCCGGGCTCGCCGTCGACGGCGACTCGGCGGTCACGAACACCGCCGCGTGATCCTTTGTGCTGTCCGGCTCGACCGACCCGGCGCTCGCTGCCAAGGCCGAGGAGCGCCAGCGCGCCGCCATCGCCGCCGCGCAGGGCAGTCGCTCGGTGCCGGGCTTCCAGGACACCCTCGCGTGGTTGCGCTTCCGGCGCGGCGACCTCGACGGCGCCATCGCGCTGGAGCGGCAGGTGCTTACGGCGCAGCCACGCGCCACTTTCGCCACCGCGCTCGGCAGGTTCCTGCGCGCCGCAAACGCGCGGGCCGCCGCGGTCACGCTGTCGCCCGGGCAGGGCAGCGTCGCCCTCGACGCGCCGCTGTCGACGCAGGCGCGGGTGCTCTCCCTTTGCCGGCCGGCTCGATGTGCCCGCACCCGCCGAGGCGCTCGCCGGCGCCCTCGTGCCCCGTCTGCTCATCGAGCGCGGACCGGAGATCGACGCGGCGGTCGAGACCCGCTGGTTTGCGCACGACGCCGCGACGGCGGCCTTGCCGTAACCGGCGAACGGACTCCGACCGATGCTCCTGACGGGGACACAAGGGTTCGTGGTCGACCCCCGGTGCACCCTGGGCAGCGCTCTGCCGGGGTCGCCTGTGGCGTCGACGACGTCGCCGCCGCCGAGGGCATCAGAGGCGTCCGCCGGGGAACGCCGGGACCTCGGGCCACCAGTCGGCGGCGAGGCGCGGGTTGAACGTGCCGAAGCGCAGCTTCGGGTGACGCCGGTGCAGCTCGGCGACGAAGCCCTTCATGCCGAGGAGCATCCCGCGCTGCTCCCGGGGGGGCAGGGCGGTGCGGAAGTAGCCGGGGTCGACGCACAGGTTGCGCAGCTGGATCATCTGCAGCGCGCCGTCGTCGACGAGCTTCGAGATGCGGTCGACCTCGGCCAGCTGGTCCGTCCAGCCCGGCCAGATGAGCAGGTTGATGCTGTTGTGCATCCCCATGTCACGCCCGACGTACAGCGAGCGGATCACGTCGTCGAACGTATAGTCCGCCGGGCGATAGTACATCGTGTAGACGTCGCGATCGAAGGTATTGATCGATACACGCAGGGCGTTGGCGCCGACCTGCGCGCAGGCCCGCACGGTCTCGGGGCGCGAGCCGTTGGTGTTGATGTTGATGATCCCGCGCGGCGTGCGGGCGCGGGCCAGCCGGATCGACTCGATGATCACCGGGCCGTTCATCGTCGGCTCGCCCTCGCAGCCCTGGCCAAACGACATCATCGGCTCGGGCGCGCGCTCGAGGTGATGCGCGATCACGCGCGCGATCTCGTCGGGCGTCGGCTGGAACTTCAGCCGCTTCTGCGGCGTCGGCGTGTTCCACGCCGGCTCCTTCGACAGGCAGCCCAGACACGCCGCGGTGCACGCGGGGGCGACAGGCACCGCGCCCTCCCACCGCTCGTAGAACACGTTGCTCGCGCAGCAGCACAGGTAGTCGCCGGCGCACTGCGACAGCTGCTGCAGCACCTGGTTGTCGGGGTCCAGCGCCAGACGGTCGCGGATGCGATCCTTCAGGTCTCCCTTGTAGAACAATTCCGGCGACCAGCGGGTGGTTTCATCGGCCAAAAAGAGCGCCGCCACCGTGCCCTTCGACGTCGCGCCGACGGCGGTGTAGGCCCACAGCGGCAGCCCGGGGCGCGCGTCGTCGCCGGCGCTGTCGAGCACGTGCAGCCCGCGCTTCTTCATCTTCTCGGCGTCGCGCGCCCGACGGGCCGCGATCTCTTCGGCCTGCTGGCGCAGCTTCGTGTCGGGGTGCGTCGCGTCGGTGTACTCGGCGGCGGTGTGGAACGCGCGCACATAGCCCGGCGGCGGATGACAGGCGACGGCCCACGGCTCGAAGGTTCGCCCGTCGTCGGTGGTGAACGTCGTCACCGCCGTGAAGGTGCCGGTCTGCGGATCGTAGCCGACGGGCCGCGTGCCCGGCATCGCCATCAGATCCCAATCGGCGGCCAACGGGATGACGTCCTTCTGGGTGACCCGCAGCAGGTCCAGCCCGTTGTCGAGCGCCATCTCGAGGGTCGGGTGCTCGAAGACGGCGCCGTCGGGGGCGGCGACGAGCAGGCGGGGACGTTCGGACGTCGACTTTTTTCCCATGCGAAGGATCATGCCCGCTGCGTTGGGGCTGCCTAGCCCCTTCGTCGGGGCCGTCGCGGTGGGGCGTCGACGTCGCCAACCGCGCCCAAGCGACGGCAACCCCCGCGCGTTTATGGCAGGCTTGCACCATGCCTCGCGGGTCGCTGCCTCTCGTTCTCGTCGTCTTTCTGGGGATGCTGGGCTCGTCGGGCGGCTGCGACGGCGGGCCGCCGGTCATCGACGGCGGCGCCGAAGGCGAGGGGGAAGGCGAGGGCGAGGGCGAGGGCGAAGGCGAAGGCGAAGGCGAGGGCGACGTCGGCCTGCCGGCGGGCGCCGCCTGTCTCGTCGACGGCAGCGACGGCGGCTGCTCCTCAGGGCTCGCGTGCACCACGCTCGACCTCGGCCCCGCCGGGGTCTGCGCGCGACCGTGCGGCGCCCGCGACGATCCGGCCGTCGCCGACCCCTCGGCGTGCGGCGACAGCGAGGCTTGCCAGGCGCTCATCGTCTTCGATCTGCTCCGCAATCGCTTCGCCGCCACAACGCTGGCGTGTCTGCCGGTGGTCGAGGACGTCGATGCCCCCTGCTTTGGCCTCGGCGACGACGACGCTTGCGCCGACGGCCGCGCCTGCGTGTTCGTCGACGTCGTTTCCCCCGCCGATCCCGAACTCGACACCGTCTCTGTCGTCGTTGCGCAATGCAAGGATGCCTGCGGTGTCGGCAGCGCCGCTGCCGACGTCTGCCCCGCCGGCGAGGTCTGCGGCCGCGGCGCGCTGGACGCCTTCGTCGACACATTTCAGCGCGCGGTGCCTGCCGACTCCGACAGCCGCGTGCCCTGCACCTTCAACGACTGCCGCGACGGCGACGACCCGCGCTGCCCGTGCGCGCAGGAGGACGGCTTCGAGTGCCTCGACCTCGGCACCGGCGGCGGCGTCTGTGGGCGCTTGCAGGGACAGTGCGGCGCGCCGGTGCCGGTCGCGACGCGCGCGCAGATCGCGGCGGGCCCCGAGGCTGTGCCCGTCGACGCGCGCTGCTCCTACGCCGCCGGCGCGCACACCGCGTGCGATGACCGCGGCTATCGCGACCTCGACGCGCCGCCCGCCGTTGCCTGCAGCGCGGCGCTGCTCGGACCCGACGTCGACGCCGACGGCCTCTGCTACGCGCTGTGCCACCAGGAGCGTGGCGACTACGACGGCGACGGCGTCGTGCGCGAGGGCGAGAAGGCCTTCTCGCGCGACTGCCTGCCCGGACAGGTCTGCTCCCTCGACGCTGGCGCGACCCTTGGCCTGACGTCGCTGCCCGAGGACTTCACCGACTGCACCATCAACCTCGGCTGCGCGCTGAACGCGCGCTGCGCTGCGTGCAGCGCCGCGAACCCCGCCGGCGGCGCGGGGCAGTTTTGCGTCGACGGCCTCGGCCTCGGCCTGCCCGTCTGTGGCTTCGCGAGGAGCATCTGCGTCGACCCGCCGCCTGCCGAAGGCGAGGGCGAAGGAGAGGGTGAGGGTGAGGGTGAGGGTGAGGGTGAGGGTGAGGGT
>VGSZ01000310.1 GCA_016874845.1 Deltaproteobacteria bacterium
CGCCGAGCTTGCGCCCGTCGAGGCCATGCCCGTCGAACCTGCGGACGCCGAGCTTGCGCCCGTCGAGGCCATGCCCGTCGAACCTGCGGACGCCGAGCTTGCGCCCGTCGAGGCCATGCCCGCCGAGCCTGCGGACGCCGAGCTTGCGCCCGTCGAGGCCATTCCCGCCGAGCCTGCGTCCGTCGAGCCTGCGTCCGCCGAGCCCGTTCACGCCGCGTCCGCCGACGCAGCGTCCGCGCAGGCGGAAGACGAGGTCGCGCTCGCCCTCGCCTCGCTCGGCGAGTTCGAAGGGCCGCCTTCACCGCCGGCGCCGCCGCCGGTCCGGATCGCGCGGACCCCGCCGACCTCGATCACGGCGGGCGCGGAGGCACTGCCGGCCGCGAACAACAACGACGACGGCGCTGACTTCGTGGCCGACGACAGCGCAGACTTCGTCGCCGAAGACGATGGAGGACTGACCTTCGACGTCGAAGCCGAGGTAGCGCTTGCCGCTGCGCCCGCGGCAGAGGCCACTGCGCCAGCGACGCCAGAGGCCACTGCGCCGGTGTCTGCGGACCCGCCGACGATGACGGCAGCGACGCCCGAACCTGCCCAGGCGGCTGCGCCGTCGACGACCACCTCGAAATTGTCGGCCCGCCTCGGGCTGCTGGCCGAGACGCTGGAAGGGGAGTGCCGATTTGAAGAGGCCACGCTGCTCTACGAAGCCCAGAACCTCCTGCACTCGCTCGAACACTGAGGATCGGCAGGACCGGGGCCCGCGCCTACGGTGGACGCACGTTGCGGCGCAGCCAGCGACTCCATCGGTCGGCGGCTTTGCGTCGTTCCTGTGGTGTGGCATCTCCCTTCGGATGCGCGCGTTGTCTGCTTTGGTCGTCGTTCTGGTTGCCTCGTCTGCGGGGGCGGCGCCGGTGTTGAGCGAGGTCGCCTGGATGGGCTTGAACTCGGGCAGCACCGGCGAGGAGTGGGTCGAGATCACGAACCCCGGGCCCGGTGACGTGGCCGACCTTTCGGAGTTCTCGCTCGTGCAGGGCACCACCGAGCACTCGCTGCCGGCCGTGGCGCTCGCCCCGGGCGGCGTCCTTGTGCTGCAGCGTCAGGCGGGGGCGCCGCTCGCCGACGGCACGACGTTTCCCCTCGGGGCAATGACCGACGGCGGGCAAGTGCTCAAGCTCTGCCCCGCGGGAGACCCGGCCAGCGCCGCCTGCGACGTCGCGAACCCCACTGGCGGCGCATGGTTCGGCGGCGAAAAGGACGCCGACCCGCGCCAGACGATGCAGCGCGGGGCGGGCGTCGGTGGTGGCCCCTGCAGCGACGGCGCGCTCGCCCTGGCGTGGCGCACCGCCCCCCGGACACCGGGCACCGTGGTGTTCACCGCGGCGCCTGAGGTCTGCACGTCCTCGGGCGAGGGCGAGGGCGAGGGCGAGGGCGAGGGCGAGGTCCCTGACGCCGGCCCGAACGCCGAGCCGGTGGTGGGCGTGCAGGCGCCCGCCGGCGCCGTCACGGCGAGCGACGGGGAAGGTGGGCTCGGATTCGAGCTGGCCTACTCCGCCAGCGACGCCGACGGCGACCCGGTGTCGGTCGACGTATTCGTCGGTGCCGACGCCGACGGCCGGGGTGGCATCCGCGTGGCGCGCGGGCTGCCGGCCGGCGACGTGGTCACCCGCCGCGTGAGCGTCGAAGGCGTCCCCGCCGGGACGTGGCACGTCTTCGTCGCCGCGCGGGACGTGCGGGGCGCGACGGCCTACGCGTACGCGCCCGGCACGGTGACCGTCCGGGCGGGCGAGGTCACGGGCGCGACGTTCCGGCTTGTCGAACCCGACGGCGTCGACGATCTCGACGACCGGGGGATCGCGCTCGTGACCTGGGAGGTCTCGCTGCCCCCCGGCCGCACGGGCAGCGTCGCGCTGTTCCTCGATACTGACGACGACGCCACGGGCGGCGTGCCGCTCGCCGGCGGGCTGCCGGCCGTCGGCGAGGATGGGGCCGCGGTCGGCCGCGTGTTTGCCCTCGATACGACGACGTTGGCGCCCGCTCCCTACCGGGTCTATGGCGTGCTCAGCCACGACGGCCCCGACATCGTCAGCGTCGCCGGCGGAACGCTGGTGGTCCGCAGCGTCGAAGGGTGCGGCTGCGTCGCCGGCGCCGCTGCCCCGGGCAGCGAGCCCCCGCGCTTGCCGACGTGGGCTGTCCTTGGGATGCTCCTCGGCCTCGGGGCTCGCGCAAGGCGCCACCTTCACGTCGGCGCGGCACGCGTCGACGCACCGGCGGCGGCGGGTCACGGCGGGAAGGCGTAAGCGGTGCGTTACGGGATCATCAGCGATATCCACGGCAACCTCGAGGCCCTGACCGAGTCACTCAAGGCGCTCGACCTCGAGGGCGTCGACGCGATCGTGTGCCTCGGCGACGTCGTCGGCTATGGCGCCAACCCCGAAGAGTGCGTCAACATCGTCCGGTCGCGCGCAACGCTGTGCATCGTCGGCAACCACGACGCCGCCGTGGCCGGCCACATGGACTACTCGTACTACTACGACGCCGCTCGGCACGCCCTCGACTGGTGCAAGAGCCGCGTCTCCACCGATACGTTGTCGTGGCTGGCTTCACTGCCCTACAAGCACACTGTCGGTGACATCGATTTCTGTCACGGGAGTCCCGTCTGTCCTGAAGAATTCGAGTACGTCTTCACGAAGGAGAAGGCGAAGGAGCTGCTGAAGTATCGCGATCAGCTCAACTGGATCACCTTCATCGGCCACTCGCACCTGACCCGCAGCTTCGCGCTGTCGGCCGACGACGCGTACAACGTGAAGGCGGGCGGCGATCCGGCGCGCCTCGAGTTCGTGGTGCGCAAGGACTACAAGTACATCATCACCGTGGGCTCGGTCGGTCAGCCTCGGGACTGCGACCCTCGCTCATGCTGCGCCGTGTTCGATACCGAAACCTCGATCTTCCGGTACCTGCGCAGCGAGTACGACATCGAAGCGCAGATGAAGAAGATCATCAACGCTGGGCTCGCCTACAACTTCGGCGCTCGGCTCCTCGTCGGTATCTGATCACCTCTTGTGCAGGACGCACCACGCGTCCTGTCACCGCCGGGTGCAGCGCACGACGCTGCCCGCCGTCGCGCGCGGGTCGGCGTCGTGGTTGGGTGGTCAGCCGGCCAGCGTCTCGCGCGCGATCACGATGCGCTGCACCTCGCTGGTGCCCTCGTAGATGCGGGTGATGCGCGCGTCCCGGTACAGCCGCTCGATGGCGTACTCCTCGACGTAGCCGTAGCCGCCGTGGACCTGCAGCATGCGGTCGGCGACGCGGCAGGCCGCCTCGGAGGCAAACAGCTTGGCCATCGACGACTCGCGCGCCGTGCGCGGGCTGCCGGCGTCCTTGGCGGCCGCGGCACGGAGCGTCAGCAGTCGCGCCGTGTCGACGTCGATGGCGCTGTCGGCCACGGCGAACTGGATGGCCTGCAGCTCGGCCAGTGAGCGCCCGAAGGCCTTGCGATCCCGCGTGTATCGCACGCCCTCGGTCAGCGCGGCGGCAGCGATGCCGCAGGCCTGGGCAGCGATGCCGATGCGTCCGCCGTCGAGGTTCGCCAGCGCGATGGCGTAGCCACGATCGACATCGCCGAGCAGGTTTGCCGTCGGCACGCGGCAGTCCTCGAGCACGATCTGCGTCGTGTTGCTGCCGCGCAGCCCCATCTTGTGCTCGGTCTTGCCGACGATGAGTCCGGGCGTGCCGCGCTCGACGACGAAGCAGGAGATGCCGTGGGACTTCTGCTCGGGTGACGTCTTGGCGAAGACGATGTGCAGACCGGCGTAGGCGCCGTTGGTGACCCACTGCTTCGTGCCGTTCAGCACGAAATAGTCGCCGTCGCGCACTGCCGTCGTCGATAACGCCGCGGCGTCGGAGCCGCAGTGGGGCTCCGACAGGCAGAACGACCCCGCGCCGCGCTGCCCGGCGAGGTACGGCGCCAGCAAGCGCGCACGCTGCTCGCCGTTGCCGTATCCGGCGAGGACGTCGGCGACGAGGTTGCACACCGCCATCGTCACGCCGGTGGCGGCGCACGAGCGCGAGACGGCCTCGATGGCGAGGGCGTACGACACGGCGTCAGCGCCGGCGCCGCCATCGTCGGCCCCCACCTTCACCCCGAACAGACCGAGCTTGGCCATCACGGGCAGCAGCTCGTCGGGATAGCGCCCGTCATGGTCGCGCGCCGCGGCCCCGGGGGCCACGCGGTCCCGCGCAAACGCCAACGCGGTGTCGGCGACCAGCTGTTGTTCTTCGGTGAGTGGAAAGCCGGCGAGCATGGTGTCTTGTGACGAACGGGTAACACCACTTCAAGGCCCCGGGATCAGCCCCGAGCGGGATCCCCGCGGGGTGGCCCTTGGCGCGCCCCACGCCCCCTGAGGCCTTGCCGGCTCAAGGGTCGGGGAGCTCGATGCGAAGGCGCGCCCGGGACGACGCGCCGCCGCCGCCGACGGCGCACCTGGCGGCGGCCTCGCAGGCCGCGACGTACCGTGCGGCGAGGCGCCGCCCCTGCGCGCGGTCGCCGCTGGCGTCGAACGCCCGGCTCAGGCCCCACAGCGGCTCGGGCCGGGCGGCGTCACAGGCGTGGGCGCGCCGAAAGGCCGCCAGCGCCTCGCCGACCGCTCCGGCGGCCAGCGCCCGCTCTCCGCGTGCGACGTCTTCGTCGACAGGGCAGCGCGCGACCGCCAGCGACCGAAGGACAGCCGGCGGGGCGGCGGCGGAGGCGAGTTCGACCGCCTGCGCGCGCGCCGCCAGCAGTCCTGCGCCATCAGCGTCGATGGCGCGCAAGCGGTCTGCCGCCTCGAGCAGCGCCGTCGCCGCCAACGCATCGCCGAGGGAAGGCAGCGATGGCGCCGCAGACGACGCCGCCCGACCGCCCGGGGGCGTCGCCGGCGCCGCCCGGGGCGCGGGCGCGGTGGCCACCGACGCGCTGTCCACGCCCGGCAGCGACAGCGACGACGGCGAAGACGGGAGCGAGGGGACAGCCAGCTCCCGCAGAACCGCGCGCGCGCGATCGAGCAGCTCGTCGCGCCCCGGCCGCTGCTCTTCGCCCACGATGCGCGCGTACAGCGCCCGGGCGGCATCGACGTGTCCGAGGCCTCGCTCGACCTCGGCCAGCCCCCAGACGACGTCGAGGTCTTCGGGGTGCGCCGCCAGCAGCTCGACGTAGGCCGCGCGTGCCGGCACGAGCAGGCCGCCCTTGCGCGCCGCCAGCGCGGCGTTGAACAGCGCCGTCGGATGCCCCGGGTCCGCCGCCAGCGCGGCACGGAAGCGGTCGTGGGCCAAGGCGAAGTCGCCGCGCTGGAAGTGCGCCCTGCCCTCGGCCACCAACGCCTCGGCCCGCGAGGGCCGCGGTGCCGACGACGCAGCCCGCGCCGGCCTTCGCGCAAGGGAGGGCTCGCCGGCGAACACGACGAAGAGCACGGGCAGCGCGAG
>VGSZ01000311.1 GCA_016874845.1 Deltaproteobacteria bacterium
CAGGGCACCGTGTGGAACCGCGCCATCACCGACGACGTCGCGCAGGCCAGCGCCCTTGGTGCACGCCTGCCGGGCGCGGTCGTGACGGCGACGCAGGGCGCGGCGACGGTGGCCACGGCGACCGCCCGCGACGGCGACGCGTACTGGGCCCTCGACCTGCCGCCGGGCAGCTACACGCTGACCGCGACCCTCGACGGCTTTGCCCCGTCGACACGCAGCCACGACGTCGCCGCCGGCGACAGCAGCTGGAACTCGCTGGGCATGGCGCCGGTGGACGACGCCGTCGCCGTGCGCGTCGTCGTCGTCGACGCCGTCACCACGGCCCCGCTGCCGCTCGCCACCGTGCAGTTCGGCATCGACGAGCCGCTGGTCGTCGACGCCGTCGGGCAGGTGACGACGTCGTTGCCGCCCGGCGCAGTGACCGTCGTCGCGCGCGCCGAGGGCTACGTGCCCCGCAGCGAGGAGCACACGCTCGTCGCCGGCGTCCCCCTTGAGCTAAGCCTGCGGCTCGACGCGGAGTCGGTGCCGCCGGTCGACGAGCCGCCGCCCGACGACGACGGGCTGCAGCGCCTCGTGATCCGCAACGCACCCGGCGTGCGCGCCACTGGCGGCTGCAGCTGCGACGCCCGCGGCGCGAACGCCGACGCGGCCGCCTTCGCCGTCGCGCTGCTCGGCGTCGCCGCCGGGCGCCGTCGCCGACGCCGCTGACGGCACGTCGCCATCGGGTTTCGCAGCGACGGCGACGAGCGCTTCATCGCGAGCGGTCGAGGGGGTGCCGGGCCGTCGGCCCATGGCAGGCACCCGGTTCGGCGGCGACGACGACGAGCGGGTCCGCGCGCGTGGTCGAGCGAGCGGGCGGGCGGGCGCGTCGACGGCGACGGGCGGTGGCGACGGCAAGGGCGCCGCGGGGAAGGGCCTTAAAGAGCGAGGCGCCGCTCTCGCGGCGCCTCGCGGCGGCTCCGAGCCCGGGCGGCGTTCAGAGCGTGTTCAGGTAGGCCACCAGAGCGTCGGCGTCCTCGTCGGTGAGGTGCGAGCCCTTGCCCATCTTGTCGGTCCGCACGAGGTCGTCCACCAGGGCGCGCATATCCTGGTACTTGCCGTCGTGGCCGTAGGGCGCCGAGCGGTGCAGGCCGTGCAGCACTGGCGTCTGGAAGTGCGTGATGTCGCGGTCGTCGGCGCGAGTGCCGACGTCCCACGAGCGGTTGTCGGTGAAGTGGGCGCCGCCGTGGCAGGTGCCGCACTGCGTGGCCTCGGAGAAGAAGACCTCTTCGCCGTGACGCTCGAGTTCGGTGAGCGCACGGGTCACTGCCGCCGACGGAGCCTGGCGGATCGTGCCGATGAAGGCGGCCACGAACTGGAAGCTGCCGTTGTCCAGACCGCTACCGCCCATGAACGGCAGCACGGTCATGTCGTTGAGCGCGGCCACCGTCGGCACGTCACCCGGCCAGTGGAACGGCGCGGTGTCGAGGATGTCGCCGCCCAGCTGCGGCGTGTTGCGCGGACCGAACGTGAACTGCCACGTGCGACCGTCAGCGCGACCGTCGGGGTGGCACGACGCGCACGAGACCGTACCCTGCGCCGCGATGCGGCTGTCGGTCGCGTCGTGGAACATCTTGCGGCCGATGCTCGCCTCGACGGGCAGCGCGTCCTCGACGACGGCGAAGGTGCGGGCGGCGTACTCGGGCACCGGCCCGAACTGCGCGGTCGTGGCTCCCTGATCGTCGTCGGTGAAGCGGCTGGCGACGTCGCGACCGACGCGCGGCAGCTTCAGCTCGCTGACGGTGCCGTCGAACTGGTTCCAGACGTAGGCGGTCTCGCCGTCGTGGGCCAGCGCGACGCCGTCGGCGCCGTTGCCGACCTTGGCGAAGCCGACGACGTCGGCGGCCTGCCCCTTCAGGTCGCGCCGCAGCAGCACGACGTTCTTCGTGCCCATGTTGACGACGAGCTGGCCGCGGCCGCCGTCGAACAGCGCCAGCGCCGTCGGGTTGGACAGCGGCACGCCACCGAACCGGCCGTCGAACGGGTTCAGCACCGTCGGCGGCGCTGCCTGACCGCCGAAGCCGAAGCCCGGGCGGCTTACGTCACAATTGAAGCAGCCGCCCGGATCGTTCGCCGCGTCGCCGCCGTCGGGCACGACGACGACGTCGGTACCGGGGTCGACCTCGGTGACGCCGGGGACGACGGCACCGAGCTGCGTCGGGCAGCCCGAGTAACCGCAGCCGCCGTCGGCGGGCGGGGCCTCGGGATCGTTGATCGGCGCGCGCACGGTGTCCTGATTTGCCTGGCTGTGGGCGACGAGCACGTGACCGCTCTCGGGGTCGATGGTCAGGCTGCGCAGGTGCTCGGCGACGAGGCGCGGGCCGAACTGGTTCGGCGTGCCGACGTCGACGACGCGGACGGTGCCGGTGGCCACGGTGACGCGGCTGAAGCGCCCAGTGGACATGTGGCTGACGTAGAGGTCGCCGTTGTCGAGGACCGCGACGGCACGCGGGTCGGGCTCGGACAGCGCGATGGTCTGGTCGACGGCGCCCTTGCCGAGGTCGAGGATGGCGACGGCCTGGGCGCCACCGAGGGCGACGGCGACGCGGCCGTCGGCGAGCATCGCCAGGCCCATCGGCTCGGCGCCGACGGGGATGACGGTCTTCACGTCGCCGCTGCCGATGTCGACGACGGCGACCTCGTGGCCGTAGCGCGACGACACGATGGCGCGGTCGCCTGCGACGACGAGCTGCGACGGGCCGGCGCCGACGGGCACGCGGCGGACGACCTTTTGCGTGGCGCGGTCGACGATCACGACGGCGTCGTGGTCTTCGGCGGCGATCACGATGTGGCGGTCGTCGGCGGACACCGCGATGGGACCGGACACCGGGCTCGTACCGGCGCGCAGGGCCCTGGGCGTCGGCTCACAGGCGCCGCTCGTCAGGGCGGCGGCGGCGAGGGTGAGAGTGGCAGCGAGCTTTTTCACGGATCCTCCGGGCCCGGAGCGGGCAACGTCGAGGTTTTCTGCGGAAACCATGCCAGCGTACACCGCTCTCGCACGCTTGTCCGGATCCCACCGACAAAAGCCCACGGCGGCGCCCGGCTGCCCTCATGGGCAAAATCCATCGGACAAGCGGTTTCGTCGTCGGCAACGTCGCCGCCGCATTTTCGCGCCGCGCTGCTGCCTGCAGATCGCAGGCGCGGGGGCGCCATCGCAGAGGGCCCGGCAGCCGACGCACGAAAGGCCTCGGGGCGCCGAAGCGCCCCGAAGACCGATGAATCAGCGTGGCGCGCCGACCGCAGCGGTCAGACGACACCGGCCTCACGCTGCGCGCGCGTGATCTGCCCCTGCACCTCGTCGGCGCTCGGCGGGCGGTAGAAGCGCTCGCGGAACCACAGGTAGATGACGGGCGCCATGAAGATCGACGAGTAGGCGCCGATGATCACGCCGACCGTCAGGCAGGCGGCGAAGGCCTTGATGCTGCCGTCGGCGAAGATCCACACCGCGATGGTCGTGAACACCGATGTCGCCGTGGTGTTGAACGTGCGGTTCATCGTGTCGCTCACGGCGCGCTTCACCGTGGCGCGCACGACGTCCATCGACAGGCCTTCGGGCGGCTCGGGCGGCAGCGTCTCGCGAACGCGGTCGTAGATCACGATGGTGTGCGAGATCGAGTAGCCGATGGTCGTCAACAGCGCCGCCACCGACGGCAGGTCGAACTCCATCCGGCCGATGACGAACACCGCGAGCGCGCCGAGCGGATCGTGCAGCAGCGCGATGACAGCGCCGGGGGCGAAGAACATGTCGAAGCGGATGGCGACGTAGACGAGGATCAGCGCCAGCGACAGCACCAGCGCGATGATGCCGTCCGTCTTCAGCTGCTGCGCCACCGTGGCGTCCACGAAGTCGACGCGTCGCACCTCGACGCCGCCGAACTTCTCCGTCAGCTCCTTGCCCACCTTGATCGAGATGCCCTGCAGCTGCACGAGGTACCGCGCCTTGCCCTGGTAGACGTCGTCGCGGACGATGGCGTCGACGGTGCTCTCCTTGCCGTCCTTGTCGACGGTGCGGCGCAGGCGCAGCTCGGTCTGCTCGATGGCCTTGCCGATGCGCGCCACCTGATCGTCGAGAGCGCGCTGCTGGGTTACGGCGTCGGCGGCGGGGTCGAGGGTCAGCGGCGCCGCCAGCCGGAAGCGGTCGCCCTCGGCGGCGTTGAAGTCGAGGGTCACCTCGCCACCGAGCTCCGTCTCGATGCTCTTCTTCGCGCCCGCGATCAGCTCGGGGGTCAGCGCGCTGACGCGCTCGACGCGCAGCAGCCACTCGTTGTCGGCGTCACTGCCGTACTGCTGCACCTGGTGCTTGTCGAAGCCCGTCGCCTTCAGGCTGTCGCGCAGCTGCTCGGCCTTCACCGGCTGCTGGAACTTCACCTGCATCTCCATGCCGCCAGAGAAGTCGATGCCCCAGTTGATGCCCACGGTGAACACGCCGACCAGCATCGCCAGCGCGAAGGCCGCCCCGATGCCGACGTAGAGCTTGCCGTTCGTGACGTAGTCCCGTTCCTTCAGCGGGTCGAAGATGTGCAGGAACTTCATGGTGTGCCTTCTTTGGCGCGAGCGCCGGGCTCAGAGAGAGAGGGTGGCCTGGTCGTCGCGGGTCATCGCGTCGAACAGCGTGCGGGTGATGAAGACGGCGGTGAACATCGTCGACACGATGCCGATGAGCAGCGTGACCGCGAAATTCTGCACCGGACCCGAGCCAAACTCGAGGCAGACGAAGCCCGCCAGCGCCGACGACACGTTGCTGTCGAGGATGGCGCTGAAGGCGCTGTCGTAGCCGGCGACAACGGCCGTGCGCGCCGACCGGCCGGCGACGAGCTCCTCGCGAATGCGCTCGTTGATGATCACGTTGGCGTCGACGGCCATGCCGACGGTCAGCAGCAGGCCGGCGATGCCAGGCAGGCTCAGCGAGCCGCCGAACATCGACAGCGCCGCGAGGATGAAGAACACGTTCAGCGCCGCGGCGATCGACGCGATCACGCCGCCGACCTTGTAGATGATGACCATGTAGGCGAGGACGAGGAACGCGCCGAGCATCGCCGCCAGCTTCGACTGCGCCAGCGCGTCCTTGCCGAGGCTCGGGCCCACGCTGCGCTCCTCGCGGAATGTGATCGGGGCCGGCAGCGCGCCCGACTTCAGCACCAGCGCCAGCTGGTTGGCGTCCTTGACGCTCTCTTCGCGGGTGCGGTTGCCGCCCATCGTGATGCTGGCGTTGCCGCCGGTGATGGGCTCGTTGATCACCGGGGCGCTGTCGACGACATCCTCGAGCACGATGGCCATGCGTTTACCGACGTTCTTCGTCGTCAGGTCACCAAACAGCTGGCGGCCGGTGGGCGAGAACTCGATGGCGACGTAGGGCTGCGGCTGCTCGGGTGAGCCCATCGCGACCTGCGCGTTCAC
>VGSZ01000312.1 GCA_016874845.1 Deltaproteobacteria bacterium
GGTGCCGTTCAGCGGGATGTCGCCGCAGGGCAACAGGGCCGCGCCGCTGGTGCCCACGAACTGCAGCAGGATCGCGTCGCCATCGACGTCGCTGGCCGCGAGGTTGAACTCGAAGCCGTTCGCCGGGTCCTCGGCCGTCGTCAGCTGGTTGCCGGCGCTGAACAGGAACGCCCCGGCGACCGGCGGGTCATCGAAGTTCTCGATCGTGATCTCGAACGACCCTTCGACGGCGTCCACACCGTCGGAGATGCGGTACTGCAACGTCTCGACGACGTTGCCGGCGCCGGCGATCGCACCCGCGGTGTAGACGAAGGCCGGGAACACCGGCGCGCCCGTCGACGGGCGCTCGTCGTTGAAGTCGATGGTCGAGTCGGCCGTCAGCGTGCGGGCGCCGGCGCGCAGCGTGCCCCGCGTGGGCGTGGTCAGCAGCGTGAAGCGCAGGTCGTCGCGGTCGGCGTCGAAGACGTTGGCGGTGCCCGGTTCGGTGAGCACGAATTCGTTGCTGGCGCGGCGCTCCTGCACCGCGGGCAGGTTGTTCAGCGGCGACAGCCCGATCACCGGCGGCGAGTTCGCGCCGAGGATGGTGACGGCGACGGACCCCTGGATGGTCACGCCGCCGGCGCCCTGCTCGGTGACGTCGAAGGTGATGGTGTCGGAGAGCGGGAACGTCGCGTTGCCGGGGACAGTGGGCGTATACGTCGCGCGCGCGCCCGACAGCGCGACGCTGCCCAGCTGCGGCGCCGGCGCGCCGACGGCGAAGGCGAGGACGTTGTCGACGTCGGCGGCCAGCACGGTGAACGTCGTCGCGCCGTTGGCGACCACCCGGATCGATTGGCCCGCGCCGAAGACCGGAGCGTCGTTCACCGGCCGCACCGTGATCGGCGCGATGCGGGTCGACGACAGGCCGGCCGTGTCGGTGACGGTGAACGACAGCTCGTCGCTGCCGTTGAAGTTTGCCCGCGGTGCGTACGTCAGGTTCGGCGCCGTGCCGGTCACGGTGCCGTTGTTCGGCGCCGTGAAGGTGAAGGTCAGGGCGTCGCCGTCGACGTCGCTGCCGAGCAGGACCAGCCCGCCGGCGGTGTCTTCGTCGACGGTCAGCGAGGTGAGCTCGGCCGCCGGGGCGTCGTTGACCGGTGCGATCGCAAGGTCGACGCGCCCGGTGACCGCCGTGCGCCCGTCGTTCACCGAATAGGTGAACGAGTCGGCGCCGTTGTCGTCGGCGAAGGGCGTGTACAGGCGCTGATCGGGACGCTGCGGATTGGGGATCGACAGCTCACCGCGCACCGGTCCGGTGGCGATGGCGAACGTCAGCGGATCGCCATCGACGTCGACGGCGGGCAACGTCAGCAGCACCGCGGTGTCTTCGCTGGTGGTCGCGCGCAGCTCGCCGGCGACGGGGTCGTCGTTGCTGGCGCGGATGCGCACCGAGAACGTCGTGGGGACCGAGTCGGCACGCCCGTCGTTGGCGACGAACGTGAACGTATCGGTGCCGGTGGCGTTGGCGAACGGCAGGTAGAAGAACTCGGCGCTGGTGCCGACGATCGGGCGACCCGTCACCAGGCGTCCCCGCGTGGGCGGGGTGCCGACGCGAAACGACAGGACGGTGTCGTCGACGTCAGTGGCCTCGACGGTCAGGTTGATCGGCTGGTCCTCGTCAGTCGTGACGAGGCCGCCGGCCACGCCCGTGGGTGGGTCGTTCACCGGCGTCACGTCCAGGGAGACGTCGACGGCGGCGCTCGTGGCGCGCACCGGCTGGGTGTCGCTGTTGTCAGTGGCGGTGAACGCGAAGTCGTCGAGCAGGTCGCCGTTGCGGTTCAGGAACGGCGTGTAGATGACGACGTTGCCGCAGCCCACGGCGGTGGCGCTGGCGCATGGGTTGTCGACGACGACACTGCCGTTACGCGGCTGGCGCGTGATGGTGAAGCGCAGCTGGTCTCCGTCGACGTCGCCGGCGGTCAAGGTGATCGCGCGCGCGGTGTCCTCGTCGGTGCGCACGCGCTGGGCCGCGGCCACCGGCGCGTCATTCAACGGCGTGACGTTCAGGCGCACCAGCGCCGGGGTGCTCACCAGAGACTCGCCGCCGGCGCCGTCGGCGATGGTCACCTCGAACAGGTCCAGACAGGTGCCGGTGGCCGGGCAGTCGGTGGAGTTGTTGGCGTTCAGGTTCGGCGTGTACGTCAGGAGCGGCGGCGTGCCGTTCAGCGTGCCGCGCGTCGGCGGCCGGGTGACGACGTAGACGAGCGCGCCGTTGGCGTTCTCGACATCGGCGACGAACACCGGGCCGGCCTGCGGGTCGGCGTTGGCCAGGTCGATGAGCACCGGCACGTCCTCGGGGGTCTCCACCGTCTGGGACGACGACACCGGCCGATCGTTGACCGCGCGCACGTCGATGGTCACGAGCGTGCCGGGCACCGCGCCGCCGCGGCCGTCGTTGACGTCGAAGGGGAAGCTGTCGGGCCCGTTGGTGTTCAGATCGGGCTCGTAGCGCACCGTCACCGAGCGCGGCGTTGTCGCCACGCGGACCAGCGTGCCGGCGCCGGCGCGCGCCGGCAGCGCGAAGGTCACGGCTTCGGGATCGGGATCGGTGGCCGTTAGCGTGAAGACCACGGGCGTGTCTTCGTCCGTGACGATGGCGAGCGCCGCGGGCACCGGGACGTCGTTCACCGGGTTCACCGTCACCGCCACCGTGGCCGTCGCGGTCAGGCGGCCGTCGCTGACGGTGTAGGTGAAGCGGTCGGGGCCGGCGGCGCCGTCGTCGACGGAGTTCAGGTCCTGCCGGGGCTCGTAGACGACCTGGGGCGGCACGCCGGTGACCCGGCCGCGCGCCGGCTGCGTCACGGTGAAGGTCAGCGCGGCGTCGTCGACGTCGTTGGCGAACGCGCCCAGGTCGAGGGGCAGCGGGGTGTCCTCGTCGGTGGCGGTCGCGCTGTCGTTGGCCACCGGGCGGTCGTTGACGGCGCGGATCGTGAAGTTGGCCAGCACCGGGGCCAGGTTCGCCGTGGTCGTGACCCCGCGGTCGGACACGGTGAAGACGAAGCCGTCGAGGCCGTTGAAGTCGCGCGCCGGGCGGAAGCGCAGCGTCGTCGGGTTCACCGCGGTGTCGACGACCACCGGTCGCTCGACCCCGCCCTGCAAAGAAAAGAGCGTCCCGTTCTGGGGCAGTTGGGCCACCGCGAAGGTCAGCGTGTCGTCATTGACCGGGTCGTTGTCGCTGTTGTCGATGTCGGTGGCGCTCAGCGGCACCGCGACGACCTCGTCTTCGTCGAAGGCCAGGTTGAGGGCCGGGGCCACCGGCGCGTCGTTCACCGGCGTGATGGTGACGACGACGAACCCGGCGACGCTGGTCAGCGCGCCGTCGGAGACGGTGAAGCCGATGCGGTCGGTGGTGTTGTTGACGTTCGCCGCCGGCGTGTAGGTCAGGCTCGGCAGCGTGCCGGCATTGGGCGGCTGCGTGACGGCGAGGGTGCCGCGGACAGGCGCCTGGGTGATGGTCACCGTCAGCGCCGGGGCCTGCGCGCCGAGTTGGGCGGCTTCGACGTCGCCGATGAGCACCGGGCCGTTGACCGGATCGACGTTGGCGAAGTCGAGCACGATCGGGGTGTCTTCGGCGGTGGTGACCCGCGCGGTGTCGGACCGCACGGCGGGGAAGCCGCCGACGACGACGATGTCGCCGGCCAGCGGCCGATCGTTCTCGGCGCGCACCGTCACGTCGACGGTGACCGGAGCCGACACGGCCCCCGCCGCGTCGCGCACCGTGAACGTGAACTGGTCGACGCCGTTCACCGCGACGTTGGCGTTGCTGTTGGGCGTGTAGGTCAGGCTCGGCGGCGTGCCCGACAGCGTGCCGAACGCCGGCGCCTGGGCGACGGTGAATACCAGTTGCGCCGCCGCGGTCTCCACGTCAGCGCCGGTCAGGCGCATGGGCAGGGCGGTGTCCTCGTCGGTGGCCAACGAAAGCGCGGTGCCCGTGGGCACGTCGTTCACCGCGGTCAGCGTCAGGCGCACCGTGGCGTCATCGGTGAACTGGCCGTCGGAGACGCGCACGACGAACGAGTCGTCGCCGTTGGCGTTGGGGTTCGGCGTGTAGGTGACGATGGGCGTGGCGCCGGTCAGCGCGCCGGTCAGCACGCCGAGCCGCGGCGGCGTGACGATCGAGAACGACAGCGCGTCGTTCTCGGGGTCGAACGTGGCGACGCACGGATCGCCCGCCGGGCAATTCTGCGCCTGCGTGCCAAGGACGATGGCCAGCGGGGCGCTGTCCTCGGCGATGGCGGCGACGTTCTGGTCGGCCGCCGTGGGCGGCTGGTTGACGAGGCCGACGTTGACGCCGAGCTGCGCCGGGCCGCCGAGCAGCCTGCCGTCGGTGACGGTGAACGAGTAGTTGTCGAGCCCGAGGAAGTTGCGGTCGGGCGTGTAGCGCAGCGTCGCCGTCGTCGCCGCCACCGCCAGGATGCGCAGGCTGCCCTGGTTGGCGTTGCCGATCGTGCGGCCGACGTTGGCGGCGGTGACGTCGAGGGAGCCGGTGCCGGCGTCCTGCACGACGTAGGCGAGCTGCGGCTCGTTGTCGACGTCGACGGCACTCAGCACGATGTCGACGGTGGCGTCCTGGTTGACGCGGGTGACCACCGCCTGCGGCACGGGCCCGTCGTTCACGGCGCGGATCGTCCAGGTCACCGTTCCCGTCGCCGTCAGCGTGCCGTCGCTGACCGTGTAGACGAGGGTGTCGGTGCCGTTGGCGTCGCCGCTGGGGGCGTAGACGAAGTTCGGGGCCAGCTGGGCCAGCGTGCCGCGCGCGGGCGGCGTGACGACGGTGAAGGTCAGGTTGTCGCCATCGACGTCGTTGGCGACGAGCGGGCTGAAGACCGCCGTGTCCTCGTCGGTGGCGTAGGTCACCGTCGTCGTCGTCGGCGCGTCGTTCACCGCGCTCACCACCACACGCACGAACACCGGCTGGCTCGTCACCGCGCCGTCGCGCACGGTGTAGGCGAAGCCGTCTTCGCCGTTGGCATTGAGGTTCGGCACGTAGGTCAGGTTGGGGGCTGTCCCGGTCAACGTGCCGAGCGCCGGCGCCTGCGTGATCGCGAAGGTGAACGCGTCGGGGTCGGGGTCGACGACGCCCAGCGTGAGGGCCCGCGGCGTGTCCTCGTTGGTGGTCACGTCCTGCGGCACGCCGACGGGCGCGTCGTTGACCGCACGCACCGTGACGGTGCCCGCGGCGGTGGCGGTCAGCGCGCCGTCGGAGACCGTGAACTCGAAGCGGTCGACGCCGTTTGCGTCGGCGTTCGGTACGTACAGCAGGAACGGGGGCTGGCCCTGCAGCACGCCGCGCTGCGGCGGCGCCGTCACCGTGAACGTCAGGTTGTCGCCGTCGACGTCGGCGCCGACCAGGTTCACGTTCAGCGGCGTGTCCTCGTCGGTGACGCCAACGAACGCCG
>VGSZ01000313.1 GCA_016874845.1 Deltaproteobacteria bacterium
GGCGTCGTCGCCTATCCGGTCTGGGACGACGTCCCTCGTCTTCTCGTCGATGCCGGGATCCTGCTGGAGCAGTTGTCCTGATCGCGGCGCGGCGGCCCCGCGCGGGGGTGCGCATGGCAGCTGGCGCTCAGCGTCCCGGCGGCGGCAGCAGGACGACGTCAGACGCCGGCGTGAGCTTGACGACCCGCGGAGCCCCCGGGCCGACCAGGCCGAGCACGCACAGGCGCGCGCCGTCCTGCAGCGTCGGCCCCTGCAGCTCGACGCCGTCGTCCAGCCGGACACATGCCCAGACGGCGGGATGGAAGTACATGTCGCGATCGCCGTAGCGACGGCGCTGCGCTCCCTCGGTGGCGGCTTGGGCGAACCGTACGGCGTCGAAGCCGCGGATGAAGCGTTTCGCGTCGTCGGAGCGCTCGGCGCCCGCGGACCGCCCCGGCGACACCGCGCGAGGTCGGCTGCCGTCGTGGCAGAAGGCGTCGGCGGCGACTTGCTCGAGCTCCGCCGCCGTCAGGCAGGGAAACACGGCAACGCCGCCGCGCTCCACGAGCAGCAGCTCGCCGACGGCGAGCGCAACGAAGCCGATGGGCGTTTGGCGGTCGCCCATCACGTACGCGTAGCCGCCCCTCAGCAGCTCGACGACGCGAGCACGCACCGTGAGCCTCTGCGCGCCCTCCTCGAAGCGAAGCGTGACGTCCTCGCGCAGCACCCGGCTGACCGCCCGGCGCGCCGGCTCGAGGAACCCCGGCTGCAACGTCGCGAGATCACTGGCCTCGGGAGGGTCGGCGGCGTGCTTCTCGAATGCCAGCCGGTAGGCGAGGCCGTTTTCGCCGACAGTGTGGAAGCGCAGCGCAGCGTCGCCGTCGACGCGGTCGACCTCGCCGCGCATGGCGAAGGGATCGTCGGGCGACGCGGCGATGCGTCCGATCATCCGCCACAGCGAGCCCGAAGACTCCTCTTCGGCGACGAAGGCCTGCCAGACGGCGCGCGCGTCGCCGTCGAGGTGGAGGTGAAGGCCGCAGTGGCCGCCCGCCATCAGCGTCCGACACCGCCCGGTGCCGAGGACGCGCCGGCCATCCGGCAGGGCGATCGCGAGGCGCGCGACGGTGTCGATCGCGGGCACCGGGTCGAGCCGCAGCGACACACCCTCGCGCGAGATGCCAGTGGTTGACGTCAGCTGCGCCCCGGTTGGCAGGGCGACCTCGACGGGCAGCTGCAGCCGGAAGCGCGGGTGTTGGCGAAGCTCGGAGCCAGTGGCCATCAGGGTGGTTTCCTTCTCGCCTTGGTCGAGGCGCAGACGATCGAGTCAGCGGGGCGCGCGCGCCACGGCTGCACGCACCACGCGATGGGAGAGGTCGTCGACGGTGACGACGGGCTTGGTCACGTTGATGTCCATCCCCTGCGCGACGAGCACGTCGGGCCAGGGGTCTTCATCGAGGCTGCCCACCGCCGTGAGCCGCCACGCCTCGCCCGTCTCGCTCGGCCAGAGATAGTACGTGTAGCGCTCGCTGCGGGCGACGCGCGGGCTGACAACCTTGGCGTCAGCGAAGGTGAGCTGGCTGCGGAAGTCCTGCAGCGAGGTCGCGAAGCGCCCCTTGGTCGCGCGCGCATCGGCCTGCGCCCGGATAACGGCCTGCAGCACGCCAAGCGCCTCGTTGCGGTCCTCGGCCCCCGAGGCGGCGCTCGCTCGCGTGACCGCCAGCGCGATTGCCGTCGCGCCGATCACCCCGAAGGCGGCGAGTTCGAACGGCGATTCGAGAAGCCTGATCAGAGCCTTCACTTGTCCTTCTCCGCGAACCAGACGACCTCGTTGTGGTCGATGAGGACGACGAGGCGCCGGTCGATGTAGAAGAGCCCGACCACCGCCTCTTCCTGGCGCACACCGCGCACGAGGGATTCGGAGACGCGCCGCCGTTCGGCGGCCGTCAGGCTGCCCCACTTCCGAGGTTCGACGTGTCCGATGAGGAGCCGGGGCGCATCGCCGTCGGAGATCTCGGCGGCCTTGAGCGCCAACGAGATCGCGGTGTAGCGACCGGCGTCCAGCGGCGTCAACGTCGTTGTGGGAGCGCCGGGAGCGAGCAGCGCCCACGCGAGCCACGAGGCGACGCACGCCACGGCGAGCCGGACGCGCGGGTCGTCGCTCAGGCGCGCGCGCGTCTCGAACGTCGTCTTGCCCCGGCTGGCGTCGTCGTCCTCGATAGTGGCGAGGATGGTCTCGGCGCTGAGCTCGGTGGAGGCGACGCGCGCCAGCAACATCCGGTGCGAGAGCCCCTCGACGGCAGCGAAGCGCAGCAGGCGGTTCGTGATCGCCACCGAGTCGAGGATGCAGGCGTACAAGATGGCGGGATCGAGCCGCTTCTCACGCAGCGCCTTCTTGTGGCCCTGCAGCTCGAGATAGGCGCCGCTGCCCAGGAGTGTCTCGACGGTCGTCGCCTCCTGCAGTCGCTGGGCGACGTCGAGGCAGAAGTTCACGGACTTCTCGCGCATCTCGGGCTCGGCGACGATGCCCAGCCCGAGCCCTTCGAGCAGGTCGAAGAAATCGGCGTGGGGGAGAGCCTCTAGCTGTCCGTCGGGGAGCTCGCGCGTGAGCAGACGGGTCGCAATGAACTCGATCCGGTCGATGCGGGCTACGTCGCGGGCACGGCGGGCAAAGAAGGCCGCTGCGCGAGACAGGGCGACGGCGCTCAGGGCTTCGTCGATCCGTTTGTCGCCGATGCGGGCAAACCGCTCGCGGAACCACGGCATCGGCATCGCCGCGTCGATCCCGAAGAGGATGTTCTCGTTGCGCGCGATGGCCTGCGGAGTGTCGCCTGGTTCGCGCACGATCACGTCGAGCCGGGCATCCGGGATGCCAAGCAGGAGCAGCAGGCGCGCAACGTCGACGACAACCGCTTGCCGGTGCAGCAGCGACGAGTCGAGCGGTCCGGCCATGGCGCGCAATGTAGACCGACGTCGACGAGACCGCCAGCGTTGCCTGACCGGCTAGCACGCTCCCGCGACGTGGGCCGGTGCTGGGCGCGAGCTGGTCGTGCCGTCCAGAGGCGCTGGAGCAGGTCGTCGGCCCTTCAAGCTGCCTGCAAGCGGTCGGTGATCCGGCGCTTCAAGGCAACGTCGACCGCGACGTCACTGGCGCGCCGCCAGCAACGCTCGGCCTTTCGCGGCAGGCCTGCCCGATCGCACGCGGTGGCGAGCGCGACCCAGGTCTCGGCGCGCACCGGATCCGAGACGGTCGCCAGCTCGTAGGCCCACAGCGCGTCGATGGGGCGCTTCATCGCGTCGAGCAGCGTCCCGCGCAGCAGGTGCGCTTCGGCATCCCAGCGGTCGGCAGCGAGGATGCCATCGACACGCTCGAGCCAGGGTGCCGGATCAGCACTGTCGCGGCGGAGGCCAAACTCGGCGCGGAGCCCCTGCAGCTCGGCGTGCCGCGAGGAAGTACGCCCCGCCGGGCCCTTGCCGAAGAGCCGCCCCATCACCGTCTCGACCAGCGCGGCATCGGGCCCCCCGTCGAGCACGACTGTCGCATCGAGCCCCTCGTACAACGCGTGGACGCGCCCGCTCGGCAACACTTCGCGGGCCACCACCACCATGGCGACGTCGCCATAGCCGGCGCAGGCTCGCACCAGCTCGACGGCCGCGCCGTGAGCACCAGGCAGCTCCTCATCGACGAGCACCGCCGCCGGCTTCATGGCCCGCAACAGCGCCCGCAGCCGCTCGCCATCGACGACCTCGAACACCGTTGCGCCGAAGCCACGGACGGCAGCGGCGAGAGCGGCGCCCTGATCGTCGGCCATGGCGACGATCACGGCATCCGCTGCGGCGCGCACGGCGCCCGGGGCCGGGTCGCGGCCGAGCGGCGGGGGCGCCGCGCGCGCCGCGAGAACGGCCAGGCGCTTCTCAAGCGCGCGGTCAGCGGCGGCCTGCTCGGCGGCGGCCTTCTCGGCGGCGGCCTTCTCGGCGGCGGCAGCCTTCTCGGCGGCGATCCGCTCGGCCTCGACAGCGACGTCGCTCGAGCCGGTGCCGGCCTGGATCCGCGTCAGCATGCTTGGCACGATGGTCGACGCCGACTTCAGCGGCGCCGTCGGCTCCGTGGTCGGCGTCGCCGTGGGCGGCGGCGGCGGCGCGATCCGCGGCAGCGGGATGGCGGTGGGGGCGTGGGCGATGTCGCGCAGCGCGACGAAGACCGTCGACAGCGAGTGCAGCGAGCCGGCCAGCTCCAGCGTCGCCGCAGCGTTGGCCGCCCGGACCAGCTCGACGTGCGGCGCCTCGTGCGTCGACAGCCGTCCCCGCAGGTGGGTCTCGCCGTGCTCCCGGGCGAAGAACGCGTAGGGCGTCAGCTTCTGCAGGACGCAGCCGACGGCGCGCAGCGCGATCACGTGTCGCTCGAAGCGCTCGGACCAGCGCTTGATGTCGGCCTCGGCGGCCTTGGCGGCGGTCGCCACCGTGAGGTGCTTCTCGTCGGCGAAGAGCGGCAGGAAGCGCTCCTTGACGAGCGTCGCCTCCTGGACGTTGCCGAGCAGCCGCAGGTCGAGCGTGCACTCGGCCAGCGACACCGCCGACGTCCGCTCGAAGGCGGCCAGACACCGGGCCGCGCCGCGCTCTGGCGCCCAGCCGCGCGCGACGGCGACGCTGACGAGCTCGTCGAGCTCGACACCCAGCGACCGCAGGTCGTCGGCCTGCGCCTGGGTCACGGTGCCGGTGCCGCTCAGCAGATCGATGAATTGCGCGATCGTCTCGTTTGCCACCGCTCGCCCTGCTCTGCGCCCCGGGCGGCATTGGCGCCCGGGTTGTGGTCATCCGCCGCTCGTCCTCCGCGGCTCTCCGCCCGCGGCCCAGCGTCGGTCGTCAGCCTCGGTCGTCAGCCTCGGTCGTCAGCCTCGGTCGTCAGCCTCGGTCGTCAGCCTCGGTCGTCAGTCATCCGCCTTCAGTCGTCCTGTCGCGTCTTGCGCGCCACGGCGTCGAGGATGGCCTGCTTGACCTCCGCCGGGGTCTTGCCGTTGGTGTCGACGACGACGTCGAACGCGCCACGGTCCTGGTAGTTGACGCCGTAGAGCGAAAGCAGGCGCGTCTTGTCATTGTCGTCGCGGCCGGCGATGCCGGCGATCTTCGCCGCCAGCGAGTCGAGGCCCGGCACCACGCCGCCCCCAAGCTTCGCGTCGACGAGCTTCTGCAGACAGGCGCCGAGGCCCGTGTCGTCACCCAGCCGACCGAGCAGGGCCCTCGCCTCGGCGCGCGCAGCAGCGATGGCCGCTGTCTGCGCCGGCTTCGTCGCCGCCTTCTCGGCGGGGCCCAAGACCTCGCGCTCGAGATACCGCTCGGCCTGCACCCGCGGCGCCGCGTACAGGTAGACCGAGACGACGTTGGGACGCCC
>VGSZ01000314.1 GCA_016874845.1 Deltaproteobacteria bacterium
CGCACGCGTCGTCGTCGCCGCCGTTGTCGGCGGCGGCGCGCGGCTTGTCCGCTTGCGCGCCGGCCCGCGATCATCGCCTCGTGAATGTCTCGACCCCTGCCGCCCCGCAGCGCAACCACGCTGTCGTCCGTTCGCCGCCGCTGCGCCTGCGCCCCCTGGCGCTGCTGCTCGGCATCGCGGGCGTGGTGACGATGACGCTTGTCGCGGTGCTCGTCTCGGGTGATCCCGTCGCCCGGCGGCAATGGCAGCTCCTCGACGACATCAACCGCTTTCGTGCCCAACACGACGACTGTCGCGTGAGCACCGCGGTCTCGTCCGTCCCTGCCGCCGAGGCCGCGGCGTGCCGCGACGCCCTCGATGACGTCCTCGCGCTGCGGGAGGCGGTCGAGGTGCCCTACCGCGAGCCCCTGTCCCTGCGCGTCGCGGCCGTCGTCGGCCTCGCCGACGTGATCTCGGTCGAGAGCCGCCTGACGCCCGCCGAGGTCGAGAGCCATCTCGCTCCGACGTGGCACCTGCTGCGCACGTGGAACACCGGCGTGCGCTCGCCCTGAACGGCGGCGCCCGCGGGAACCGCGGCGCGGGCCCCGTGGTCGCAGGGGCGATGAGCACCGCCGTCGCCGCCCTGCTGTGGACCCTGACCGCCGGCGCCGCCGCCGCCGCGCCGACCGCCTGCCCGTCGGGCGATGAGCCCGACGGCGTCGTCGACGCGTTGACCACCGCGGGCGCCCGGCTGTCGTTGTCGGTCGACGACGACGACGTCGGGCGCCTGCGCGTGCGCCTGCGCTGGACGAACGACACGGCCCACGCCGCGGCGGGCCTGGCGACGCTGCCGTCGGGCGCCTCGACGCTGGTGGTCACCGGCGCGCGCGTGCGCCACGACGGCACGACGACGACGGCGCGGCTCGTCGACGGCGCCGACGCCGACGCCGCGTGGGGCGACTTCCTCGTGGCGCTGACGTACGGGACGTCGACGGCGGCGGTCCACGACGGCCGCGCGCGCGCCGCCGCGGTGGTCACCCACGCTACGGACGGCGCCACGGTGCAGGCCGCCGGCGCCTGCTCGGCCCGCGTCGTCGACGTCGAGCTCGACGCGCTGCTGACCGCGGTGCCCCACGACGGTGGCCTGCGCTTCTTCGTGCCGCGGCCCCACAGTGACAGCGCGCTGCAGGTCGACGGCGACGGCGCGGTGTGGATCGACGGCCGCCCCGGGCGGAGCACCCCGCTGCGCTCCCCTGGCGGCCGCCGCGACGGCAGCGACGACGGCGACGCCAGCGTCTTCGTCGTCGACGTGCTGCGCGCCGCCGTCGCCGGCGCCGGGCCGCGCGCGCACGGCGGCGCGGTCACGCTGGTGCCGACGCCGCCGTCGTCGTCTTCATCGTCGGCGTCGTCGTCGGCGACGTTCTCGCTGGTGCACGCGGCGCTGGAGCTGCCGCGCCCGCTGGTGGCTGTGCCCGACGAGCTGCGCGTGGTCTTCGTCGTCGACACGTCGGTGAGCGCCGGCGACGCCGGCGTCGCCGCGGCGCTGACCGTCGTCGACGCGGTGCTCGACGAGCTGCCGGCGGACGCCGGCTGGGCGCTCGTGACAGCGGCGCGTCGACCGACGCTGGTGGTGCCGCCGTGGCGCCGCGCGCATGAGCGGCACCGGCCGTCGCTCCCGGTGGGCAACGGCTCGAACCTCGACGACGCGGTGGCGCTGGCGGGGCGCATCGCCGCCGACGCGCTGCCCGGGCGCGGGCGCGTCATCGTGCTGTCGGACCTGCAGCTGCCCGACGGCCGATCGCCGCGCCTCGCACGCGCCGTCCACCCGCCAACCCGCGCAGCAGCGGCGGGCGCGCCGCCCCTCGTGCACATCGTGACGCTGCCCGCCGACGTCGTCGTGGGGCAGGGCGTCGACTTCGCGCGCGTCGACGCCGACGAGGGCGACGGCGAGGACGCGACCACGGACGGCGCGCCGGGCGCGCGGCTGGTGCGCGCGACGCAGGCCACCGGCGGCCTCGTCGTCGCCGTCGACGGGGGCGGCGGTGGTGACGTACGCCAGCTCGGTCGCCACCTGGTGCGCCCCACGCGCCTCGACCGGCCGCAGCTCGTCGTCGACGGCATCGTCATCGCTGACGACGCGGGCGCCGGGCTGGCGCGCGCGTGGCAGGCGTTCGGTGGCGATCGCGACGACGGCGAGACGGGCGACCCCCTGACGCACACCGAGGCGCTGCCGCCGTTCGTCCTCGAGGGCGGTGGGCTGCGCGCGTCGTGGCGGCTCTACGGGCGGGCCCGCCGGGCCGCGCTGCGCGGGTGGCTGTGGGGCACCGCGGTGGAGCTGCCGCTGTCGTCGACGGGCGCGTGGCCGCGGGCGTCGACGGCGGCGGCGGTGACGATGCTCGACGACGCGCTCGCCGACGACGAGGTGCGCGCCGCGGCCCGCCACGCCCGGTTCGTCTCGCGCGTGACGTCGTGGTTGTCGTTGCCGTCGTGGCGGCCGGCGGCGCCCGAGGGGCTCGGCGCGAGCTTCGGGTGCGGCTGCTGCTGCGGCCACGTCTGCGGCGTCCGGGGCACGAGCGGGTTTGGCACCGTGGGTCGGGCCGGGCCGGGGCCGCTCGTCGAGCAGGCCGTGCTCGACGGGCTCGCGGCGGAGGCCGCGGCGCGCTGCGGCAGCGCGGTGGACGTCGACGTCGAGCTCGGGGGACCTCGAGGTGCTCGCCGTCCTGGCGCGGCAGGGCGGCGGCTGCGTCGAGGAGTTCTTCTGGGCGCAGCGGCTCGACCGGCTGGCGACGGGCGACGCGTCGTTCGAGCGGCACGCGGTGCGCACCACAGGGGCCCCGTTGCCCTCGTCGTCTTCGTCGTCCTCGTCGTCCTCCTTGTCTTCGTCGCCGGCGGCGATCGAGGCGGCTCCTTGATGCGTCGTGGCGGCGTGGCAGGCGTCGACTGGCTGCCTCATCGTGCGCCCCGCCGTGGCCGTCAGCGGGCGCTGCTCACTGTGCTGTGCGTCGACGAGAGGCGGCGCGCCGTCGCCCTGCGCGTCGCCGACGACCACCCGGCGAAAAACAGCCGACGGCCGTTCTCACCGCAGCCTGTTCAGCGAACGTCACGAGCCTGCGGCTCCGCCAGCCGGTTCTTCCCATCCGCGGGCGAAAGGTGCGAGGGCCCTCAGGGGCGCAGCGTCACATCGCTCACCGTGTCAACGCCGTCTGCCTCGCTGCAGAGCACGCCGAGCAGGTCGTCGGGCATTGACCGCTGGAGCATGTAGCCCACCGACGATTCTGACTGCGGCTCGGCAAGCGCCACGGCGTGCAGCGGGCCAGAGCCCGCTGGGAAACGGCCCCCGTCGGGTACGGCGCGCACGCCCACCACCGCGGCGAGAATCCGGTCGTCGAGCACGCCGCAAGTTTCGGCGTCGTAGGCGGTGTTCACCGAGAGGTCGGCCTCGAGCCAATAGTCGCCCGGCGGAAGCCGCACGCCGACCGGCGCCACCGCGCCCGTCGGCGTGCAACGCTCGAGATCGGTGCTCAGCGTGTCGACCACCAGCCCGGTCCGCGTCCGCACGACGAATTCGCCGACGACGTCGGCGCTCGAGGCTTCGACGGGCCAACGCCGGCCGACGCGCCACCGCACGTCGTAACCAAAGCCGACATCGATGCCCGGCTGCACAGCTTGCACGGGAGCGAGGCGCTGCAGGTCGACGCAGGTCGCGGCGCCCAGACGCCAGCCCAACGCGCTCTCGCCACGGTGCACGGCCTCCACCGCGAAGACGCCGGTGCCACAGCCCGAGCGCGCGCTCGAGCGACTGCCTGCGTAGGCGTCTTCGATCGCGAAGGTGACCGCGAGCTCGCGGTCATCGAAGGCCCACGCAGCGGCGCTGCGCAAGAACGCACTGCCGGCCGCCGTCGACAAGAGCCCGGCCGCCGCTGAGGTGACCGTGGTGCTGACCGAGTACGTGAATGGCGGCAGCACGGGCGCGCCCTCTTCCGACGATCCAGTGCTGCCGCTGACCAGGTCGACGGTGTCGTTGCTCCGCTCGATCACGCCCGCGGCCACCGCGTCGCAGCCGCCGCATGCGGCCAGCGGCGCCATCTCCAGCGGGACGAGCTGCGCCGCCGCCGCTTCGAGCACCGGCACGGCGACGACGATGCCGCCGGCGGTCTCGAGCGCCGTCACCGCGGCCACGCCGTCGTGCAACGCGGCGAGGACGACCCTTCCCGTCGTCGCTGGGAGCGTCGCCCCCACCACGATGCCGCGCACGCCTTCGGCCGGCGTACCGATCTCGACACCGGCGTCACCTGCCCGCGCGACAAAGGCCCGACCAAAGCCATCGACGTCGAGCCGCAGCTGCGCTGTGGGCGCGCCGAGCGGCGTCACGACCGTTGCCGTGGTCTGAACGAGCGGAGTCGTGGTCAAGACGCCGACGTCGCGCTCGTCGCTGCGCACGGCGAAAGCGCGCCGGGCAGCGACGTCGAGACGGCCCTCGCCGCCATCGAGCAGGCCCTGCACGACGAATGTGGCGCCGCCGTCGTCGCTCACCAACAGCTCCAAACTGCCCGCCGTGTCCTCGTCGATGCGCAGCAACCGTCGCTCGACAGGATCGGCGCGCAGGCGCCGCAGGCGGCGCCCCGAAGCCTCGTCGCGCGCGACGATGACAAGCCCGGTGTCGGCGAACACCACGCGCGCCGTCGTCGTCGTGCCGTCGTCGTCGGAGATCACGACGAGGCCACGATCGTCCAACAGCGCCGCACCGACCTGCAGGTCCGTGGAGGTCGACGACGCATCGCGCACGGTCAGCGTCGGTCCGAACCGGGCGCCGCCGTCGACCGAACCGCGCGCGACCACCGCTCCGTCCGCGGTGCGCGCGACGATGACGAAGCGTCCGGCAGCGCCGCCGGCAGATGCTGCGTGCGTGACCGATCCGACGCCGGGGTCAAGCAACGAGACGCGGGACCCACGGCGCTGCCCGACGACCAGCATCAGCGCGCCGTCTTCACCGCACACGAGCGGGACGACGAACCCGCCGCGCGTATCGACGCCGACAAGACCGTCTTCGCCGGCGACTCCCGTGGGCGCGAGACGGCACCCCGCTGTGCCCGCGAGGACGCGTGGCGCGATCGCGCGCATGGGCTCGAAGGCGCAAATCGCCGAACAACCATCGCCGTCGGCGGTGTTGCCGTCGTCGCAGTTCTCGGCGCGCAGCAAGTGTACCCGTCCGTCGCCGCAGACCCGCGGCTCTCCCTCTCCCTCTCCCTCTCCCTCTCCTTCGCCTTCTCCTTCGCCTTCGCCTTCTCCTTCTCCTTCGCCTTCTCCTTCTCCTTCGCCTTCGCCTTCTCCTTCGCCCTCGCCTTCGCCTTCGCCTT
>VGSZ01000315.1 GCA_016874845.1 Deltaproteobacteria bacterium
TCAAAGAGCGCCGTCCCTCTCCACCGAGCTCGACGGCGACTCCTCGAAGCCGGGGGCACCGTCCCCGCCCTCGACGCCTCCGGGCGCTGGCGTCGGCGTCTTCGCCGGCCTGCTCGGCGACGACGCGGTGCCGCCACGAGCAGGGTCGAAACGGTCCGCGCCGCCGCCGCCGGCCAGTGACCGCGCCGAGGACACCGACCCGCGGCGCATCGCCGGCTCCACCGCCGACCTCGACCTCGGCCTCGACGACGAGCTCGGTGACGACTTCCCCCTCGCGTCCACGTCGCGGCCGCCGCCGGCCCGGCGCCCCCCGGCCCCACCACCGCGTGCGGCGGCGAAGGCGCCCGCGGTCGTTGGGATGACGCCCGAGGACGGCGTGCTCGCGGACCCGGCGCTCGTCGGCCGCGCCCTGGACGAGGACGCGTTCGGCGCGCTCGAGGAGGCGTTCGCCGGGCTTACCGAGCGGGCCCCGGTGTCACGCCGCGACGAGCTGACCGAGAAAGAGCGCGCGTTCCTCGCGGGCGCGCCGCGCCGCGATCCCTGGGTGGAGCAATCGTCGTCGCCGCCGCGCCGTCCGCCGGCCCGTCCGCCGGCCCGTCCGCCGGCGCGTCCGCCGGCGCGTCCGCCGGCGCGAGCGGTGGCCCGTCCGCCCGCTCGCCGCGTGCCGCTGCCCGACGCGGGCGGCGCGCCGCGGATCCTGACCCTGTCCGCCGCGGCCCGCGCGGCCGCCTTCCTGCCGCTGAAGCCCGAGGCGTCGACGAGAGCCGCCCGTCCCACCGCCGTCGCCCGTCCCGGGGGGGCGGCGTCGCCGGCGTTCACCGCGAAGGGGGACGACGTCTCGCGCAACGAGGCCGCCCGTCGCGCAGCGCGCCTGCGCAAGCTCGGTGTCGTGCGCCCCGAGCCGCCGCCGCCGCGGCCGCCGCCGACGGTGCTCGGCGGGCTCTCGTTCTTCGCGCTCGCGGGCGTGGTGCTGCTTGGCATCCTCGCCGGAGGCGGCATCGGCGCCGGTCTCGCCTGGCGCGATCACGCCGGCGCAGCCCCGCCAATGACTCCCCGCGTCCGCGCTGAGGCGCAGCTGGTCGAGGGCAACCGGGCCTACGAGGACGCGGTGCAGCTGGCGACGCGTGGCGACGCTGACTCGTCGCAGTCGGCGCAGGGGCGCTTCGCGGACGCCGTGGGCTACTACAAGGCGGCGATCAACATCGACCGGACGTTCGCGATCGCCCATCGCGCCAAGGGCGCTGCGCTCGCGAAGCAGCAACGCTGGGACGACGCTGCCGCCGCCTATCGCTACTACCTCGAGCTACAGCGCGACGCTGTCGACGCCGCCGACGTGCGCGAGTCGCTGGCCCGCCGGGGGATCGGTGCTGCGGCGCCGGGCGAGGCCGGGGGTGGCTGAGACCGGGTCGGGTGTGCAGATCGCGGGGCACCGCCGCCCGAGCGCGGACGCCTTGCCGCCCGCGTGGGTCCGCGCCGCCGAGGACGTCGTCGATCCGGTGGTCGCCGCCGATCGCACCTGGCTCATCGCGACCCTGCTCGGGCTGCTCGTGCTGTCCGTGTTCGTGCTGCTGGTCCAGCGCGCCGGCGCCGAGGACTACGTGCCAGCGTCGCCCGCGGCGTCGTCGGCATCGTCGCCCGCCCCCACGGCGTCGCCGCCTGCCCCCTCGGGGGCGGCAGCCGCTCTGAAGTCGTCGTCGGCGCTGTCGTCACCGTCGACCACCGCGCCCGAGGACGACGACCGCGTGGAGCCCGATCCTCCGCCGCGCTGACCGAGGCCGCCAGCCGCGCCGGGTCGACTTTCCTCGCGTAGCGGCGTCGTGCGAGCGTCGCCCCGACCCGGCGTTCTTGAGCGGATGCCCGGCCGGCCGGCGAGCGTTCGCCGGTCGCGGAGAAAGGCGCGACGCATGACCCGTTGGTCTGGCGAGATGGAATTCGACTTCATCGAGGGCAGGGACTCCTTCGTCGCCACCGACAAGGTCGTCACGTTCCTGCGTCGACACCTCGCGCGCGGCGAGGTGCCGGCGGCGGCCCGGCTGTACGAGGACTCGGGCTCGGCGTGCGCCGGCGAGCTGTTGCAGGAGGCGAGGTCGGCGTCGTCGACAACGCAAAAGGCGCTGGCCGAGATGTTCGTCGTGGCGCGTGACTTCAAGAACGCCGCCCACGTCTTCGAGCTCGCGCGCCAGCTCGAGCGCGCCGGGCAGCTCTTCGAGCAGGCCCTCGCCTTCGACGATGCCGCGCGAGTGCACGAGAGGCGCGGCGACCCGCTGCAGGCCGCTGTCTGTCATGAGCGCGCCGGTCGAATCGATCGCGCGATCGAGCTCTATCGGCAGGCCGGGCCCTCGCAGGCGCTGGCCGAGGCGCTCGCCCGTCACAGTCATTATTACGACGCCGCGGCGGTCTATAAGCACATCTTCAACCTGAAGGCCGAGATCGATATGCTGCGGATGGTGCCGACTTCGACACCCAACCGCGTACCTGCAGTCTTGCGGCTCGCCGAGCTCCTCGAACAGTACAATTATCCCGATCAAGCCGTGGGTCTGCTCGTGGAGACGCTGCGCACCGTCGAGGCCGCGCGCTTCCACCAGACGATGTACGGGCAGCTGGCGCGCCTGCTGGACGCGATGGGCCGGTCGGCCGAGGCGGCGCAGGTGCGGGACCGCATGCAAAACCTTCTGACGACGTCGGCGTCGCCATCGGCGCTGCCGATGGCGGGCACGGCAGCCAGCCCGCCCGCCGTGACGCCGACGCCGACGCCGACGCCGACGCCGACGCCGACGCCGACCGTCACGTCACACGCTGCGCCCCGCCCGCCGGCGATCGTGGCGGCGCGCACCGGCCTCGTGGTGGGGCCAGTCCCCGGCGGGGCCCGCGACCCGTTTGCGACGCTGCTCGACCCCTTCACGCAGAAGCAAGGCGTGCCGCCCGTGGCGGACGCCTACACCCACCTCAAGGGCATCCCGATCTTCGCCGAGCTGCGCGCCGAGGACATGCGTGAACTCTATCGCGTCGCTGACGAGCGGACGTTCGCCCCTGGCGACGCCCTGATCGGCGAGGGCACGGCGGGGTGCGGGCTGTTCGTGATTGTTCAGGGCGAGGTCAGCGTGACCCGCGCCGACAGCGTGAACGAGCTCGCCCGTCTGGGGCCCGGGGCCTGGGTCGGCGAGCTGTCGTTGCTGGACGATAGCCTGACCGCTGCACGCGTGAGCGCCGTCGGCGCGGTGCTCGCGTTGTTCATCGACCGGGGCCGCTTCGCCGCCTTCCTCGCCCACCACGAAGACGCCGCGCGCCGGATCTTCTTCCTGTTCGCCCGCACCCTCGCCGAGCGTCTGCGCGTCGCCAACGCGCGCGCCTGACTTCTCTGCCTCGGTTCCCTGAAATCCGACGGAGCCCGCCATGTCCGACAATCCCCGCAATCCGTTTTTCCCCGGTGTCGTCCCCGGCTCCCTCCCCGGCGCTCCGCCGGCGAGTCCAGCGATGTCGCCGGGGATGCCGCTGAACGCCGTCACGCCGGCGGTGAACGCCGTCTCGGCGCCGGCGCGTCCGGCGACGTCGTCGGGGCTGCCGCTGAACGCCGTCACGCCGGCGGCGAACGTTGTCTCGGCGCCGCCTGCGCCGCTTGCTCCTGGCGCCACCCCGCTCGACCACATCCCGCTGTTCGCGCCGTTGACGGCGCAGGTGCGTGGTGAGCTCGCCGCGTGGATGCAGAAGAAGGTCGTCGCCGGTGGCGAGAGCGTCTTCAACGAGGGTGAGCCCGGCGACGCGATGTACGTGATCGAAGACGGCTACGTCAGCGTCTTCGTCACCGACCCGGCGATGGGGCTCGCCGTCGACGTCGCCTCCCTCGGGCGTGGCGAGGCGTTCGGCGAGATGGCCCTCGTCACCGGCGAGGGCCGCAAGGCGAGCGTGAAGGCGCTGGAGCGCACGAGCCTGTGGGTGCTGCACCGCGACGTGTTCTTCCGGCTCGTGCAGGCGGTGCCCCAGATGGGGATCACCATCGCCGCGACGCTGGCCCGCCGCCTCGACGAGATGAACCGCACGCAGCGCGTGGCCTTCGGCACGCTGCGCGGCGCCACGATCCCCCCCGAGCTGCGCGACACCGTGCCGCAGCCCGTCGCCATGCGCCACAAGATGGTGCCGGTGTCCACGGCGGGGGGCATCGTCACGCTGGCCTGCGTCGACCCGCAGAACCGCGTCGGCCTTGACGAGGTCAAGCGCCTCCTGCGCGGCGTCGACGTCAAGCTGATGGCCGTCACCGAAGACGACTTCAACCGCTTCATGGCGACGCAGATGACGCAGAACCTCGCCGCGCGCGTCGCGCAGCAGGCGCAGGTGAAGAACTACGCGACGCTCGCCAAGGGCGCCGTCAGCTACATGGGCGCCGGCGGCGACGTCGACCTGAACGCGCTGAAGAACGCCGCGCAGAGCTCGGACGTGGTCGAGCTGTTGAACCAGATCCTGTTCGAGGCCATCGACCGCGGCGCCTCCGACATCCACATCGAGCCCGAGCGCACGAGCCTCGTTGTGCGCTACCGCATCGACGGTCGCCTGCATGTCCGCACCGGCGACATCCCGATCAGCGCGCACACAGCGGTGGTCTCGCGCTTGAAGGTGCTCGCCTCCGTCGACATCGCCGAGAAGCGGATGCCGCAGGACGGCCGCATCAGCACCAAGGTCAACAACAAGAACTACGACCTGCGTCTGGCGACGGTGAACACGAAGTACGGCGAGAAGGTCGTCATGCGCGTGCTCGACCCGTCATCGCTGCAGGCCGACCTGGGCAGCCTGATCCTCGCCGACAAGGTCTGCACGGCGATCCGCAACCTGTTCTACCGGCCCAACGGCCTCGTCCTCGTCACCGGACCGACTGGCTCGGGGAAGTCAACGACGTTGTACGCGGCGGTCGCTGAGCGCCGCTCGCCCGAGCTGGCCATCGCGACCATCGAGGACCCCATCGAGTACACGATGGAGGGCATCACGCAGGTGCAGGTGAACGAGGCCATCCACCTGGGCTTCCCCGACATCATGCGGACCTTCCTGCGGCAGGACCCGAACATCATGCTCGTCGGCGAGACGCGCGACGCCGAGACGGCCAAGCTCGCCTGCAGCGCGGCGCTCACCGGCCACCTCGTGATCTCGTCGTTCCACACCAACGACGCCATCTCGGCGATCCAGCGCCTGCGCGCGATGGAGGTCGAGAACTATCTGGTGGCCGATGCGCTGCTCGGCGTCATCAACCAACGTCTGGTCCGGCGTATCTGCCCAACGTGCCGGGTCGAGACCAACTACGGCGATCTGGTCGCGCAGAACCTGCAGCGCGCCGGCGTTGTCGTCGA
>VGSZ01000316.1 GCA_016874845.1 Deltaproteobacteria bacterium
CATGGACGTGGTCGTGGACGTGGTCGTGGACGTGGTCGTGGACGTGGTCGTGGACGTGGTCGTGGACGTGGTCGTGGACGTGGTCGTGGACGTGGTCGTGGGCGTCGACGTGCGCCAAACCTGCTATGTCCCCGCAGTGCGCATCCGCATCGAGGGCGCCTCGAGCCCGTTCGTCCCCGAGCGTCTCCAGCGCGGCGTCGCGTTGCTGCAGGCGCGGGGTTTTGTCGTCGACACCGACGCCGCCGGCCCGCGCGGGCGGCACGCCTACCTGAATGGCGACGATGAAGAGCGCCGCGCGTCGCTGCAGGAGGCCCTGCACAGCGACGTCGACGTCGTCTGGCTCGCCCGCGGCGGCTACGGCCTCGGCCGCGTGGTCGACGCGCTGTCCGTCCCCGCGCGCATCCCGCGCGTCGTCGGCTTCTCGGACACGACGGCGCTGTTTTGTCGCCTGCTCGCCGCCGGCCACGCCGACCGCTGCGTGCACGGACCGCTGGCGACCACCTTGCCTGCCGAGCCCGAGGCCATGATCGATCGCGTCGTCGCCGTGGTCGCCGGGCGCGCGCCGCCGCCGCTGCCGGGCCTGCGGCAGGTCGCCGGCCACGCCGTCATCGATGTCGCCGGCCCGCTGTTCGCCGGTAACGTCTGCGTGATGGCGTCGTTATGCGGGACGCCGTCGCAGCCGCGGTTCGTCGGCGCGATGGCCGGGGCCATCGTCGTGCTCGAGGAGATCGGCGAGCGCCCCTACCGCATCGACCGCATGCTCACGCAGCTGCGGCGCGCCGGCGCCTTCGATGGCGTCGCCGCCGTCGTCGTCGGCCAGCTCACGCAGTGCGCCGAGCCCGCCCCTGCGGCTCCGACGACGTCGATGCCAATGGGCCCTACGCCCCCGGCGCCGCGCGATCCGGCCCCGGCGCCGCTCGACGTCTTCGTCGACGTGCTCGCCCCGCTGGGGCTCCCGGTGGTGGCCGGCGCCAGCGTCGGGCACGAGCAGCCCAATGCCGCGCTGCCGCTGGGCGGTCGGGCCCGCCTGTCGGGCCGTGGCGACGACGTCACGCTGTCGTGGCCCGGGCAAGCGACGTGAGCGGGACCGACGACGGGTCCGCGGTGCCCCCGCCGGAGGCGGCCGACTACGCTGTGTCGCTGGTCCTCGAGCACGCCGTCGAGCGGGCCCTCGCGCCCGGGGTGGCCGCCGCCATCGTCACCCGCGGAGGGCTCCGTCGCCGCTTCTGCCGGGGCGCGCTGTCGTACGAGCCCGGCGCCTTCGCCGTCGACGAGGCGACCGTCTTCGATCTGGCGAGCCTCACCAAGCTGCTGGCCACCACGCGGCTCGTCGCGCGCGCCGTCGACGAGGGCAGCGTCCGCCTCGACGAGGCGCCGTGGCCGGCGTGGCCGGGCGTCACCGTGGCCCACGCGCTGCGCCACGACGGCGGGCTGGTGGCGCACCGGCCGTTCTTCGAGCTTGCGCGCGCCGCGGGCGTGGCCGGGCTACCGGCGGGGCACCGCCTCGTCGTCGACGCCGCGCTGGCGACGCCGCCCGAGGCGCCGCCGGGGGCGCGCACCGTCTACTCCGACCTCGGCTTCCTCGCGCTGGGCGAGCTGCTCGTGCAGCGCCGCGGTCGGCGGCTCGAGGAGCAGCTCGTCGACGTCATCCCTGTCAAAAGCGGTCTGCGCTTCGTGCGCCTGGCCGACGACGGCTACCACCCGGCGTTGCCGTTGGTCGCGCCCACCGAGCGCTGTCCGTGGCGTCGGCGCGTCGTGCAGGGGCAGGTGCACGATGACAACGCCTACGCCATGGGCGGCGCGGCCGGCCACGCCGGGCTGTTCGGCAGCGTCGTCGACGTCGAGGCGGCGGCGCTGTCCCTGCTCGACGCGGTGCAGGGGCGGGGCACCCTCGCGGCGTGGGCGACGTCGGCGGGGCCGCGCGGCCTGGGCTTCGACAAGGCGACGCCGGGGGGGAGCACTGGCGCCGCGCTCGGTTCGCGCACGGTGGGGCACCTCGGCTTCACGGGTACGAGCGTGTGGCTCGACCCTGACCTCGACGGCGGCGCGGCGGTCGTGCTCTTGAGCAACGCGGTGCACCCCGACCGCACCGATGTCGTGGCGCGCAACCGGGCGCTGCGGCAGGCGTTCCACGTCGCCGCGGCGGCGTGGGTCCGGGCGTCGTCGTCCTCGTCGTCGTGACCGTGACGCCCGCGCTCGGTGTCAGCCGGGGGGCGTGCGTCGGTGGCGTCGGCGAGCGCGGCCGGGGCGAAGGGCACGACGGAGCGGCTGCCGCCGTCGGCGTCGTAGGTCAGGGTGCCGCGCAGCTGGCGCGGAAGCAGCCGGATCAGGTGCAGCCCGCTCGACGACACCTTCTGCGGGTCGAGCCCGGCGGGCAGCCCGGGGCCGCCGTCGCTCACCGCGAGGCGCACGCGGCCGTCGGCGAGCCCGACCTCGACGCGGATGTCGCAGCCGGGCCCGGCGCGGCCCGCGTCGGCGGGGCCGGTCGACGTGTTCGGCTTCGGCGCTCCGTACTTGAGCGCGTTTGTTGGCAGCTCGTTCAGGATGAGCCCACGCCATGACCTCGACGTGCAGCCGCACCAACGGCGGAAGCAGGCTGCGCAGCGACTCGGCCAGCACGCGGGCGTCGTTGCCGAGGTCGACGCGGTCGAGGGGGTCGACGCCTTAGAGGTGCTGGTGGACGAGCGCCATCGACTGCACGCGCAGCACGCTCTCCTCGGGCAGGCCACGCGCCTGCGGCGACGGCGTCTTCTCGCCCAGCAGCCGCAGCAGGCTGGACACGAGATGCGGGTTGTCCTTCGCCCGGTGGCGGACCTTCAGCAGGGTCTCCTGCTCGCGCGAGCGAGCGCACGAGTGACGCCTGCGCGCGCTCGAGCGCATGGCCGGCGGGGCTGTGGAAGCAGCAGCAGCAGTGACGCCTGCGCGCGCTCGAGCGCATGCCTCTGAGCGCGCCGGGGCCAGGCCGGCGTCGTCGATCTCCATGACGACTTCGAGCAGCACGACGGCGCAGTGGGGCTCGGCCTGCCGGACCTGGCGCGCCCGCGCGGCCGAACGCGCCTCGAGCAGCCACGGCCCGCAGCCCGCGGCGACGAAGTCGGCGAGCGCCAGCCGCGTCGCGACGTGCACGTCGGGCTGGTCGTCGACGACCAGCACCGTCCACGCCGGCCCGCGTCGGTCACGCGTCCGGTCGCGGTCGTCCTTCGGCCGCGCGCCACCACCAGGTTCACGAACTCGGCGTCGTCGTGGTTGCCCACGCTCGTGAAGCTGCCCTTCGCGCCGGCGCGCGCCACGCCCGCGTCGACCATGTCGAGACATCACTTGCCCTCGACCACGTCGAGCAGCTCGGTGGACACCATTTCCCTCATGGCGAAGCTCCGGTCGCGAGAACGACGACGCGGGCGCGGACACCGACGGCGGCGCGGAGCCGGACGGTGCCAGCGTCGTCGCTAGCCTGAGGCGCGTCGTGCACGGCCGGTCGCGTGTGCCGGCCGACCGTGCGCGCCGCCGCGACGGTCAACGGCCCGACGCAAGGAAGTGCCGCGGCGCGAGCGGCTCGCCCGCCCCAAGCACGCGGCGCGTGATGGCGTAGACCCGCTCGTCGGCGGTCTTCTGGGCGGGAGTGCGCTTGCGCGCCGATGCCATCGGCAATTTCATGCGATCGACGTCGTCGAGGACGTCGGCGTGCCGGTGCAGGAAGGCCCAGTACAGGCTGGTCAGCGGGCAGCCGCCGTCGTCGACGGGCTTCTTCGGGCGGAACGTGCAGCCGCCGCAGTAGTCGCTCATCTTGTCGACGTAGGCGCTGCCGGCGACGTACGGCTTGGTCGTCATGACGTCGCCGGCGGCGAAGGTGCCCATGCCGAGCACGTTGGGCTCGACGACCCAGTCGAAGGCGTCGACGTAGGCGGCCCAGAACCAGTCGGTCAGCGCGCGCGGCTCAACGTCGAGCAGCGTCGCGATGTTGGCGAGCACCATCAGCCGCGTGATGTGGTGGCTGTAGCCCTCGGCCCAGACGTCGTCGACGACGCGGTCGAGACAGGACAGGCCGCTCTTCGCGCCGCGCCAGCGTGCATCGATGACAACGTCGTCGGTGCCCGGCGTCGGCGACGAGGGCCAGAACGCCTGCGGGAGGGCCTCGTGCGCGCCCAACGCCGACGGCGCGCCGTCGGGCGACGAGCCCGGCCCGCGCGTAAAGCCGTCGGTGCGCTCATGTACGTGGTGCACGAATTCGCGCCAGCCGATCACCTGTCGCAGGAAGCCCTCCTGCGACGAAAGCGGCAGCTGCAGCGCCAGCACGTCGTCGACGATCTGCCGGGGCAGGAGCCGGTGCAGGTTCAACACCCCGCTCAGCCGCGTGTGGAACAGCCCGCGCGACGCTGTCGCCATCGCGTCCTCGAACGGCCCGAAGTGCGGCAGGCACGAGGCCTTTGCCCACGTCCATAGCGCCGTCGCGTCGTCCGCCGTCGTCGGCAACGTCGTCAGGTCGAGGGTGCCGGGGTGCGACGAGTACCGTCGCAGGATCAGCTCGCCGACCTCGGCGGTGACGTCGTCGACGACAAAGCGCGGCGGCGCAGGGGCCGCTGGCGTACCTGGCCAGCGCTGGCGGTTGTCGCCGTCGAAGCTGAACCGCCCGCCGCGTGGCTTGTCGCCCTCCATCAGCCAGCCGGTGCGTCGCCGCAGCGCCCGATAGAAGGCGTCCATGCGCCACGGTGGCCCGCCCGCGGCCGCTGACGGAGACGACGCGAGGAAGTCGGCGTCGCTCGACACCCATCCCGGGTGCGGCGTCACGCGCAGCGCGCCCTCGTCGACGAGGGGTTGCAGGTCGATCCGCAGCTCGCGCTCGGCGGGCCGCGCGCACGACAGGGGACCATGCGTGGCCGCCGCCTGGCGCAGCGCGTGGGCGAAGTCGCCGTCGCTGACGATGTGGACGACCCGCCGGCCCCGCGCGGCCTGCTCCAGGGCGAAGTGGCGCCCGTTGGCGAGCACGAGGGCCAGCTTCTGCCGGTGGTAGGGGCGCCGCGCGGCCTTCTGCGGACACTCGACGACGATGACGCCGGCGTCGTCGGGCACGAACGTGTCGTGCAGCTGGTCGTAGGCGACGTAGACGTAGCGCGACGGCGCGGGCGTCCGCGCGTTGAGCGCCGCGAGCTGGCGGGTGAACGATCTCATCCTCGTTTGATGCCGCCGCCACGGCCGAGTGGCACGGTCGAGGCGGGCGCGGTCGAGGCGGGCGCGGTCGACGCGGGCGCGGTCGAGGCGGGCGCGGTCGGGGCGGGCGCGGTCGAGGCGGGCGCGGTCGAGGCGGGCGCGGGCGAGGGGG
>VGSZ01000317.1 GCA_016874845.1 Deltaproteobacteria bacterium
TAGCCCTGCAACGCGCGGTGAGCGAACAGGAACACCGCGCAAGGCGCGTCGAAGAGGGCGAAGTTCTTCTCGAATTGCTTCGCGCGCGCCTCTTTGTCGGCGCGGTCGATGCCGAGCACCTCGTACAGCCCGAAGCCCGTCGCCCGGCGCCGGGCCTGCAACAGCGGCGGGTACTCGAATAGCTGGGGCACCTCGGGCTCGGGGACCCGCGTCGCCGCGGCCGCGACGAGGTCCTGGCGCAGGGCGTCGCAGGACGCGCCGTGGGCGACCGCGACCTTCCACGGCTGGGTGTTCGACCAGCTCGGCGCCTCGCGCGCGTCGAGCAGGATCGCCTGCACGACGTCCTCGGGCAGCGGCTGCGACGAGTACGCGCGGGCGCTGTGGCGGGTCTTCAAAGCGGTCTGAACGTCCATGGCATCCCTCGGGCACGCGCGGCAACGACGACGAGACGCCGCGACGCCCGGGCTTGCATCTTCGCCGACGATTGGCCAACCGTCACGCGTCGGTGCCCGCCAGCGGCGCCGCGGCCGACTGGCAATGATGGCGACAACGACGACGACGGCGACGGGAGCAGGCACGATGACGCGCACGACCCGGGTAATCGACGGCAAGGCGGCAGCGCAGCGGGTGCGCGACGAACTCAAGCGCGAGGTCGACGCCCGCGTCGCCCGCGGCCTGCGGCGTCCGGGCCTCGCCACCGTTCTCGTCGGCGATGACCCGGCCAGCGCCGTCTACGTGCGGAACAAGCGCAAGGGCGCCGAAGAGTGCGGCCTCGTCTCGGTGCACATCCCATTGCCGACGTCGACGACCACCGACGAGCTGCTCGCTGTGGTTCGGCGGCTGAACGCCGATGACGCTGTCGACGGCATCCTCGTGCAGCTCCCCCTGCCCCGCCACATCGACGAGCACGCGGTGCTGATGGCCGTCGCCGCCGACAAGGACGTCGACGGCTTCCACCCCGACAACGTCGCGCGGCTGACGATGGGCGTGCCGGAGGCGCTGGTGCCATGCACGCCGCTCGGCTGCCTGCGCCTGCTGGTCGATGAGGGCGTGGCGCTGTCGGGCGCGCGCGCCGTCGTCGTCGGCCGCAGCAACATCGTTGGCAAGCCGATGGCGGCGCTGCTGCTCGGCAAGAACGCCACGGTGACCATCGCCCACAGCAGGACGCGGGAGCTGGCCGCCGTCTGCCGCGAGGCCGACGTGCTCGTCGCCGCCGTGGGCCGGGCAATGATGCTCGGTCGCGACCACGTCAAGGACGGCGCCGTCGTCATCGACGTGGGCATCAACCGCACCGCCGACGGCAAGCTCGTGGGCGACGTCGACTGGGACGCGATCCAGGGCGTTGCGTCGGCGGCGACGCCGGTGCCCGGTGGCGTCGGGCCGATGACCATCGCGATGCTGCTGCAGAACACCCTGACCGCCCACGGACGTCGGCTCGGCGTGACAATGACGACGTAGCGGAGGCACGCGAAGCGATCTGGCCAGCACACGATGCAAACGGCGACGACGAGGACGACGATGACCCTGCAGCGCACGCCCCTTTACGAGAAGCACGTCGCTGCCGGCGCGAAGATGGTCGACTTCGGCGGCTTCGAGATGCCGCTGAAGTACTCGACCGAGACGGCAGAGCACCTCGCGGTGCGCAACGCTGTGGGCGTCTTCGACGTCAGCCACATGGGCGAGGTCTTCGTCGAGGGCGCCGACGCGCTGCTGGTGATGCAGCGGCTGGTGACCAACGACGCGGCGAAGATCGTGGACGGGCAGGCGATGTACGCCGGCCTGCTGAACGAGCGCGGCGGCTTCGTCGACGACGTGGTCGTCTACCGGTTCCACGCGACGAAGTTCCTCGTCTGCGTGAACGCGGGCAACCAGCACAAGGACTTTGCGTGGATGCGCGGCGCCGTCGCGGCGATGGCGCTGGAGCGGCCCGGGCTCGACTGCGTCGTGCGCAACGAGGGCGCGCTGTGGTCGCAGCTGGCGGTGCAGGGGCCAAAGGCCATCGACGTCGTGGCGCAGCTGTGCGGCGAGCACGTGCGCGGGATCGGCGGCTACTGCTTCGCCGCCGGCCGCGTCGGGGGCGACGCGCAGGGGATCATCGCTCGCACCGGCTACACCGGTGAGGACGGGTTCGAGCTGTACGTGCACAACGAGCACGCGACTGCCTTGTGGGACGCCGTCGTTGCCGCCGACGCGGTGCCCTGTGGGCTCGCGTGCCGCGACACGCTGCGCCTGGAGGCGGGCATGTGCCTCTACGGCAACGACATCGACGACGACACCACGCCCCTGCAGGCGAACCTCGGCTGGATCGTCAAGCTCGACGGGCGCCCGCCGTTCATCGGGCACGCCGCGCTGGTGGCCGAGAAGGCCGCGGGCCCGGCCCGGCTACTGCGCGGGCTCGAGATGGTCGAGCGCGGCATCGCGCGGCACGGCTACGACGTCGTCGACAACAACGGCGTGAAGGTCGGCGTCGTCACGTCGGGCACACAGGCGCCGTTCGTCAACAAGGCCATCGCGTTCGCGCTGCTCGACCGCGCGCACTCCGCGCCGGGGGGCACCGTCGCCGTCTCGATCCGCGGCAAGCCGGTGAAGGCCACCGTCGTGAAGCTCCCATTCCATAAGCGGTCGAAGTGAAGCCGGCCTGCCACCGACGAAGGAAGGACACCCCATGAGCAACGTTCCCGCCGACCTGAAGTACACCGAAGAGCACGAGTGGGTGCGCACCGAGGGCGACGTTGTCGTCGTCGGGATCACCGACCACGCGCAGGGCTCGCTCGGTGACGTTGTCTTCCTCGACCTGCCCGAGGTCGGCCGCCAGCTGACTCGCGGCAAGGCCTTCGGCGTCGTCGAGAGCGTCAAGGCCGTGAGCGATCTGTACGCTCCCGTCGACGGGGAGGTCGTGGCGGTGAACTCCGAGCTCGTGAACGCGCCGGAGCAGGTGAACAAGGAGCCGTACGGCGCGGCGTGGATGTTGAAGGTGAAGCCGAAGAGCGCCGCCGACGTCGCCGGCTTGCTCGACGCCGCCGGCTACGCGGCGCTGCTCGCGAAGATCGCGAAGTAGCAGGCGACGGCGCCGACCGTGCGTCGGGTACGTCGGCACAGCAAATGACCGTCACAGCCAGAAGGCCGCTGCCCGCGCTATCGCCGGCAGCGGCCTTCGTCGTCGAGCGCGTGGCGACGCGACCGGCGCTACTCGCAAGCGGAGCGCGTCGTCCGGTATCCCGCGTAGGCGCGCGACGTCGTCGCGTACAGCGGCGTGCCCAGCTCACCGACGAGGTCCTCGAGGAACCCGTGCTGGTTCCACACCGCGCGGGCCTGCGCCCACGAAGTGCCGCGGTTGCGGTAGGCCTTCACGCCGCCGAAGCGCGCCGGGATGAACGCGCTGTTGCTGGCGACGAGCAGCTCGGCGTGGCCGTCGAGGTTGATGTCGGCGATGGGCGAGTACTCGAAGATCGTCGCGCTGCCGCGGTCGGCGTCATAGATGGTGCCGCCGCTGTCGCTGTAGGCGAACAGGTTGGCCTCGTCGGAGTAGACGACCTCCTGGCTGCCGTCGCCCTCGAAGTCGAAGCCCGCCGGGCCCGATGCGCCGGTGCCGTCGTAGATGTCGGCACGGAAGACCTCCTGCAGCGCGCTGCCCGTGAAGCGGTAGCCGGTGATCAGCTCCTTGTTGCCGGAGAAGATCTCGAGCCGACCGTCACCGTCGTAGTCGACGATGGACGGGTTGGTCGGGATGATGTTGCAGGGGTCCTCGTCGTCCTCGCTGCCGGCGCCGCCGCCGCCTGGCGGGGTCTGGCAGGTCTCGGGCATGCCGGCGCGCGTCGGCGGCGTGAAGCCTTGGGTCAGCGACGCACCGGTCTGGCCGTTCAGCACGAACAGCGTGCCACCGCGCACGATGACCTCGTTGTTGCCGTCGCCGTCGAGGTCGGCCACGGCGGGGTGGCCGTCGTCGAGGTCATCGCGGGTCCACAGGATGGTGCCGTCAGCGCGATAGACGCGCGGGCCGCACACCAGCTCGAGGCCCGAGCGACCATCGACGTCAGCGAGGACGCTGGTGGGACCATGGCCCGTCGAGCCGATCTTCGTGCCGTCGCCGCGCCAGCGCAGGCGCCCGTTGTGGTCGTAGAGGTGATCGCCCAGCGCGATCTCGGCGAAGCCGTCGCCATCGACGTCGCCTACCGCCGGCGCTCCGCCGTCCTCGATCTCCTCTGAGCGGCGCGTCCACTCGTCGGACTCCCACTTGAACGTGCCGTCGGCGTTGAACGCGATCAGGGCGCCGCGGCTGAACTTGCCGTTGATCTTCGGACCATTGGGGATGGTCTCGACGCCGGGCAGGAGCATCCACTTGTTAGCGATGATCTCGACTCGGCCGTCGCCGTCGAGGTCGACGAGAGCCGGGGTCGACGCCGACTGCAGCGCGAGGTTGTCGGCGGTGACCGTGAAGACCTCACGGCCGGTGGCCCCGTCGACGGCGCGCAAGTTCGCCTTGATCGGATCGTTGATGCCCTCCTGGCTATTGGGGTTGATCCCCGCGCCGATGCTGACGTCGCTCTCCTTGAAGGACATGAAGATCACGCGCGGCATGTCCTCACGCGTGACGATGTCATCGCCGGTCGTGTCCTCGAGCCGCGAGACCAGCGGGGTCACCCACACCTCGTGGCTGTTGGGCGTGTTCTGCGCGCTGTCGCCGTTCCAGTCCCACACCAGCTCGGGGGTGAACGCCGTCGGCTGCGGGCACGGTGGCAGCTCGTCGTCGACGCCGCGGCCGCGCGCCGGGATGCCGATGGTCTGGCCGAGGCAGTCGTTGGCGCCGACGAGCAGCGTCTGCGACGCCGCCGTCGTCGTCGACGCGTCGAAGCGCACGCGGATGACCGCCTGACCGCCGGGCGGCACGCTGGTGGGCGCCGACACCACGGAAAACGGCGCGCCGATGCTCGGCGCAATCGTGATGGTGTCGGTGGTGGGGTTGTTGCAGACCACCGAGCGCACAAGATCCTCGCCGACGATCACCTCGCCGAAGTCCAGCGCGCGCGGGCTGCAGACCAGACCGATGCCGCTGCTGCCCTGCCCGCCGGCGCAGGCGCCGTCGGTGTTGGCGCGCAGGTTGACCCCGAGGGCGCCGGCGTCGGACAGGACGTCGAGCACACCGAACATCAGCGCCCCCGCCGTCGCCGTTCCCCGGGCCGTCGGTGCGGCGCGGAGCGTTACCGTCGTCGGCGCTCCCGGCGGCAGCGTCAGCGGCAGCGTCGGCGCGGTCTGCACGCGGAAGTCGGGATGGCTGCCCGA
>VGSZ01000318.1 GCA_016874845.1 Deltaproteobacteria bacterium
GGCGAGCTGAAGGACAACTTCCTCGACGACTGCGGCCGTGACGGCCTGTGCTTCCGCGACGAGGGCTACCCCGGCCAGCCCGACGATGGCGAGAACGACGGCGTCCTCGACGACTACTGGCTCGACTGCGGGCTCGACCGCATCTGCCCCGACAACGTCGCCGAGGCCGACCAGCAAAACGGCGTCGACGATGATGGCGACGGCGCCATTGACGACGGCGAGTGGCCGGGCGCCGACGCGGGCGAGGGCGACGGCGTGTTCCAGGCGCTGTGGCTCGCCGGCTACGGCAACAACCGCCCGGCGATGATGGTGAAGGACCCGCTGTGGGCGCGGGCGATCGTCTTTGCGCAGGGCGACTCGACGCTGGCGCTCTGCACCGTCGACGCCGTGGGGCTGTTCTTTGACGAGCAGGAGCGCATCCGCGCGCGCATCGAGGCCGCGAAGCCCGGCGCCGTCGACCTGTTCCTGCTGCAGGCGAGCCACACCCACGAGGCGCCCGACACGATGGGCCAGTGGGGCTTCGTCGGCTTCTCGGGCATCCCCGAGGGCCCCGGCCGCAGCGAGGCGCACATGGAGCTCATCCGCCAGGGCTGCGCCGACGCCGTCGTCGAGGCCCTCGACGCGCTCGTGCCGGTCACCGTGAAGGTCGGCGTCGTCGAGCCCGGCGTCGACGGCCTGGTGCGCGACGGGCGCGACCCGCAGATCTTCCACGACGACGTCACCGCCATCTCGGTGGAGGCCGACGACGGCGCCGTCGTCGCGACGCTGTTGAACTGGGGCAACCACCCCGAGAGCCTCGACAGCGACAACAGCGCCATCAGCTCCGACTATGCCCACGCCATCCGCGAGGGCCTGGAGCGCGGCCTGCCCGAGACGGCGACACACCCGGCCCGCGCCGGCCGTGGCGGGGTCGCGCTGTACCTGCAGGGCGCCGTCGGCGGCATCATGGGGCCCAACGGGTTTCCGATCACGGGACGCGACGGCACGCTGCACGAGAACGACGTGAAGAGCTTCGCGCGCACCGACGCCCTCGGCGAAAACGTCGCCGAGCTCGGCTTCGCCGCCCTCGACGCCGCCGAGCCGCTGTCGTCCCCGCGGCTGTCGTTCTCGGCGCTCCGTTACCGCGCCCGCGTGGAGAACCGCGTGTTCCACCTCGGCCTGTACGAGGGCTGGTTCGATCGCGCGGTGTACGACTACGACAGCGCCGACGTTGTCAGCGCGACGAACATCCCGCACATCGAGAGCGCCGTCGCCGTCGTTCGGATCGGCGACCTCGGCTTCATCACCGCCCCGGGCGAGCTGTTCCCCGAGTCGTTCGTGGGCTTCGCCGACGAGGACGCCTTCGGCCGGCCGATCATCGACGAGACGAACCCAAACCCGCCCGACCTGTCGCAGGCGCCCGCCGGCCCGCATCTGGCCGAGCGCCTGAACGCCCGCTACGCGTTGCCGCTCGGCCTTTGCCAGGACGAGATGGGGTACCTGGTCCCGTCCTACGACTTCAAGCTGGCGCCGGGCACGAACGCCTACCTCGAAGAGGCCGAAGGCGACCACTACGAAGAGACCAACTCCATCGGCCCTGACGCGCACCCGCTGGTGCTCCGCCACCTCGACGCGCTGTTCTCGTACGAAGCGAGCCGCTGACGACGTCGACGACGACGTCACGCGCGAGCACGGTGACCGCGGTCGAGCGTCGACGTCCGACCGCTTCGCGCCGCGGTCCAGCGCGGCGCCTGCAGTCTCCTTCGTCAGGTCTTCTTCTTCGCCTCGAGCGCCGCGATCTTGGCCTCGAGCTCGTCGATTCGCCGCTTGAGGACGTCGACGTCGACGTGGCCGCCGCCCTTGCCGACGCCGGGCATCTTGCCGAGGGCGTCCTTCACGCGGTCGTCGACGCGCTTCTGCCAGTTCTCGAAGGCCTCGGTGGTCGAGTGGACGAACTCGGCGACGACGCCTTGCTGGACGGCGTCGTCGCTCGCCGGAGCCGACTTGGTGGGCTCGGCAGGAACGGCGGGCGGGTCCGCGGCGGCGACGGCTGGTCCGCCACGGGAGGCGTCGGGGGCGTCGACGACCCCGGCGCGTTCCGCAGAGCGGTCGTCGGCGCCGGCGTCGCCGCGGTCGCGCTTCCACAAAGCCTCGACGCGGCGCTCGACGTCGTCCCGCAGGGTCGCCGCGGCCTTCGTGACATTGAGGCTCGAGAAGGCATCGTTGCCGCTCTGGATGATGCTGCGCAGCAGCTTCAGCGGCATCTTCTGAACCTTCTTTTCCTCCTCGACGATGATCTGCGCCAGCGTGACCGCGGTGAGGTCGTCTTTCGTCTTGTTGTCGACGACGCGGACGTCCTCGCCCTCCTTGATCATCTGGGCGATCTCTTCGAGCGTGACGTAGCAGGAGCGCTCGGTGTCGTAGAGCTTGCGGTTCGCGTAACGTTTGATGACCTTGGCGGCGCGCGGCGGTGTCGTCGTCGTCATGAGGCTTCCTTCGCCGCCGGCCCCGCTGACGCCGTTCGCTTTGACGCAGAGGGTCGAGGCAAGAGGCAGCGTCGGTCGAAATCAGGAACCGTGTCAAACGGCCGGCGGCGGTGAGGCGCCTGCCGTGCCCCGAGCGCGGAGCGACCTGCTAGCCTTCGCGACGCCATGATCGTCATCTGTCCCCAGTGCCAGACGCGGTTCAAGGTCGCCGACCACACCATCGCCCACGGGCCGGTGCGGATGCGCTGCAGCAAGTGCGCGACGACCTTCACCGCCGGCGCCGCCACGGCGTCAGCCGCTCCGGAGACGACGGCCCTCATCCCGACGCCACCCGCACCGCCGGCGTCCACGGCGCCCTCGCCGTTCGGGCCACCACCGTCGACGGCCCCCTCGCCGTTCGGGCCACCACCATCGACAGCGCCCTCGCCGTTCGGGCCACCACCGTCGACGGCGCCCTCGCCGTTCGGGCCACCGCCGTCGACGGCGCCCTCGCCGTTCGGGCCACCACCATCGACAGCGCCCTCGCCGTACTGGCCACCACCATCGACGGCGCCCTCGCCGTTCGGGCCACCACCGTCGACGGCGCCCTCGCCGTACTGGCCACCACCGTCGACGGCGCCCTCGCCGTTCGAACCACCACCGTCGACGGCGCCCTCGCCGTACTGGCCACCACCGTCGACGGCGCCCTCGCCGTTCGAACCACCGCCGTCGACGGCGCCCTCGCCGTTCGAACCACCGCCGTCGACGGCGCCCTCGCCGTTCGAACCACCGCCGTCGACGGCGCCCTCGCCGTTCGAACCGCCGCCGTCGACGGCGCCCTCGCCGTTCGGGACACCGCCGTCGGCGGCCCCCTCGCCGTTCGGGCCGCCACTGTCGACGGCGCCCTTGCCGTACGGGCCACCGCCGTCGACGGCGCCCTCGCCGTTCGGGCCGCCACCGTCGACGGCGCCCTTGCCGTACGGGCCACCACCGTCGACGGTCCCCTCGCCGTTCGGGCCACCGCCGTCGGCGGTCCCCTCGCCGTTCGGGCCGCCCGCAGAATCGGCGCCCTCGCTGTTCGAAGCGTCGACGGCGCCGGCGCCTTCGCCCTTCGGGGCCCTGACGGCGCCCCCGTCCACCCGTACGCCCTCGGGGCCGTTTGGCCGTGCAGCGCCGCCCGACGCCGTCGTCCCGGTGGGATCGTTGATGGCCGCCGATCCTCTCGCAGCGGCGCTGTCCGGCGCACCACCCCTCGCCGCGCCGCCCGCGGCCGCCAGCGCGCCGGACGCTTCGGGCGACCTGTTCGGGGCCATCGACCAACTGCCCCCGCGGTTCGGGCCGGACGCCGACGTCCCGCTCCTGAGCGCGCCGCCGCCCGCGCGGCCGACTACCGCAGCGCCGACGGCACCGCCGCCGAAGCGCGATCTGCTGCCACCGCCGCGAGCGCCAACGCGGGCGCCGCCGGCGCCCCCCCCTGCTCCGGCTTCGCCGCCCGAGCCCGGCTCGCGGGCGGTCCGCATCGCGCTCGCGACGCTGCAGGCGGCGGTCTTCGCTGCCGCCGTCGTCGGCTCGATGGTCGTGAACCGCAGCGACGACGCACGCACGCCCGGCGTCGACGTCGCCGACGTCCGCGTCGCACGCCGGACCACCGCGGGCGGGCTCGATGTCGTGGTGGTGTCGGGCTTCGTCGACAACCGCACCGGACACGATCTGGCCGGCGTCGTCATCGAGGGGCGGGTGGGCCCCGTCGCCGCGCGCACCGTCGCGCGCGCCGTGCCCGACCCGCTGGCGCTGCAGCGCGCGGCGTCGGCGACCGACATCATCGCGCTCGGGCTGACCGCTCCTGCCGATACTCGCGTCGCCGCGGGCGAGCGCGCCCCGTTTGCCATCGTCGTCGCCGCGCCGCGTGACGCCGCCGTCGCCGCGCTGTCGGCCCGCGCCGCCGGAGCCGCGCCGTGACCTCGCTGCACACCGATCTCGAAACCCAGGCTGCCCCGGTCGTCGTGCAGCGCCTCGGCAAGGCGCTGACGGCGATCCCTGCCGGACCGCTGCGGCTGACGTACCTCGAAGAGCGCGTCGCCGACGCGCCGGTCGCCCCGCTGGCACGGATGCTGGCGTGCGCCCAGCGCGAGAGCGTCCGCGGCGAGGCCCACGCCCGCGTCGTCGTCGACACGTTCACGCTGCTCGTCGACGAGCAGCGGCTGTCGCGCGAGACGCACGCGGCGCTGGCCGCCACCGCGCTGGCGCTCGGCGAAGACGCGGTGCTGGCCCTCGTCGAGCAGCCCGCCGCCAACGACCTGCCCGGCAACGGCGCCGCCGACCGCGCCCGAAAGGGTTCGCTGGCCGACGCGGGCGAGACGCTCGGGCGGCGCAAGAGCCTCGCACGCACCGCCCAGGGTGACCTGCTCTTGAAGGTGCTCGACGACCCCGACCCGCAGGTGATCAGCAACGCGATGATGAACCCGTGGGTCACCGAGGCACTGGCCGTGCGCGTCGCCGCCCGCCGTCCGTGCCCCGGCGGTGTCCTCGACGCCGTCGCCCGCTCGCGCTTCGCCAACAACGGCGCCGTGCGGCGCGCGCTGGTGCTGAACCCCGACTGCCCGCAGAAGCTAGCCCAGCGCCTCGTGTCGACGATGACCCCCGTCGATCTGTACGACGTCGTCCACGCCCAGGGCGTGGCCAAGGAGGTCAAGGCCGTGGCCCGTCGCCTCCTCGACTCGCGGTGACCGGATGAAGTGGCTCCTGCTCGGCGTCGTGCTGTTCCTCGCCTTCAGCGGCGGCGCATGGCGCACGCGTCGGCTGCTGTCGACGCTGAGGCGCCTGCCCGCCCACTT
>VGSZ01000319.1 GCA_016874845.1 Deltaproteobacteria bacterium
TCTCGGGCAGCAGCGCCTCGGTGGTCGTGATGCGGTCGGCGCCGAGCCCGAGCACCTCGGCGACGAGCTCGGCGGTCTGGCGCGCGCGCACGTACGGGCTGGTGAGGATGCGCGTCGGGCGGCAGCCGACGACGCCGAGCCCCTTCGCCGCGCGGCGCGTCTTCTTCTTGCCCTCGTCGGTGAGCGCGCGCTCGGGATCGGCGGGGCAGGCGGGGTCGCTGCGGTCGTGGGCGAGGCCGTGGCGGAACAAGGTGACGCGCATGCCGACCTCGTGCCTGACGGCGCGGCGGCTGCAAACACCCCGCGTTCGTCGCCGCCGTCGCGCCGGGCCGGCGGGGGCGCGTGTGAGCCCTCGCCACCACTGCCTTCAGGGCGGCAGCGGGACCGCGCTGGCGGCGATGGCGCCGTCGAAGTGCCCGGTGACCACCACGTCGAGCGCCCCGTCAGGACCCTCCGGCACGGCGTCCACGACCAGTTCGACGACGTCGGCAGCGGCGTCGGATTCGTCGTAGCGGTTCACGGCGCTGCCGGTGCAGCGCCAGCGACGGCTCATCCAGCGTGCGCTGCGAGAGCGTGCACGAACGGCGCATCCCCAGGGTCGCGCGCGCCCCCGGCTGACCGGACGACGCGAACAACATCACGACGCGGTCGGGCAGCGTCACGACGCTCTCCCCCGAGGCGACCTCGCCGCCGTGCCACGCCGACAGCACGTCCGAGGGGCCATCGACACCCGACGCCGGGCCGATGTCCCCCTCCAGTCGGCCATCGATGGCTTCGGTGAACCGGCGACCAGGAGCCGGCGCGTCGCCAGCGACGACGTCGGGGGCGACGCGCCGGCTCGTCCTCGGGCCCGCACGCCAGCGCAACCGACAACGAGAACGCCAGCGTTCCCGACGCGAGCAAACGGCATGCGCGATCCATCGTTCCTCCCCCGCCAAAACCCGCGGGTCCCCGGACCGTGATCGACCTCGACTCCTCCGACGCCGCCTTTTGGCTTCAACGCTCTGCACCGACGGGACGTTCCCCCGATTGTCCCCGGGCGGTTCGACTCTGGCGATCCCCCGGGTGGGTCCGCCTCAGGGCTTCACGAGCGCCACGAACGTCGTCGCGCCCTCACGCAGCACCAGCAGCTTCACGATCTTGCCCGGCGCCACCTTGTCGAGCGCGCGCACGAAGTCGTCGCGGTCGGCGACGGCGACACCGTTGGCCTCGATGACGACGTCGCCGGGGACGAGCCCCGCCTCGGCGGCGACGCTGCTGGGCTCGACGCCGACGACCACCGCGCCGTGCTGCCGGCCGGACAGCCCGAGCCGGGCGCGCAGCTCGTCGTCCAACGTGTCGATGCGCACCCCGATGCGCGTGCTCCGCTCGACGTTCGCGCGTCCGCGCTCCAGCCGGCCCCCGCCGCTGCCCTCGCCGGCGTCGGGGACCGCGGCCAACGTCAGCCGCGCCGAGCGCAGCTCGCGTTCGCGCAGCAGCTCGATCTGCACCGTGCGGCCGACACCCGCGGTGGCCGCCAGCAGCGGCAGATCGGAGCTGTCCTCGACGACCTTGCCGTCGAACTTGGTGATCAAGTCGCCGGGCTTGAGCCCCGCCTTGTACGCCGGCCCCTGCGGCACCACCTGCGTCACCAGCGCGCCGCGCGGACGGTCAAGCCCGAGCTCAGGGGCGAGCGACGGGTCCACCCGCCCGATGGCGACGCCGATCCACGACCGCTGCACGTGCCCGCGCGCCTTCAGGTCGGGCAGCAGCTTCTTCACGAGGTTCACCGGGATGGCGAAGCCGATGCCCTGACCGGCGGCGTTCACTGCCGAGTTGATGCCGATGACCTCGCCGGCCAGGTTCAACAGCGGCCCGCCCGAGTTTCCCGGGTTGATGGACGCGTCGGTCTGCAGAAAGTCGTACAGGCCCTGTCGCCCCGACGGCGCGATGTCCCGGCGCCCCTTCGCCGACAGGATTCCCATCGACACCGACTGCGACAGGCCGAACGGGTTGCCGATGGCAACGACGAAGTCGCCCACGGCGAGCACGTCCGAGTCGCCGAGGGGCAACGACGGCCAAGGGCCACCGGCGGGGTTCCTGCCCTCGAGCTTGATGAGCGCGACGTCGGTCCGCGGGTCGTCGCCAACCACGGTGGCGGGGATGACCTCGGTGCGACCGCCGATGCGCACGCGAATCTTCGTCGCGTTCTCGACGACGTGGTGGTTGGTCAGCGCGTAGCCGTCGGGGTGGATGAGGAATCCGGTCCCCTGACCGCGCTGGCGCTGGTCGGGCACCTCCATCCCGAAGAAGCGAAACGCCCGTGGGTCCATGGCGGCGGCGGTCTGGCTCTCGACCTCGATGGTCAAGACGGCGGCGCCGGCGTCGCGGACCAGCGGCGCCAACGAGGGCAGCGCGACCTTCGCTGGCGTAGACGGACGCTCGGTCCACAGCGCGGCGTCAGCCTGCGCTCTGGCCGAGAGCAGCAGGAGGGACAAGGCCAGGGAAACGACGGGAAGACGCATGAACACCTCGCGGTCGGTGTAGGCGCAGGACACAGGCCGGCAACCGCGCGATCGACTTGCTCATTCCCTGCGCGGCGGCCGGATGCGCTGTGTCCTCGTTGCGAAGCGCCTGCCCACTGACCGCGCGGATCCGCAAAGCCATGGACCAGAATTTCAGAAAATCGATGACTTACCAGGGGCGGTGCGTCTGGCATCGCGAGTGCGCTACCCGCCGCGTCGTCGGCTCGTGGTGCTCAAGACTTCGGGGATGCCCGTGTGCGGTAGTGCTTCGTCGGTCGGCCGGTCCCAGCCCGCGGTTCGTCGTGACTGTCACTCGCGGTCGCAGACGCCGCCCAGCGCGGACCGACCCCACACTTTCGGCCGTGACGTCAACGAGTCCCGGTCGAAGCGCAACTCTTGCGCGAAACGCGAGCACGCCTGCGGCCGCAAGAACGACATGCCGCAGGCGCGAAAGACCTTCCTCGACCATCTGATGCGGCTGTTGAATCCGCCGAAGCAGCCCGTCGCCGGCGAGCCACCGGCCGCGACGCCGCCCGCCGCGCCCCCGCGCACGTCGCCCCCCGAGCCGCTGGCCCCCCGCAAAAGGGCGGGGGGTGGTGGCGGGCCCGCCACGGGTGAGGCCGGCGTTGGTCGTCTACGCCCACGCGCCTTTGAGCGTCAGCCAAACACGAGCCACTGCGTGAACCACGCCGATGCCAACAGCCCGACCAGATCGCCCAGCAGCCCGGCCCACAGCGCGTGCCGGACGCGCTCGATGCCGACGGAGCCGAAGTAGACGGCGAGGATGTAGAACGTCGTGTCCGCCGCCCCCGACATCACGGCAGCCGTCGTCGCCGGCACCGAGTCGGCACCGTGGGTCTTCATCAGCTCGATCATCACCCCGTCGGCGCCGGCGCCCGACAGCGGACGCATCAGCATCATCGGCAGGGTCTCGGCGGGCACGCCGATGAGCGCCAGCGCCGGCGCCAGGGCCTGCGACAGCAGGTCGAGCAGCCCTGCCGAGCGCACGGCGCCGACGGCGACGAGGATCGCGACGAGGTACGGGATGACGCGCACCGAGGTGTCGAAGCCCTCGCGTGCCCCTTCGATGAAGACCTCGTACACCTTCACTCCGCGCGCCGCCGCGAAGACGACGATCCCGAGCACGAACAGCGGAATGGTGGCGTCGGCGAAGACGTCGGCGAAGCCGCGCAGCGAGTCCATCACGCACCTCCCTGCGGGTCGGCGCTCGAGGCTGGCGCGGGCTCTCCATCTGGCGGGTCCGTGAGGGGAAAGCGTCGTTGCAGCAGCTTCGCGGCGACGACGGCGACCAGCATGCCGCACGCCGTGGCGAGGATGGTCGGCAGCACGATGTTGGTCGCTTGCGTCGAGCCGTACTCCAGCCGCACGGCGATGGTCTTGGCGGGCACCAGCGTCAGGTGCGTCGTGTTCAGCGCCAGAAACAACGCCATCGCGTTGGTCGCCGTCTTCTTCATCGGGTTCAAGTCCTGCAGGTGCTTCATCGCCTGCAGGCCAAGGGGCGTCGCGGCGTTGCCGAGACCGAGCAGGTTGGCGGCCATGTTCATGACGATGGCCCCCATGGCCGGATGGTCGGCGGGGACCTCGGGAAACAGCCGCACCAGCAGCGGGCGCAGCAGCCGCGCGAGGAGCGCCACCAGCCCCGCCTTTTCGGCGACGCGCATCAGCCCGGTCCACAGCGCCAGCACGCCGACCAGCGCGAGCGCCAGCTTGGCGGCGTCGTTCGCGGCGTCGAGCATCTTCTGGGTCAGCGCCTTCACCGCGCTGTCGAGGGGGCAGGTGGCGACGTCGGCGGTCACGAATGCGCGCAAGTCGCCGCGCTGGATCTCGTGCCACGTCGTGGCCCCCTCGCCGCCGGAGCGACCGCCGATCCGCCGCAGCGACTCGCCGGCGCTCAGGGCGCCGACGACGGCGGCGGAGGCGTCGGGGGCCGCGTGCAGCGAGCCCGCACGCCACGCGACGACGGCGGCGCACGTCGGCGGGGGCGGTCGGGCCGGGAACGCGCGTTCGACGACGCGGGCCGGCAGCAGGTCGCGGGCGAGGGCAACGACAATGGCGGCGACGAGGAGAGCGACGAAGACGCGGTTCACGGGGCGCACGCTAGCAGGGTGATGAAAACGCTTTGCGTTCTTCAGCACACCGCTCGGTGTTTCTCGCTCCCGTCGAGGACGAGTGCGAAGTGGATCATGCAGGCCTGCGCGCCGTCTCCGTGGTCGGCATCGGTCGACCACGGCGTCCGGCCAGACGCTGGGGGTGTTTGACGCGTCGCCAGTAATCGCCGAAGACCGCCGCGCCCCATGACGCTCCGTCTCGTCGTCGCTGCGTTCCTGCTGCTCGTGGCCGTCGGCCTGCCGCTGGCCGCGATGAGCGATCACGGTGTGCCCTGGGGGTTCCGCGGCCACGTCGCGGCGGTCCTCGACGCCGTCGGCGACGTCGAGGCCACGGCGTCCGAGGGGCGCCGGTCCCGCCTGCGGGGCGGCGACGGGGCGCTCGTCGTCGCGCCGAACCTGCGCCTCGACGACGGTGATCAGGTGCGCGTGGCGCGTCTTGGTCAGGCGCGCCTGCGGTTCCGCAACGCGGACGTCGTCGCGGGAGACGGCGCCCACCTGCGCGTGGTCGACGGTGGTGTCCTGCTGAAGCGCGGCCTCCTCCGTGTGCAGCTGCCGCCGCGGGCGCAGCAGTCCTTCGCCGTTGCGCTCGAAGGGGGCGTCCGCGTCGCGGTCCGCGGTGGTGACGTCCCGGCGGTGGCGAC
>VGSZ01000320.1 GCA_016874845.1 Deltaproteobacteria bacterium
GCGCGTCGGCGTCGAGGATATTGGCGACCACCTGCCGGCCGCCGGGACGCAGCAGCAGCGCGCACCGGGCGCGGCGCAGCACGACGTCGACGTCCTGCGTGGCCAGCAGGATCGCTGCGTCGGCGGCCACGGCGGCTACCACAGCGAGGACTTCGTCGGCGGTGTCGGGGTCGAGCCCGGCGGTGGGGTCGTCGAGCAGCAGCACGCGCGGCCGCACGACCAGCGCGCGGGCGACGCCGACGCGCTTGCGTTGTCCGCCCGACAGCGCGCGCGGTCGGCGCGCGAGCGCGTCGTCGGGGAGCCCGAGGCGCAGGAGGAGCGTGCGCGCTGCTGTCCGTGGGTCGACGACGCCGGCGGCGGCCGCGGCGACAGCGACGTTGTCGAGGGCGGTGTCGCTGTCGTCGAGGGCGTCGTGGGAGAAGGCCATCGCCACCGGGCGCTGCACGCTGGCGTGACCGCGCAGGATGGCCCGCGGCGCGAGGCCGGCCAGCGTGGCGAGCAGCAGCGTCTTGCCGGCGCCCGACGGGCCGACGACGCCCACGAGCTCGCCGGGGCCAAGTTGCAGCGAGACCGGCCCGAGCGTGCGCCGCGCCGGCATCGGGGAGAGCGCGAGCACGAGGGCGTCGACCTGGAGGAGCGCGCTCACGGCGCCTCGGTGGGAGTGGTGCGCTGCTCGACGCGGCGGGCGCGGCCGGCGATCAGGCGGGCCAACGTCAGCTTGGGCAGGCGTCCGCCCGACAGGTACCAACCGAAGGCGACGCCGAAGCAGCCGCTGGCGAGGGCGAAGGCGCCGCCAGCGATGAGCGGCGCGAACTTCTGCGTAAGACCGGCGCGATCGAGGGTGAAGAACCCGGCGAGCACCAGCGTGCCGGCAAGGATGCCACCGGAGATGCTCATGCTCATGCCGCGCAGGGTGGCGTTGAGCGACTCGAGGGCCTCGCTCTTGACGGTGACCTGTACGTGGCCGCGCTCCAGGTCGAGCAGGGCCTGGCCGAGCTGCTGCGGCAGCTCCTGCACGACAAGACCGAGCTGGAGCGCGGTGCGCAGGCCGCCGCTCTTCCACTCGCGCGGGTCGAGGCGCTGGCGCAGCAGCTCCTCGGCGCGCCGGGCGATCATCGCCGACGGATCGAAGCGCGGGTGCAGCGCGCGGACGACGCCGTCGATGGAGACCGAGGCCTTCGACAGGATCGCCATCTCGCGGGGCAGGCGGATGCCGAAGCGAGTCGACAGGTCGACGAGGTCGGCGAAGACGGCGCCGGTGGCGACCTCGCCAAGGCTCAGGCCGAAGTAGCGATCGAGCAGCGCCTGCAGCGCCGCGCGGAACGGCACCAGGTCGACGCGGCTGTCGACGTCACCGAGGCGCACGACGATGCGGGCCAGCGTGTCGACGTCGCGCAGCGACAGCGCCAGCAGGAGCGTCAGCAGGCGATCCTGCGTCTCGCGCGGCACGGTGCCGACGACCCCGAAGTCGATGAAGGCAACGCGGTCCTCATCGTCGATGAGCAGGTTGCCGGGATGGGGGTCGCCGTGGAACAGGCCGTCGACGAAGACGTGCTCGAAGGCGACCTCGACCAGGCGCTCGACGACGCGAGCCGCGCGGTCGGGCTGCCCGGCCAGCTCGGTGATCCGCCGGCCATGGAGCCGCTCCATCACGAGCACGGTGCCGCCCGACAGCTCGGGCACCGAGTACGGCACGTGCACGCCCGGCCGGCCGGCGTTCTTCTTCGCGAACGCCTCGAGGCTCTTCTGCTCGCGGCGGAAGTCAAGCTCACCGTGCAGCGCCGTCTTGAACTCAGTGATGAGGTCGACGGCGTGGTACGTGCTCGCCTCCTGCACCACGCGCTCCAGCAGCTGCGCGACCAGCATCAGGATCTCGCTGTCCTTGCGCACCGACGCGGCGATCCCCGGCCGCTGCACCTTGACGACGACAGCGCGGCCATCCTTCAGCACCGCGGCGTGCACCTGCGCCATCGACGCTGACGCCAGCGGCGTCTCGTCGAACGACGCGAAGCGATCGCCGAAGACCTGCGCCGGGGGCAGCCCCCAGGCCTCGGCAAGCGTCCGCCGGACGTCGTCGAGCGGAAACGGCGGCACCTGATCTTGCAGCCGCGACAGCGCGGCGACGAAGTCCGGGGGCAGCAGGTCGGCGCGGGTCGACAGGATCTGGCCGAGCTTCACGAACGTCGGCCCGAGCTCCTCGAGCATCGCCGCGAAGCGCTCGGCGGCGGGCCGCGCGCGGCGGGCGACGTCGTCCTCGGAGGCGAAGGCGCGCACCAGCGGCATCGTGCGCATCGTCGGCGCGAAGCCGTGCCGGGCCATCACCGCGGCGATCTCGCGCAGTCGGCTGAACGCGGTGGCGCCCGGACCCGAACCCATGGGCCGACGATGGCGTGCAAGACCCCACCCTGCGAATTTTCTTCCGGGCCGCCTTGCTGCCGCGCACGCCCCTTCCCCGCTGACGGGCGCGTCCCGACGCCATCGCAACGTCGGGTTCGCCGCGCCACGGACGCCGACACCGCCGCCGTTGACGCGGTCCCGGGGACGAGAACACCCTGTGCCGCCCGCGCATGATCTCCGCCGCCGAGATCGGTTTCGCGCGGTGGGTGATCGCGGGAGGGCGGGGATGAAAGAGCGCATCTACATCGCGATCGCCGGCAACATCGGCGCGGGCAAGTCGACGCTCGTCGACTTCCTTTGCCGCACGTACGGCGTGCAGCCGTTCTTCGAGCCGAACGACGAAAATCCGTATCTCGCCGACTTCTACCAGGACATGAGTGCCTGGGCGTTTCACAGTCAGGTGTACTTCCTGACGCACAAGTTCCGCATCCACCAGGAGCTCGGACGCACCCCGGGAATCGTCGTGCAGGACCGCACGATTTACGAGGACGCCGAGATCTTCGCCACCGCGCTGCACGAGTCGAAGCGGATGACCGATCGCGACTGGAAGACCTACCAGGAGCTTTACCGCACGACCTGCAATTCCCTGCGTCCACCCGACCTTTTGATCTATCTCCGCTGCTCGCTGAAGACGACGAAGCAGCGCATCAAGCTCCGCGGCCGGGCGATGGAACAGTCGATCCCCGTCGCCTATCTGCGCCTGCTGCAGGACCTGTACGACCGTTGGCTCGAAGGCTGGACCCAGTCCGAGGTGCTGCGTCTCGACACCGACAACCTCGACTACATCTCCGACTTCGTCGACCGCATGGACGTGCTCGCCCGCATCGAGCGCCACCTGCCGCGCGAGCACATCGAGTCCGCGCGCGCCGCGCTGCTGTCGGCGCAGTAGCCACGCCGACCGGGACGACGCCCTGACCGCCGCGCTGCCGCTCCTTCGGCGCCGCGTCGTCGTCGTCGCGTCTCCGTCGCCGCCTACTCGTCGCCGCGTCTTTATTCGAGGTCGGTAAACACGACCGGCAGTTCGACGCGGGCGCGGGTCAGGGCGCCGGCCAGCGCCGACAACGACCACAGGCCAGCCCGCAGCGGGGCGTCGGCGCGAAACAGCGCGGTGTCGCCGTCGGCGCTGCCCGGCACGTAGCGCAGCGTGACATCGGCCACTGGCACGTCGTCGAACGGCAGCACGAACGGGCCCGCGACGGCGACGCGCCCGTCAGCGAGGTCGTCGTCGGCCTCGGCGATCACGTCGGCGTCGGTGGCCACGTCGCCTATCGACAGCGACGCCTGCCCCGGCACGACCAGCTCTTCGCCCGGCAGCACCGTGACGACGTAGGTGACCTGGTCGACGGTGGTGGTGCGCGCGACACCGTCGCCGAAGGTACGATCGACGGCGGCCTGCACCGCGGCCAGCGTCAGCGCCTCGTCCATCTGGCAGCTCCACGTCAGCGTCAGCGCGTCGCCGGCGACGAAGCGACCGTCGTTGACCACGAGGTTGTGCGACACCGACAGCGACGCCAGCAGCACGTCGGTCGCCGACAGTGCCGCCGTCAGGCGCTCGGCGCCGAGCCCGCTGGCGTCCACCAGACCCGCGGGCGACACCTCGAACTCGAGGTCAGCGGTCGTCGACAACGACGCCCCCGCCGGTAGCCGCGCGATGAACGCCGCCCCGTCGGCGCTGGCGACGTCCGCGGCGCTCACCGCTCCGCTGGTCAGGCGCGCACCGAGGGCCGCTGCCACCGCAGCCTTCGCCGCCTCGACGGACGCCGCGGCCCATGGCTCGCTGAAGGTGAAGGTCACCGTGTCGCCAGCGGCCAGCGCGCCGTCGCCGCAGGGCGTCGTCGGCGCGCGCGCCGCCGTCACCGCCGCCAACGACGGCGGCACCGTCGGGTCGAGCCGCGCCCGCCCGATCTGCGGCACCTGCCCCGAAGCGAGGGGAACGCCGTGGACGTCGACGGCAGTGGCGTCGAGGGCCGACAGCACGAGGGCGTCGCCGACGACGTCGAAGCGCTGGTCGCCGAGGAGCGTCAGCGTGAGGCGGGCGCCGCGGGCGATGTCGTTGTCACCGCGCACGATCTGCGCCGCCACCGCGTCGACGGCGAACGACCCGCGGCGTACGGCGCCGGTGACCGCCCCGTCAGCGACGATCCGGGCCAGCGCCCGCGCCGTCGACGGCGCATCCATCGTCTTCGTGAAGTCGAAGACGAGGGCGTCGCCGGCCTCGAGCGCCCCGTTGTCGCGCGGCCCCGCGCCGAGCACCACGGCCATCGTGTCGAGCCCGTCCTGCACGCGCAGAACCGGACGCACCATGACCCGCGCCCGCGACAGCTTTGGCGCCTGCCCGGCGGCGATGGCGAGGGCGACGTCGTCGGCAGCGACCCGATCGGTGACCGTCGCGGGATCGAGCGCGCCGAGCTGCAAGGTGGGCGGCAGCTGCAGCTGCTCGCCGGGCTTCAGGTCGTAGTGGAAGCGCCTGCCGCCGTCCTGCACGACGAACTCGAAGGTCGCCGGGTTGACGACATTGTTGGCGTCGGCGCGCGGCAGCGCCGTCAGCAGCGCCTGCAGGCCGGCGGCGGTGGAGGTCACGTCCATCGCCTCCGAGAAGCGCCACGCCAGCCGATCGCCGTCGACGAGCAGGTCGTCGACGGGCTCGCCGTTGCGTGTGCGGGGCGGCGTCAGCGACGACAGCGTGACATCCAGCGTATCGGCGCTGGCTTCGTCGATCACCTGCAGCGTCGGCGACGACCTGTCGCTGATCGCGAACGTCAACGTCGCCGTCGAGTTGGTCACGCCGTTCGCC
>VGSZ01000321.1 GCA_016874845.1 Deltaproteobacteria bacterium
GGCGGCACCCCCGCTCGGCGCGGGCGATCACGAAGTTCGGCTCCGGAGCACCGTGGCACAGGGAGCGTCGGCGGGCGACGCGGAAGCGATTGTCCTGGGCGACGACCCACGGACGCAGCGCCCGTTGCAGGTCGGACACCGCCAGCGTGAGCAGGTCGGGACCGAGCCCATCGGCCTCGCGCGCTGCGAGCCACGTCTTCAGGTGATCGCCGACGCGGCGGAAGCCATCGAGGAGCGTCATCGGCGCCGACGGCAGGCGGCCCCAGAGGTCCAGCACGCGCGCCCCGTGCAGCTCGGCGAACAGCGCGCCGAGCTCGCGCGCCCGCACCGGCGCCAGCCGCGCATCGAGGGTGCGGCCGTCGATCCACTCGTAGGCGAGGAAGCGCCGCTCGATCCCGTCGCGGCCGTGGAGCAGGTGGCGCGTCTTCAGCTCGGGGACGACGGGCGGCTCGGACGCCGAGCGCAGCGCCGCGAAGGCCAGGGCCTCGACGTCGACGCGCCGGCTCGCCGGGTCTTCGTCGACCCGCACCGTCAACGGGCTCGGTCCGTCGCAGCGGAAGCTGCGCAGCGTCCCCCGCGGCAGCAGCTCGACCACGTGGGTCGGCGGCGCGCCGAGGACGGCGGCGGCGGCGGTGGCGACGATGTCGACGGTGACGGCCTGCTTCATTGCGCGCGCTTCGACGGGTCAGACGTCATCGGCGGGGTCGACCTCGAGTACGTCGAGGCGCAGGTCGCCCAGCTGCCAAAGGGGAAGGCCGCGCTTGTCCATGCGCCACAGCCCCCAGCGCACGCCCTCGTCGTTGTCGCTGGGGTCGTCGACGATCTGACACGTGTCGACCAGCAGCCGCACCTGCATCGCCCGCACCAGCGCGACCAGATCGGCCTCGTCGACACCAGCGACGAGCAGCCGTTCGACGACGTAGCTGAACTCGGTGCGCTCCTTGCGCACCTTGTCGAGGAAGCGGCCGTCGCGCACGACGCGGCCCCAGAGCGCGCGCAGGAAAACGAAGCGGCCGATCTGATCGACGCCGCCCTCGACGTGGGAGCGCGCCCAGTGCGCCGGGTCGCGCGCTCCCAGCGCCGTGAACACCGCCTCGAGGGCTTGGGCGCGGGCGGCCACGGCCCGCGCCGCCGAAGCCGAGGGCGCGGCGGTCGTCCCGGACGGCACCGGGGCTGACGCCGCGCTCGGCGGGGCCGACACCCTCGACGACGACCGTGGCTTCCGCGCCGCCTTGGGTTTCGACTTCGCGGCCCCGTTGGCCTTCGATCGCGGCGCGGTGGCGCGGGCCGGGCGCGCGCGGGGCGACGACTTCGACTCAGACGAGGGCGAGACCTTCTTCTTCATGGCCCGCAGCGTCGACGGCATTGTCGCGCCGGTCAAGATTGTCCGCGCTGCACCGGCGCCGGGCCGTCCTCGCGGCGCATCCAGTGGAGCTCTTCGTCGACGGGCTCGAAGCCTTCCTTGCGGTAGAGATCGACGGCGGCTTCACGGCGCTTGTCGGCGCTGGCCTCGACGATGCGGAAGCCGGCGTCTTCGACGGCGCGCATGCCGGCGCGGACGAGGGCGCGGGACAGCCCCCGGCCGCGCATCGCCTTGCTGAGGCCCACCTCTTCGAGGACACCGACCACCGCGTCGCCCGACGCCGAGCGCTCGCCCTTCTTGGCGCGATCGCACGGCCCCACCAGGCAGATGCCGACGTCGGCGCCGTCGCCAGTGCTTTGCAGGTACAGCGCCTTGCAGCGGGGCCGGGCGAGCCGGATCTTCATCCAGCCACGGTCGTCATCGGCCTCGTCGTCGAGGGCGGTGAGCATGACGATGGCCCGACGGGCGTCGCTGCGTTCGTCCTCGGCGACGCGAAACCCTTCGGCAGGGTCGAGGGAGCGGGTGCCCGAGGCGTCGCGTCGGAGCAGCACCGAGCGGTGACGCTCGAGGAAGCCCGCAGCGGTGAGCAGCGCCGTCGCTCCCGGGACGCTCTCGCGGCTGCTGCACAAAAGGCGGCGGCCAGGCGGGGCCGCTTCGAGCAGCGCCCGCCCGATGCCCTGTCGTCGGAAGGCGGGGTTCACCGCCAGGGTGAACCCGGTGCGCAGCGTGCCGAGGAATGAGACCACCAGCGCGCCGATCACGGCGCCGTTGGCCACCGCAACGCGCCAGGCCGTGCCGCCGTGCGAGGCCGGGTGCCCGATTCGCATGGCGATGGCCTGCGCCGACCACGCCGCGACGCTGCCGTCGAAGCTTGCCACGCTCAGGAGCAGGCGGGCCAGGCCAGCGTCGTCGTCGCCAGGCTCGAAGGGCCGGATCGTCCAGCTCTTGCGCGTCGCCATCGTCGGTCCTCCTTGCGCTCAGCGTGCCTTCGCCGTCGACGGCGCGCCGGACGGCGACGCCGCCGGTGGTGATGCCGCCGGTGATGCCGCCGGTGATGCCGCCGGTGATGCCGCCGGTGATGCCGCCGGTGATGCCGGCGGTGATGCCGGCGGTGATGCCGGCGGTGATGCCGGCGGTGACGCATGCGGGGTTGTCGGCGACGAGGGCGGCAGGCAGCGCGCGCCGGCCTGTCCGTCGGTGTGCATCCGCGGCGTCGCCGCGTGGAGCGTGGACGCGCTGCGGACGTGGCCCCCCCGCGCCGCCAGCACCCGGGCGAGGTGCTCGCGAATCGGCTCGCCTTCGTCGAGCGCGACGCGGTCCTCGGCGACGCCGAGCCCGCCGTCACCGCCGAGCGCGACGAAGTCGGTGGTCGTCACGACGAGCGTGTCCTCGTCGGCCACCGGTCGTCCATCGGGGCGCACCAGCGTGACGCGGGCTTCGCCCTGCACGCAGCGCGTCGACAGCGTCAGGCCGCTGACGCTCAGCAGACCGCCCTTCTTCGTCGAGGACAGGTTGTGCTGGAACACGCGCCGCAGCTCGGCGCCCGTCAGCTTCACGGTGGCGAAGCGGTTGTCGAACGGCATCATCTCGAAGACCGCGCCGTAGGTCAGCGGCCCGGCGGGCAGGTGGGCGCGGATGCCGCCCCCGTTCATCAGCGCGACGTCGGCGCCGGGCATGGCGGTCCGCATCAGATCGGCGAACAGGTTGCCGAGCGCGCTCTCCTTGTCGTAACCGCGCTGGATCTCGTCGTCGACGACGACGCCCAGCGGTCGCGCGCGCTGCTTGCGGGCCTGCGCGAGCGCCGGCCCGAGGCGCGCCAGCAGAGCATGATCGACCTCGACGCGCACGGCGCTATCTTTGTTGGCGTTCGGGCCCGCGGCGCTGCCGGCGCCGTTGCCGGTGTCGCCGATCGTGGCCACGCCGGGGACGTACGGCTCGGGCGCGCAGGCCGCGATGGGAGCGTCGTCGTTGGCCTTCGGGCCACACACCCGGCGGGGCGCGTGGACGCCGAGCAGCCGTACACCGGCGTCGTCGACCTCGAGATCGACGCGCGAGAAGCCGCGGCCGTTGGCCCAAGCCTCGACGATGGGGACGCCATGAACGACGTGCGCCAGCGCCTGGTGCGTGTGGCCGGCGACGATGACATCGACCAGACCCGCGGGCAGCCCCTGCGCCAGACGGAAGATCTCGGCGTTGCCGTCGCACGACGACAGGTCGGAGAACGGCGGTGCGATGGCTGCCTCATCGCACTTGCCGCCGGCGTGGGCGGTGACGACGACGACGCGGGCTCCGTCGGCGCGCAGCCGGGTCGCCTCGCGCAGCACGGTCTCGAGCAGCGGCGCGAAGCGCAGCCCGCGCACGTTGCCGGCGATGGTCGTCCGCGGCGTGTCGATGGTGGTGACCCCCACGATGCCGACCTTTACCGCCTGCGCGCCACGACCGACGGTGACCAGCGTCGACGGGCGAAAGTTCGGCCAGGCAACCGGCTGGCCCGTTGCCTCGTCGATGGTGTTCGCGGCCAGGAACGGAAATCGCGCCTGCTGCGCCCGCGCCTTGAGCGCGCCGCGGGGGTCGTCCTCGGGGCGGGTCACCGTCGCCGCCGGACCCACCGGGCCGTAGTCGAACTCGTGGTTGCCCACCGCCGCGGCGTGGAAGCCGAGGGCGTTGTACGCGTCGACGACCACGCGCCCCTCGCCGAGGTTGCTCTCGAGCGTCCCCTGGAACATGTCGCCGGCATCGACGAGGACGACGCCGCCGCCGGCCTGCTCCCGGGCGGCACGCAGCACCTTCAGGTGGCCGGCCAGGGCCGCCGTGCGCTCGACGCGGCCGTGCAGATCGTTCGTACCGAGGACGCTGACCGGGACCGCCTTCGCCGGCGCAGCCAGGCCACACAGCAGCGTCCACGCGAGCGAGGCCGACGCGACCGGCAGCACCCGTGACCGACGAGATGACCGACACGACATGCGCCGCACCCTACCGCGGCGCCGTCGACGTCGCACGTCCGAGGCAGCCGGCGACGGCCTTGCGGACGTCGACCCGGTGCCGCACGGTCCTGGCCGGCGCCCCACCGTTGCCGGCGGGAGCAAGCGCCTCGAGGTGACCCGTGACCGACCTCCGTCTCGCCCCGCACGCCACCCACAAGAAGCCCACCGGTCCGTTGCTGCTCGTCGTCCTCGATGGCGTCGGCCTCGGCGCGGGCGACGGCTTCGACGCCGTCGCCCGCGCGCACACGCCCCACCTGCGGCGGCTGATGGCCGAGCCCGGCCGGTTCATGCCGCTGAAGGCCCACGGCACCGCCGTCGGACTGCCCACCGACGACGATATGGGCAACTCCGAGGTCGGCCACAACGCGCTCGGCGCCGGTCGCGTCGTGCAGCAGGGGGCGGCGCTGGTCGACGCGGCGCTTTCGTCGGGCCAGCTGTTCACCGGCGACGGCTTCGCGCGGGTCCAGCAGCGCTTCGCCGCCGGCGGCACGCTGCACCTGATCGGGCTCTTGTCCGACGGCGGCGTGCACTCACGGCTCGATCAGATCCTCGCCCTCGTCGACGGCGCCGCGGCGCGAGGCGCGAAGCGCATCCGCCTGCACGTGCTGCTCGACGGTCGCGACGTGCCCGATGGCTCCTCGACGCAGTACATCGCGCAGGTCGACGCGAAGGCGGCGGCGCTGGCGGGGCGCGGCGTCGACGTCGCCATCGCCTCGGGCGGTGGCCGTATGTTCGTGACGATGGACCGCTACGAGTCCGACTGGTCCATCGTCGAGCGCGGCTGGCGCGCCCACGTGCTTGGCGACGCGCCGGCGTTCTCGTCG
>VGSZ01000322.1 GCA_016874845.1 Deltaproteobacteria bacterium
AAGTCGTTGTCGCTCTCGCTCTGTGACCGCCCGCGGGGCAGCAGCGCGAAGGCGACGCCGATTACCCGGTGTGAGCCCGCCACGCGCCGCTCGTTGCGTCCGCGCAGCGGCACGACCACCGCAGCGCCGAAGTCGCTGGTGCGCAAGGGCTCCACGGTCACGCGCGGGTCGGAGCGTACGTCGGGGATCACCTCGACGACGCCGCTATGGAAGGCACGCGCGAGCAGCGAGCTCGAGTCCACCGGGACGTCGGCGAGCGCCTCGGCGATGTAATGCGGCAGCCGCTCCGAGGCGCGCAGGGTCAGGGTCCGTTGGTCGGGGCGCAGCAGCGAGACACCGGCGGCGTCGACGTCGAGCATCGACAGCACGTGGCGACACGCCAGCTGCAAGGTCGTGTCGACGTCGCCGGCGGCGGTGACCGTCGCGGTCAGGCCGTTCAGCAGCTGCAGCTCACGGTTCTTGCGCACCAGGACCTTCTCGAACCGCTTCCGCTCGGTGATGTCCTGCATGATGCCAAGAGCGCCTGCGTTCCCGTCGTCAAGCTCAAGGTAGGCGATCGAAACGTGGGCGTCGAAGGTCGTCCCATCCCGCCGTCGCGCCACGAACTCGTAGTGCGGCTCGAGCACCTCCCCCGCGGCGACGCGGCGACCACGCTCGAGGATGAGCGCCCGCGACTCGGGAGCCGTGATCTCATCGAGCATCGAGAACCCGGGCGCGGTCAGCTCGTGGGCGGAGAACCCGACCATCTCCTGGAACCGGCGGTTGACCCACGAGAAGCGCCCCTCGTTGAGGATGTACACGCCGTCGGAGGACGCTTCGACGAGAGCCTGGAACTGGCGCGCCTGAGCGCTCAGCGCCGCCCCGCGGGCGTCGTTGCGGAGCAGGCGATCGATGAGGGCCGCACAGGGGGCGAACGCGTCAGTGCCCGCCGTGGGGAGGACGTGTTCCCAGACCCCGGCGCGCGCGCATTCGACGCGCCGGACATCGGTCGGCTCGGCGAAGAGCGCGACGACGTGCGGCGCCGCTGGCAGGGCAGTGAGCTCCGCCACCAGCGCGAGCGACGATGCGCCGGTGAGGTGTGGACCGATCACCACGACGTCGACTCGCGCCCGACGCACCACCTCGCCGATCTCGTCGGGGGCGGCGCGCACCACCGCCGGGGCCGGGTCCCGCGCGCGCAGCGCCGCGCGCAGGAGCGGGTCGATGGTGTCGTCGACGACCAGCAGGACGAATGGCGCGGCCACGGAGCGGATGGTGCTGCCTCGTTGGCCACGAAGCAAATTCGCGCTTCGTCCCCGGCGGGTGTCCCGGGACCCGGGCGCGCGTCGCCAAAACACGACGATGCCGCTAGACCGCCATTTGTGACGCGCAATGACGACGACTTGTCTTCCCTTGAGGGCGCGCCGGCTGACGGCGGCCTTGCGGAGCACGCGACCGACGAACCCCGGGACGACGCGGGCGACCAGACCGGTCCCATGGTCGAGAACAGCGAAGACGAGATCGCCTCCTTCGAGGAGGAAAAGACCTCGCCGGAGGTGCGGGCCCGGCCGCAGCGTCCGGAAGACAAGCGTCCGGTGGGGATCGTCGCGCTGGGCGACGTGCGTCGTCGCCGCGGCTTCGCCGAGGCGCTGCGGGCCGACGGCTGGAACGCCGTCGAGGCCAGCGACGTCGACGAGCTGCTCGAATTCACAAAGACTCTCGGGCCACACCTCGTGCTGGCCGACGCCGACCTCCGCCGCGGCGACAAGACCATCGCCCGCGCGCTGCGGCGGCAGCGTCACGAAGCCATGCAGCGACTGGTGGGCGTCGTCCGCGACGAGACCGACCCCGGAGCCGCCGGGCGGGCGCTCGCCGACGGCTTCGATGACTTCGTCGGGCTCGACGCCACCGACGCCGTGCTCGTGGCCCGCGCCAACGCCAACCTCCAGGTCGCGCGCTCGGTCGCCGAGCTGAACAAGCAGCGCCGCGACGCGTCGCTCCTGCTCGAGTTGACGCAGACCCTCGCCTCGTCGCTCGACATGGGCTTGATCCTGCACACGGTCAGCCGGCTCATCTCCGAGGTGCTCGGTCTCGAGCGCTGCTCGATCATCCTGCTCGACTCCAGCGCCGACGAGGCGGTGATGGTCGCGGCCTCGGACGACCGCTCGGTGCGCGATCTGCGCATCTCCTTGTCGTCGTATCCGGAGCTGAAGCTCTGCGTCGAGTCGGCGGCCCCCGTGCTCATCGACGACGTCGCCGCGACGCCGGTGCTCGAGCACGTCGCCAAGTCGCTGGTCGACCGCGGTGTTCGCAAGCAGGCGCTCTTCCCCATCGTCCACGAAGAGAACGTGATCGGCCTGCTGTTCCTGCGGTCGGCCAAGCGGGCGCTGCAGCTCGGCCAGCATGAGATCCAATTCGCGCAGACGGTGGCGTCGACGTGCGCGACGGCGATCCGCAACGCGCGGCTCTTCGACCAGTTCCGCGATCGTCACCACCACATCGAGACGATGCGCGAGCAGGCCGAGCGCCAGACCGAGGCGCTGCGGAAGTACCAGGACTTCTTCGAGTACGCCGCCGACGGCATCGCCGTCATCGACGTCGACGGGGGGGTCCACTACGTGAACAAGGAGGGGCGTCGGCTGCTCGGTCGGTCATGGGACGACCTGCGCTCGGTGCGCTTCCCCACCCTGCTGTTGGCCGACAGCGCGCGGCTGTGGCCCGAGCTTGTGGCGCAGGTGCGGCACGGTCGCTTCCGGCGCAGCTTCGACGTCGGCGTTCGCATCGCCCAGCAGCAGCGCGTCCTGTCGCTGTCGGCGGGCGGCGTCGGACAGGGGACCGGTCTGCTCATCCTGTCATTCCGCGACGTCACCGAGCTGCGCGGGATGGAAGGCGAGCTGCGCACGACAAAGGAGTTCCTCGAGAACCTCATCGACAGCTCCGTCGACGCCATCGTCGCCGCCGACATGAGCGGCAACATCATCCTGTTCAACAAGGGCGCCGAGAAGGTCTACGGCTACAAGGCCGCCGACGTCATCGGCGCGATGCACGTCGAGCAGCTGTATCCCGACGGCGGCGCCGAGGAGGTCATGCGTCGGCTGCGCGACGAGCGCTGGGGGGGGCGGGGGCGCCTCGCGCCCGAGCGGCGCGAGATCCGCGTGGCGAGCGGCGAGGTCGTGCCGGTCAGCATGAGCGCGAGCATCATCTACGAGGACGGCGAGGAGTCGGCGACGGTCGGCGTGTTCACCGACCTGCGCGACCGCATGGCCATCGAGCGCCAGCTCTCCGAGGCGCGTGACCTCCTGACGCGCGCCGAGAAGGCGCGGGTCGCTGCCGAGCTCGCCGGGATGGCGGCGCACGAGCTGAACCAGCCGCTGACGTCGGTGCTCGGCTACGCTGAGATGCTGCGCACGCGCGTCCCCGAGTCGGACACCCGCATCCGCCGACCCGTCGACACGATCTTCCAGCAGGCCGAGCGGATGGCCGAGATCGTCCGCAAGATCGGCAGCATCACGAAGTACGAGACGAAGCGGTACGGCGCCAACACCGACATGATCGACCTGAACCGGGCCGCCGACGCCGTCCCGACCAACGACCCCAGCGAGCGGGTCGACAGCCTGTCGCGCACCGACGAGGATCGACGCCCCGGTGCCGTCGCGCCGGCCACACCTGTGAGCGAGTCGGCGCGGCGCACTACGACCCAGAACATGCGCGTGCACGGCGTCCTCGGCGCGAGCGTCGCCGAGCTGTCTTCGCCGCTGCCGCCCGCGCCCGACGGCGAGCAGCTGCGTACCGATCCCCCACGCGCTCTGACGCCGCCGGCCTCGCCGGGCCCGGGAAAGCGATCCGACTCGAGCCTCGGTGCGCTCGCCGCGATGCTTGGGCCCCGAACGTCGTCGGACCCGTTGGGCCGTGACCCTCGAAGCGCCATCGTGCGCATGGACACGGTCGACGAGAAGCCCGCCGGCTACGCGCAACGGTTGCAGCGCGCGCAGGCCGAGGTCGCTGCCGCCTCGCCGCTGGGCCCGGCGGCGTCGCTCCCCGCATCGTCACCGGCGCCGCGACCGGCACCGTCGGCGCCGGTCGCGCCGACAACTGGCTCCTTTGCCGCGCCGGAGCTTCCGGCGGCGCCACCGCCGCCCACCGGGACGACGCCACCCGGGGGCACGCCGTTCCCGTCGCGCCCGGCGCCCCGGGCCCTCGCCTTCGAACAGGTTCTCTCCAGCAACCGCGAGGGCGAGCAGCACACGAACCCCGGAGTCCGGCTGAGCGACCTGCGCCGCCGCGCGCGCGAGGAGAACGAGCGCTAGCGGGCTGTGGTGAAAACGCCGGCGGCGTTTCCACACAGCCCGCTACCCCTTCGGCAGGTCGGTTCCAGACCCGCCCCCCGTCGAGCGAAGCTCGGCAGGGCCCCCGCCCGAGCCGCAGCCCTCGGCGACAACGGCCTTCGGCCATTTTCACCGCAGGCTGCGAAAGAGCCGATCCGCGTCCCGGACCGTGTCCGGAGCGCCGGGGTGGGTCAGCGGCGAGGCGTCAACGAGGAAACATGATGAGTCATGTGACCGAGGAGCAACGCTGTCGACGACCCGCATCCGGCGCGCCCTGAGTCGTCACGCTCCGCGTGGCGCCCAGGGAGCGAGAGCGCCCTCGCCGTAGCCGTCGACGTAGAAGTCGGCCCAGATGTCCTTGTTGCCGGCGATCGCGGCGTAGCCGTCGAAGTCGCGTTGGCCGCGCTCGAACAGGATCTCTTCGTCGAGTATGGCGCACCCCGTGAGGCCTAGACCGCGCGTCGACAGGATCGCGTACGCGGCGTCGGCCATGATCTCGGGGCTGCGGCTGTGGGCTTCGCTCTCGTCGGCGCCGAGCAGCATGTCGACAGCGGCGGTCTTGATGATCGTGCGCGGCCACAGCGCGTTCACGGCGATCTTGTCGTCACGCAGCTCCTCGGCGAAGCCCATCGCCAGCAGCGTCATGCCGAACTTCGTCATCGTGTAGGCGCTGGTGCCGTTCAGCCACTTCGGCTCCAGGCGGAGCGGCGGCGACAGGTTCAGCACGTGCGGGTCGCGGCCGGCGGCGCCCGACTTCTTCAGGTGCGGCAGCGCCGTCGACGTCACAAGGAACACCGCCCGCGGGTTGATGCCGAGCATCAGGTCGAACTTCTTCATCGGCACGGCGTCGACG
>VGSZ01000323.1 GCA_016874845.1 Deltaproteobacteria bacterium
CAGGGGACGCCCACCACCGCGACGGTGAGCCCCGAGCCGATGCCCATCAGCGCCAGACGCTGGCCGGACTGCAACACCGGCGGCGCGTGCTCCCAACCGTCGCGCGCCAGACCGAGCGCCACCGGCACCGCCGCCGGCCCGGTGTTGCCGAGCTCGGGGTAGGTGAGCACCGCCTTTTCAAGGGGCAGCCCGAGCCGCTTGAACAGCGTGGCGAGGTGCGTGGCCCCGACCTGATGACACAGGAAGTGGTCGACGACGTCGGCGCTCCAGCCGAAGCGTGCCTGGGTCTGCGCCCACGTCTGCGCCGCCAGCTCGACGCCGTTCTTCAAAAGAAGCTGCGCATCGGTGCGCATCCAGTCGGCCGTGCCAAGGCAGATGCGGCTGCTGCGCGGGTCGGTGCGGAAGACGACGTCGTGCACGGTGTGCGTCGTCGACGCCAGCCGCTCGTGCACCAGCACCATCGCCACCGACGCCGAGCCCAGCGTCAACGTCGGCAGCGCCTCGCGGAAGTCCTGCAGCGTGCTCGACGGGCGGTTCAGGCGCTCGACGGTGGAGCCGACGACGTGGCGCGAGCTCTCGGCGGCGACGACGACGGCGACGTCGACCTCGCCGGAGTCGATGCGGCGCGCGCACAGGTCGATGCCGGTCAGAAACCCGAGGCAGGCGTTGCCGACGTCGAAGGTCTGGCACTCGGGGCCGAAGTCCAGCGCGCCGGCGACCAGCGCGCCCACCGACGGCTCCACATAGTCCTTGCACACCGACGTCGACACACACATGCCGACGCGCGCGAGCAGGTCGGGTCGCGGCGACAGGGCGCGTCGCACGATGTCACTGGCCAGCTCGTCGATGGTGGCGCCGTCTTCCTGAAACCGTCGGGCCCGCACGCCGACCAGGGTCTCGATGCAGCCCTGCGGCACGCCGAGGCGCGCGTAGGTCTCGCCCAGCTCGGCCTCGATGGCCGCCGACGTCACCCGGTGCGGCGGCAGCGCGAAGGCGAGGGACTCGATGCGGACGTGGGAGTAGGCCACGCCGCGGGCTTTTCGCCTTGGTCGGCGTCGGTCAATGGCGCCTGCGCCCCCGGCGCCGCCTGCGCCGCCGACGAACCGCCGGAACGCCTCGCCAGCGGCGGCGGGGTCTGCTAACGCGCCTCGTGCTCTTGGCGATCGACGTCGGCAATACGAACACCGTCCTTGGCCTGTACGCGGGCGAGCGGCTCGTGCACCACTTCCGTATCGCCACCAACCGCAGCGCCACCTCCGACGAGATGGGCGAGCTGATGCTGAGCCTTGTCGAGCGGCGCCGCATCGACCCGGCGAGCATCGAGGGTTCGATCCTCGCCTCGGTGGTGCCGCAAGCCAACCGCACCTTCGTCGATGCCTGCATGCGGTCGTTCACCGGCCCGCCCCTCGTCGTCGGCCCGGGCATCAAGACCGGAATGCCGATCCTCGTCGACCAGCCCAACGAGGTCGGCGCCGATCGCATCGTGAACGCCGTGGCCGGCTGGGCGCGCTTCAAGCAACCGCTGGTCGTCGTCGACTTCGGCACCGGCACCACCTTCGACGCCGTCAGTGAGCGCGGCGAATACATGGGCGGCGCCATCGCCCCGGGCATCGACATCTCCATGGACGCGCTGTTCGCCCGCGCCGCCAAGCTGCCCCGCGTCGAGCTGAAGAAGCCGGCGAAGGTGATCGGCAAGAACACCATCCACGCGCTGCAGTCGGGCCTGCTGTACGGCTACGCCGGCCTCGTCGACGAGCTCGTCGAGCGCACCCAGGCCGAGCTCGCCGGCGTCGACTTCGACCGCTTCGACCGCAAGAACCCCGCGCACCGTCCCGCGAAGGTCGTCGCCACCGGCGGCCTCGCCTTCCTGTTCGAAGGCGTGTCGCGCACGCTCGAGGTCGTCGACGAGTTCCTGACTCTCGACGGCCTGCGCATCCTGTACGGGCTGAACACGGGCCCGAAGAAATGAACCCGCGCGCCGCTTGAGCTGCGCGCCCACGAGAGCTCCATGACCAAGACCGACCACGACGAAAACAGCGCACCCGCGACGACCACCGAGCCCGCCGCTGGCGCCACCGCGACCGAGCCCGCGACGACGACGACCGACGTCGACTCCGCCGACGCGCCGCGCGTGCTCGACGAGGCCGCCTGGGCCGAGGCGCACGACGACGACGCCGACGAAGACGACGCCCCGCTGCACTTCGGCGCCGTCGCCGAGGGCGCTGCGGACGAGGACGAGGGCGAAGACGAGGGCGCCGCCGCCGAGGCCGCCGACGTCGCCGCCCGCCCCGACGTCGAGCTGACGATGGCCGAGCAGCCCGAGATCCCCGTGTCGCTCATCGATGAGGACGCGCTGTGGGTCGTCAAGCGCCTGCGCGCCAAGGGCTTCGAGGCCTACCTGACCGGCGGCTGCGTGCGCGACCTGCTGCTCGGCCGCACGCCGAAGGACTTCGACGTCGCCACCGTGGCCCACCCAAACCAGGTGCGCGCGGTGTTCCGCAACTGCCGCCTGGTCGGCCGACGTTTCCGCCTGGCCCACGTGTTCTTCCCGTCCGGCAAGGTCATCGAGACAGCGACGTTCCGCGCCAACCCGACCGATACCCTCGAGGACCTGACCGAGGACCTGCTGGTCGAACGCGACAACGTCTTCGGCAACGTCGAAGAGGACGCTCGCCGCCGCGACCTGACCATCAATGGGCTGTTCTACGACCCCATCGGCGGCAAGGTCCTCGACTTCGTCGACGGGCGCCGCGACCTCGAGGCGCGGCTCGTCCGCACCATCGGCGACCCCGACATCCGCTTCCAGGAAGACCCGGTACGCATCCTGCGCGCGATCAAGTTCGCCACTCGCCTTGGCTTCGGCTTCGACGACAAGACCTGGGATGCGATGACCCGGCACGCCGCCGGCCTGCTGCGCTGTGCACCCGCGCGCCTGCAGGAAGAGCTGCTGCGCCTCTTGACGTCGACGCACGCCATGGCGGCGTGGGCGTTGTGCGAGCGCGCCGGCGTCGTGCAGGTGATCCTGCCTGAGCTGGTCGACGCGCTGGCGATGCCGCTGGAGCCCCGGCCGGTCGAGGCGCGACCCGTCCGCCTGACGACGGCGGCGCTGAGCACACCGACCATGACCCCGGGCGTGACCACGCCGTCGAGCGAGGCCGCGTCCGCGGGCGAGCCCGCCACCGGCGACGCCGCCCAGGGCGACAGCCCGGCGGTCACCGTCGCTGACGCCACGGACGCTCCCGTCGCCGCCGTGGCGGCGGCGGCGATCGCCCCGGGCAGCGCGAGCGAGCCGGCGCCCGCCGACACTGACCACGCGGCGCCCTCGACGTCACCGCCGCTCCCGCCGACGGCCGAGGAGCGCAAGGCGCGCCTCGCCGCCATGCTCGCAGCGCTCGATGAGGTACGCCGACGCGACGCCGACGTCACGTCGGCGGCCCTGTGGTCAGCGCTGCTCGTGCCCGTGTACGAGGCGATGGCGCAGTCGACGACGTCGTTCGACGGCTGGTTCGGTCACGCGTCCGAGCGCTGGACCGAGCGCCTGCGCCTGACCCGGCACGACCGCGAGCGCATCCCGCAGCTGTTTCTGGCCCAGGACGACCTCGGCGCCCACAAGCGCCGCGGCCAGCACGCCCGCGCCGTCGTCGTGCGTCCGTCGTTCCGCGAGGCGCTGCTGGTGCTGGCCCTGCGCCTGTGGTCGGCCCAGCAGCCGCTCGACGAGGTCGCCGCCTGGAAGGTCGTGGCGCAGCACTTCGGCGTGCCCTACCAGCAGCCGCGCTCCGAGAAGAACCGCATGCGCGCCGCGGGCCGGCAGGGCGGCGGCGGGCGCGACCGCGGCCGTGACCGCGGTCGCGGCGGCGGTGGTCGGGGCCGCGGCAGCCGCGACCGCGGCCGCGGTGGGCGTCGCTGAGCGAGGCGGCATCAACCCCTTGGCAGAAAAGACGGGGCCGGCGGCGACGCCGGCTTCGGCTGTTGGGGCCTACGGCGGCGCGCGCGGATTCGCTCGGTCGCCGCCGTTTTTTTTCGGCAGAAATTGGCGAACGCGACGCCGGCGAGCGACAAAGGGAGCAGTCAGGCACCCGTTGCCTACACGGTGGAGGCTCCGATGCAGAAGCTCGCGCTGGCGCTCGTGCAGATCGTGTTCGTGGTCGTTGCCATCGCCCACGGGGCGTGACCGGTCGGGGCCGACGTCCGTGCAGGCCGCGCCGCCGCCGCCGCCGCCGCGCGGCAGGGCGCGACCGGACCTGAGGTCGCGCCGAAGGCGAACGACCGACACACGACGCCGTCGGCAGACCGCGATCAAGGGAGGGTGTGAAGAGCAAAGCGCACCGACCACGCTACCCTGAACAAGCGATGTTCGATCCCGCCCGCCTCGCCCAGCTCGCCTCGTCCGGCACCGCCGCGGCCGTGTGCACCGTCGTCGCCACCCGGGGCAGCACCCCACGCAAGGCCGGCGCGACGATGGTGGTGATCGCTGACGGCAGCGACGCCGGCCGCATCGAAGGCACCGTCGGTGGCGGCGCCATCGAGCACCTGGTCCGCAAGGCCGCGCTCGAGGTCATCGCCACGCTCGCCCCGCGCACGCTGGAGGTGCCGCTCACGACGACGCTAGGCATGTGCTGCGGCGGCACGATGACCGTCTTCATCGAGGCGCTGCGTCTGCGGCCGCCCTGCATCCTGTTTGGCGCCGGCCACGTCGCCGAGGCGCTTTGCGCGATCGCTGCCCGCAGCGGCTTCGACGTCACCGTCGTCGATCCGCGCGACGAGCTGCGCACTCCCGAGCGCTTCCCCGCCGCCGCGGCGCTCGTCGACGATTACGACCACGACGACAGCCTGCGCGCGCTGCCGTGGGCCCCCGACGCGTTCGTCGTCGTGGCGACCCACGACCACGGCGCCGACCAGCGGCTCGCCGAGGCGGTGCTGCGGCGCCACGCCGAGCAGCCGCTGCGCTACGTCGCCGTCGTCGGCAGCGCTCGCAAGGCCGCGCTCACCCGCGAGCGGTGTCGCCACAAGGGCCTCGCCGAAGACGTCGTGGCGTTCCTGCGGTGCCCGGCGGGCGTGGCGCTCGGCGCCGAGACGCCCGACGAGATCGCGCTGTCCATCGTCGCCGAGATGGTGCAGGTGCGCCGGGGCGTCGACGCAGGCGCGCGGTCCCT
>VGSZ01000324.1 GCA_016874845.1 Deltaproteobacteria bacterium
CCAAGGCACTTCGCCCCACCGTCGATAAAGATGTTGCCAATAGCAACGAGAACGACCACGGCCATTAAATACACATTGCCGCCCCCCGACCATCGTTGAACTCCGCGCCCGAGAGCGGTTCGCAAACCCTGAGGTTGTCCTGAACGATCGTTGAACTCATGGTTCAGGTCAGAACCATCGGTTCATCGTCGCCGTCGTGGTCGGCCGCTATCCCGACGTCGTGAACAAGGAAGAAGCTGCGCTGGCCGCCCGCATGGGCGTTTGGATCCGCGAGCGGCGTGATGCCCTCGGCTGGTCGCAGGCGACGCTGGCCGAACGCATCGACACCAGCATCGAATACGTCTCGATGCTCGAACGCGGCGCGCGGCTGCGTTCGCTGCCGTCTCTGGTGGCGCTCGCGCGCGCGTTGACGCTGTCGCTCGCTTCGCTCGTTGCTGTCCACGCCGTCGGGCGCGACGACGCTGACGTCCTCGCCGCCGCTGCGCGCGCCGTCCTCGATCGGCTGCGCCCGTTGATCGCGCGGATGCTCGCCGCGATCGTCGACGTCGACCCCGCCGTCGCCGGGGCAGGGCGCGGCGGTCGACGGCGCTGACGACGCCGGCCTTGCTACGCTCGCGGCGTGCCCATCGACGCCAGCGCGCAGTCCACGACACCGAGAGCGCCGCTGTCGCCGCACGAGCGGGCCACGTTGGCGTCGTTCACCGCGTCGCTGCAGCGCCTTGCTTGGTGACCGCCTCGTCGAGCCGAACGTTGTTCGGCTCGCGCGCGCGGTCAGGGCGACAAAGACAGCGACCTCGAGGTCGACGTCGTCGTCGGCGACCTGACGCCTGCCGACTGGCCGCCGTCTGCGTCGCCGCGGGCGTCGTCGCCAGCATCGACGACGCCCGCGCCTACGTCGTCGCCGTCGCCAAAAACCTCGCGATGTCGACGGTCTGACCCGACCGGCCTAACGCACGACCTCGACGAAGCAGGCGTCGCCGTACGAGTAGAAGCGATAGCCCTGCCGCACCGCCTCGGCGTAGGCGTCGAGGATGCGCTGCCGCCCGACGAGCGCGCCGACCAGGACGAACAACGTGCTCTCGGGCAGATGGAAGTTCGTCACCAGCGCATCGAAGCCGGTGACGACGTGGCCGGGCTTCAGGAAGATGCGCGTCAGCCCGCTGCCAGCGACGAACGGCGCGTCCGCGGCGAGCCCCTGCCGGGCGCTCTCGAGCACGCGCGCCGACGTCGTGCCCACGGCGACGATGCGCTTGCCCGCGGCGCGCGCGGCGTTCAATGTCGTCGCCGTCGACGCCGACAACCACCACGGCTCGGGGTGCATGCGGTGCTGCGACAGGCGCTCGGCGTGCACCGGCAAGAAGGTGCCCGGCCCGACGTGCAGCGTCACCGGCGCTACCTGCACGCCCTTGTCGCGCAGCGCCTGCAGCACGGCGTCGTCGAAGTGCAGCCCCGCGGTGGGGGCGGCCACCGAGCCCTCCTTGGCGCGGTCGGCGTAGACCGTCTGGTAGCGGCTCTTGTCGGCGGCGTCGGGCTCGCGCTCCATGTAGGGCGGCAGCGGCACCCGACCAAAGCTCTGCGCGAAGCGCAGGGCGTCGCCCTCGAAGCTGATGCGCCACGCGCCCGGCTCGTCCTCGACGGGGCCTTCGACGACGGCGAAGAGCGCGTCCATGCTGCCCGGGTGCGTCGGAAACACGAGGCGCGAGCCGGGCCTAGGCTTCTTCGAGGCCTTGAGCAGCACGACCCACGCCTCGCCCCGCGCCGTCGATGAGCCGACGGCGACGTCATTGTCGCGGCGCACGACCAGCACCTCGACCTTGCCGCCGGTGCCGGCTTTTTCGCCGAAGAGGCGCGCGGGCACGACGGTGGTGTCATTGACGACGAGGACGTCGCCGGGCTGCAAGCGGTCGACGAGGTCACGGAACTGCCGGTGCACGAGCCCGCCGGTCGCGGGCAGGTGCAGCAGCCGTGACGACGCGCGGTCGGGCAGCGGGTGGCGCGCGATCAGCGCGGGCGGCAGCGTGAAGGTCCAGGACGACAGCCGGTCGTCGTCGTCGCTCGGGGCAGGTGGCGTGTTCATGCGTGGGTCTTCGGTGTCGTCGTGTACAGCGCCTCGATGAGCGCGGCGAAGCGCTGCGCGACGACCTTGCGCTTCACCTTGAACGACGGGGTCAGAAGGCCGTTGTCGACGGTGAAGGCGTCGTCGACGACGGCGAAGCGCTTGATGGTCTCGAACGAGGCGAGGCCTGCGTTCACGGCGTCCATCTGCTCCTGCAGGTACGCCGTCGTCGTCGGCGCGTGCTTGTCGGCAGGGTGGCCGGTGCGCGCCGCCCAGGACACCAGCGCCTCGTCGTCGACGACCAGCAGCGCCGTGCAGTAGGGGCGAGTGTCGCCCAGGACGACGGCCTCAGCGATGAGCGGGCGCGCCTTCAGCAGGCCCTCGAGCCTCTGCGGCGCCACGTACTTGCCGCCCGAGGTCTTCAGCAGGTCCTTCTTGCGGTCGGTCAGGCACAGGAAGCCGTCGTCGTCGATGTGGCCGATGTCGCCGGTGCGGAACCAGCCGCCCTCGAAGAAGGCGGCGGCGTTGTCATCGGGGCGCTTGTGGTAGCCGGCGACGACGTTCGGTCCCTTGACGCAGATTTCGCCGTCGTCGCCGAAGCGGAGCATGACGCCTTCGAACAGCGTGCCGACCGTGCCGGGCTTGTAGCGCGCCGGCGTGTTGGCCGAGACGGCGGGACAGGTCTCGGTCAGGCCATAGGCCTCGACGAGGATCAGGCCCGTGGCCAGAAAGAACTCGTGCACCGCCTTTGACAGCGGCGCCGACCCCGACAGCAGCACCTCGCAGCGGTCGAGGCCGAGGCGCGCGCGCAGCGGTGCGAACACCAGCCGCTCAGCGATCACGTGCTGCACCTGCAGCGCCCTGGGCAACGGCTGGCCCTGCTGGCGGTAGGGCAGGGTGCGGCGACCGACGTCCAGGGCGAGCGCAAAGATCCGCTGCCGCCGTGGCGGCAGACCCTGCACCGTCGACGTCAGCCTTGCGTACATCTTCTCGAACACGCGCGGCGCGGCGGGCACGAAGCCGGGGCGCGTCGCGAGCAGGTCCGGCAGCAGCGTCTCCGGCGACGACAGTACCGCCGGCGCCGTGAAGTACACGCAGCCGAAGGCGACCATGCGGCCGAAGGCGTGGGCCAGCGGCAAGAACAAGAACGCGCCCTTGTCCCGCGTCGAGGACGAGAAGAAGCCCAGCGGGCCGATGCCGTCGAGCACGGCGAGCCAGTTGCCGTGGGTCTGCACGACGCCCTTGGGCGCGCCGGTCGTGCCCGACGTGTAGGCGATGGTGGCGACGTCGGCGCGGGTCAGCGACGACAGGCGCGCCTGCCGCTCCCTCGCCGTCGCTGCGCGCTCCGAGCGCCCACGGGTCTCGAGGGTGGCGAGGGACTCCCAATCCGGCGCGGGCGTGAGTCCTTCGGGGTCGACAACAACGACGTGGCGGACCTTCAGCGGGCCGTGGGGCGCGTCGAGGAAGGTGAACCCGCCGCGCACGCTGCGCAGCTTGTCGAGCTGGGCCTTATCGAACACGACGGCGACGTCGACGTCGCCGTCATCGAGGATGAAGCCGATCTCGGGCGGCAGGAGCGACGGGTACACGGGAACGGTGACGGCGCCCAGCGACAGGAGGGCCCAGTCGACGACCATCCACTCCGCGCTCGTGGGCGCGACGATGGCCACCGTGGCGCCGCGGGCGACAGGCTCGCCGGGGATTGTGAGCAGGCCGGCGGCGACGTTCTCGGCGCGCTCGAGGACCGCCGAGTACGCCACGTCGATGAAGCCGCCGTGCTCTCGTGACTTCACGCGGAGCGCGGGGCGCGAGCCGCCGGCGCGGGCCCGCGCGGCGAACATGTGGGCCAGCGACGCGTCGCGGCCGGGGATGGGATCGGGGATGAAGGTCACGCCAGGCCTCCGCAGCCCTGCGGCGCACGCGCCGTCGACGGCCTCACCAGACGAGGTAGGCCGAGCCCCAGGTGAAGCCCGAGCCGAAGCCGACGAGGGCGACCTTCATGCCGGGCTTCAGGCGTCCGTCGCGCTCGAGCTCGGCGAGCAGGATCGGGATCGTAGCCGCCGTGGTGTTGCCGTACTTCTGGATGTTGTTGGGCACCTTGTCGGCGGGCAGGCCGAGCTGGTCGCGCACGAACTCGTTGATGCGCATGTTGGCCTGGTGGCAGACGACGAGGTCGAGATCGGTGGCCTCGATGCCGTTCTCCATGCACATGCCCATGACCGAAAGGATCATCTTCTCGACGGCGTTCTTGAAGACGACCTTGCCGTCCATGTTCGCCCACATCATGTCGGCGGGCACGACGTGCTTGCCGGTCTCGGGGTCCTTCTTGACGAACGGTCGATGGCGGCTGTCCCAGACCTTCTGCGAGAGCGAGTCAGCGAAGCGGCCGTCGGCGCCGAGGTTCATCCAGCGGATCCCGCGCTCGGGGTCGTCGGTGCCGCGGACGACGACGGCGCCGGCGCCGTCGCCGAACAGGCAGGCGACGGTGCGGCCGGCGGTGCTCAGGTCGAGGCCGGCGCTGTGCTTCTCGCCGCCGACGACGAGCACGTTCTTCGCGAGGCCGCTCTCGACGAAGCCCTTGGCCGAGGCCAGCGCGTAGAGGAACCCCGAGCATTGGTTACGCACGTCCATCGCCGGCACGCCGACGAGGCCGAGCTTCGCCTGCAGGTAGCAGCCCGAGCCGGGGAACGCGTGTTCGGGCGACAGCGTCGCGAACACGATCATGTCGATGTCGTCCTTCTGCAGGCCGGCGCGGGCGATGGCATCGCGGGCGGCGGGCTCGGCGAGGTCCGACGGGCCGACGCCATCGTCGGCGAAGTGGCGGGCCTCGATGCCGGTCCGCTGCACGATCCAGTCGTTGGTCGTGTCGATGTGGAACTGGCTGACGAGGTCGTCGTTGGTGACGCGGTTCGGCGGCACGAAGAAGGCGGTGGACGCAATGTAGGCGCGCATGGTGGCGCGAAGGTGCGCGCATTGCGCGCCGCCGCACAAGGCGGGCGGGCGGGCCGTCCCGCGTCGAGGCGACGACGCGGCGTCGCGCGTGCAAGGC
>VGSZ01000325.1 GCA_016874845.1 Deltaproteobacteria bacterium
AGCTTCTGGTTCTCTTCGCGCAGCGCGATGGCCTCGAAGATCTGGTCGAGCTCGTAGGTGTAGTGGACGACGAACATCGCCGCGACCATGAACGCGCCGAGCCCCGCGAAGCCGAGGAGCACAGCAGTGCGAAACGAGACGCGCCACCGGCGCACCTTCGACTGCACGCCCTCGGGCACCAGCATCAGCGTGTAGTGCTTGCCCGCCACCGAGAGACCTCGTCGTCGACCGTCAGGGTGCGTGGGGTGCCGTCGCGTGGCCCCGTTGTCGTCGCTCGCTTCCTCTTCGTCGTCGTCCGCGTCGTCGCCGTCGTCGTCGTCCGCGGTGTCGGCGTTGGCGTGTCCGGCCCGGCGTGGAGCCAGAGGGCCCGCTCAGACCGGGGCGTGGTGCGCTGCGCCGCCAGGAATCATGTCCTTGAAGAACTCGGCGTCGTCGCGCCAGGCGACGTCATCGGCGTCGACCACGTAGGCCACGATCACCGTGCAGTTGTCGTCGCCGCCGCGCGAGTTCGCCATGTCGATCAGGATCTCGGGCACGCGGTGCAGGAAGTTGTCGCTGACGACGTCGCAGATCTCGGGGTCGGTGACGAGGTTGCACAGCCCGTCGGAGCACATGATGTACGCATCGCCAACCTTGACCTCGACGGCGATCATGTCGACCTCGACGTCGGCGTCGAAGCCCACGGAGCGCGTGATGATGTTCTTGAAGCGCGACTGCCGCGCCTGCGCCTCGGTGATCAGGCCCGCCTTCAGCTGCTCGTTGACGAGGCTGTGGTCCTCGGAAAGCTGCAGGATGCGCCCGTCGCGCACGAGGTAGCAGCGGCTGTCGCCAACGTGGGCGACGAAGGCGTGCTTGTCATGGAACAGGATCGACGTCGTCGTCGTGCCCATGCCCTGCAGCTCCCGGACCTGCTGCGACTTCTGGTACACGGCGTTGCAGGCGTTGCGCACGGCGTTGCTGAGCAGCCGGGCCACCGGCGAGCGCTCGACACTGCTGTCGTGGTGGGTCTCGGGGTCGATGGTCGCGCGCTCAGCGCGGACGGTCTTCTCGACAGTGCGCACCGAGATGCCCGAGGCCATCTCGCCGCCGGCGTGGCCGCCCATGCCGTCGGCGACGACGAACAGGTTCAGGTCGGGCGCGAGCAGGTAGCTGTCCTCGTTGTGGTCGCGCTTCATGCCGACGTCGGTGCTGCCCCAGGCGTAGATACGGAACTTCACGAGCGACCCCTGCAAGGAAGAGAAAGGGCGACCATCGTCGTCCATCGATGCGCATCCCGCAAGGACCCACTTCGCGTCGTCCGGCCGCGGCGACCGATGCCGTAGAGCCCCCTGTGTTCGTCAGCGCCCTGCCAAGGTGAGCCCGGCGCTCGCCGACGACGAGAGCGACGTAAGTCGAGCAGGCGCGCGAAGAAAGCAGGGGAGGGCCTTTGGGGGCAGCCTGCTACACTACACCCATGCATGCCGCCCTCGCCCTCGCCTTCGCGCTCCAAGCCGCCGCTCCCGAAGAGCCCGCCGGGCTCGGGCGGCTCGTGAAGGGGGCCGACAAGGTCGCCATCGACAAGGCGCTCGCCGACGCCGGCGTAGGCGACGTCTGTCGCGGCAAGCTGGCCGCCGCCGACCTGATGGGCCTGCACTGCCGTCTCGTCGTCGCGCGGGCCGTCGCGCCGCAACCGCTGGCCGACGCCGGTGACGTCGACGCTCGGGCCGCCGTCGCCCGCGACGCCGTGACGGCCGGATCGCTCGTCGACAGCTGGGTGCCGCGGGGGCCCGAGCCGGGGCTGCGTCGCAAGAAGCTCGACGCCCACAAGGTCGCGTGCGACGTCGCCTACGCTGCCATCGCTGACTTTGAGGCGCTGCCGCCGTCGCACGCCGGGGCGGCCCGGGCCCGCGACGTGATTGCCGGCGGCGCGCCGGCGCCGGGGCTGCGCGACGCGGCGTGTGGCTGCGCGCGCCGCTCCACCGAGCTCGCCGTGGCCGCCGACGCCCCCGCCGACGAGCAGGCGCTGCTCCAGGGCATGATCACCCGCGGTCGCTGCAACGTCGCCGGCGAGCTGAAGATCGCCGAGCGCAAGGACCCGTCCAAGGGCTTCGACAATGGCGCCGCCGACGTCCGGGCCGCCGCCGAGGCGGCGTCGCCCGAGGGGAGGCTCGTCGAGCTCGCCCGCGGCCGGGCTCTCGAGCTGCAGCGCTGCACCGACAAGGGCCTGAGCCCCGAGGGCCGCATCAAGGACGCCGACAAGCTGAACACCTGCGCCTGCAGCGTCGTCAAGCGCTGGGCGCTGCCGCTGAAAAAGAGCGACCCGAAGGCGCAGGCGAAGCTGCCGCTGTCCGACGGGGTCGTGCTGCCCATCACCGTCGAGGCCGCCCAGGTGACCGCCTGCGGCCCCGCCGAGGAGAAGCGCTGAGCCGTTCGTCGTCCGCGGCGATGGCGCCGTGAGCTGCTCGCAGTGACGCTACCGACGTCGTCGACCTCGCCTGCCGCACGCGTGACCGAAGGGTCGCCGGCGTCGTCTTTGGCCGCGACTGCGACCTCTTCGGGGACGTCCACCATCCTGCCGCTCGTCGCTGGCGGGCTGGTGGTCGTGCGCGCCTTTACGACAGGGCACGCGCCCGATGTCGTCGATGCCGCGCTCGCGCTGGTCGCCCTGGTCGTCGCCGTCGCCGCCGGGATGCCCACGTGGTGGGGTCGGGTGGCGCTGCCGCTCCTGGTCGGCGCCGCCGCTTCGGTCGCGACCTCCGTCGATCCGTGGACGTCGCTGTTGTCGTTGTCGCTGGTGCTGGGCGTCGTTGCCTTCGTCGCGCTGCCGGCCTCGGTCGACGCCTCGGCAGGCCACGGTTCGGCTCGCGGCTCCGACAGCGTCCTGCTCGGGCTGCTGCTCGGTGGGCTGGCCCACGCCGTCGTCGCTGGCTGGCAGCGCTTCGTCGTGTGGCCCGACGCGCTCGCGCGGCGAGACGAGCTGGGCCTGCCCGCCGGCGTCGTGGCGACCCTGACGTCGCTGCGCCCCCTCGGGCTGTCGCTGTCGCCAGACCTCGGCGCCGCCGTCGCCGTGGCCGGGCTCGCCGCCGCGCTGGCCATCGTCGTCGACAGTGACCGCCCCCGGGGCGCGCGCGCCGGCGCCACCGTCGCGGCGGTGGTGCTCGTCGCCGCCGTGGCCTGGTCGCGATCGGTCGGGTCCGCGCTCGCGGTCGGCATAGCCCTCGTCGCGGTGGCGATCGCGCGGCGTGCGTGGGCGCTGCTCGGCGGCCTCGGCGTCGTCGGCGTCTTGATCGCCGGCGCGGTGATGGCGCGCGGCGCGGCGGGGCTCTTGCTTTCGGCGGGCGAGCGCTGGGCCAACTGGCAGGTGGGCTGGCGCGCGTTCGTCGATGCCCCCCTGCTCGGCCACGGCTGGCTGCGCTTCGCCGCCGCCTACGCCGAGCGGCGTCCCCCCGACGCCAATGTCACGCGCTACGCCCACAGCGCGCCAGTGCAGTGGCTGGCCGAGACCGGCCTCGTCGGCGCCGTCGCCGTCGTCGTCGCTTTCGTCGTCGTCGCGCCCCGCGTCGTGTCCGCGCTGCGCGGGCCGTCGCGCCCACGCGCGGCGCTGGCCGCCGGCGTCGTCGCCCTCGCCGCGCGCGCCGTCGTCGACTACGATCTGCAGGTCGGTCAGACCGCGATGCTCGCGGCGACCCTCGTCGGGCTCGTCATGGCCACCGCGGCGCCGGTCGCCGGTGCGCTCCCGGCGGAGCAGCGCGGGCCCACAACGACCCTTGCCCGCGCGCTCGTGCTCGGCAGCGCGCTGCTGCTGCTCGTGCTCGTCGCGCGGGCCACGCCTGTCGCCACGAAAGCGCTCGTGCGCCTCGATCTCGAGGTCGCGTTGCGGGCTGCCGTGGCCACGCCCGAGCCCGCCGCGCGCCGCGCGGTGCTCGCGCCTTTCGTCGAGCGGTCGCCGGTCGCCGCCGTGCTCTCGGCGCGCACGGCGGTGGCGCAGGGCGACGTCGACGACGCGGTCGCCCTGGTGCAGCGGGCGTTGGCGCGCGATCCGGGCCTGCCGGCGGCGCTCACGCTGGCGGTGGAGCTGGCCCGCGCTGGCCACGGCGACGTCGCCGCTGCGCAGCGCGCGGCGGCGCGGTGGGGCGTCGCGGTGCCGCCGCTGCCGTGATCGTCGCTGACGGCGGGGGCGTCGGTTACGCTGCCCGAGATGGGCTTCGTCGACCGCTGGCTGCGGCGCTTTCTCGACACGGCGGCAGCGCCGGGAGCCGCGGCGTCGGCTCACGAGCCGGGCCGTGCCGACAGTGTTGCCAGCGCGGATCGGCCGCCGTCGGCGCCGGCGGCCGATCCGCTCGACGGGCACCTGCAGCGGGCGCGGGCGCGCCTGACCACCGACCGCGACGGCCGTCGCTTTGCCGAGAGCACCGAGCTGCAGGACACGCTGCGCGCCCTAGACGGGGGCGGCCGGCGCAAGGCCGGCGACGCGCTGCTCGCCGACGCGCTGCTGTGCTCGTCGTCGCCATCGCTGCGCCGGCAGCTCGCCGAGCGGCTCCTGCACCGGGGCGAGCGGGCGCCGGCGCGGGCGCTCCTGCAGAAGCTCGTCGACGACGACCAGCAAGCCGCGTTCGCGCTGACGGCGCTCGGCGAACTCGCCGAGGCGGTGGGCGACGTCGACGAGGCCCGCCGCTGCTACGAGCGGGTGCTGGCCATCGACGTGACGCTGGAGCAGCCGCGGGCGCGGGCGCGGCGGTTGCGGGCGCAGGACGACCGCCGCCGCGCCGCCGACGACGCCCGCGCGGTGCTCGCGCGGTTCCTCGGCGCGCGGGCGGCGGGCGCGCGCTACGCCGTCGTCGACGAGATCGGACGCGGCGGCGCGGCCACGGTCTTTCGCGCGCGCGACCGGCGGCTGGACCGCGATGTGGCGCTCAAGATCTTCCACCCCCGGGGCCACCGCGAGGAGCGTCGGCGCCGTCTGGTGGAGGAGGCGCGGATCGCCGGCAGCTTCGACCACGCCCACGTCGTACCCGTCCTCGACCTCGACGACGAGCGCGACCTGTTGGTGCTGGTGCTGTGCGACGGCGG
>VGSZ01000326.1 GCA_016874845.1 Deltaproteobacteria bacterium
GAAGGAGAGGGCGAAGGAGAGGGCGAAGGAGAGGGCGAAGGAGAGGGCGAAGGAGAGGGAGAGGGCGACATCGGTCAGCTCGACCCGGACGATCGCGGCATCGAGCGTCGTCGTCTGGTGGGCGGCGGCTTGGTCTCGGGGTGTGGGGTGGCGGACGGGGGCCCGTGGTGGGCGTTGGCGCTCCTGCTTGGGGTGCGTCGGCGCCGTGGCCCGGGCGCTGGCGGGCGCGGGGTGGGTCGTCGCCGTGGTCCGGGCGCTGGAGCGCTCGTGCTTGTGGCGGCGGCGGCGCTGTTCGGCGCGTCGTCGTCGTTGGCCGACAACGGCGTGCCGACCCTGCGGCTGCGGCCTTCGTTCGACCGTTCGGGCATCCTCGAAGTCGAGGGCGGCGCCGTCGGGCAGCACCTGGACGCGAGCGCCGGGCTGTGGTTCGGCGTCGAGCAGAACGCGCTGATGGTGCAGGTCGATGGTCAGCGCGACGGAGCGATCATCGGCACGCGGCTGACGACGAATGCCACCGTCGCGCTGTCGCTGTGGGATTGGGTGCAGGTGGGCGTCGACCAGCCGCTGGTGCTGTGGACGACGCACGACGCCATCGACGGTCTGCGCACCGGCACGGCGACGGGCTTCCTGGCCGGCGACCTGCGGCTGGCGCCCAAGGTGCGGCTGCTGCGCGCGGGGGACTTCGGCGTGATCCCCGTCGACGTCGCTGTCGTCGGCGGGCTGACGGTGCCGATGAACTTCGGCGGCATCGACTGGGTCAGCGACGGCACGCCGTCGTTTGCGCCCGAGCTTGTGTCGTCGATCCCGCTCGGCCCGGCGCGGCTCAACGTCGACCTTGGCTACCGGTTTCGCCGGCAGAAGCAGGTGCTCGACCTGATCGTGGGGCCCGAGGCGTTCGCCCGCGCCGGCGTCGCCGCCGACGTGGGCCTCGTCGTCGTGCAGGGGGCGCTCAGCACCGCGTTCTCGCCGGCGTCGCCGCCGTGGTCGGCAGGCGGCCTGAACGAGAGCCCCACCGAGGTCATGGTCGGCGCGTCGTACCGGCTGTTCGACGTCGACCTGATGGGTTGGGCCGGCGCCGGCCTGGTCGCCGGCTACGGCACTCCCGACGTCCGCGCTGGGCTCGCGCTGCGCTTCGCCGCGCGGCAGCCCCGGGCGGGCGTCGCCGACGTCGACGGCGACGGCATCGTCGACGCCGCCGACCAGTGCCCCGAGATCGCCGAGGACAAGGACGGCTTCAAGGACGACGACGGCTGCCCCGACCACGACCACGACCACGACGACATCCTCGAGCCCTTCGACGCCTGTCCCGACGACGCCGAAGACAAGGACGGCGTCGCCGACCAAGATGGCTGCCCCGAGGACGACGACAACGACGGCGTGCCCGACGCCGCCGACGCCTGCCGCTCCGAGCCCGAGGACAAGGACGGCAAGGACGATGAAGACGGCTGCCCCGAGCCCGACCAGCAGCCGGTCCCGTCGCCAGAGGCGCCGAGGAGCATCGGCAACGAGCGCATCCAGTTCGAGTTCGAGCGCGCCGCCATCCGCGCCGAGAGCTCCCCACTCCTCGACCGCCTCGCCGCCGAGCTGAAGTCCCGCCCCACCATCCAGAAGGTGCGCATCGAGGGCCACACCGACGTCCACGGCAGCACCAGCACCAACCTCGCGCTGTCGCAGGCCCGCGCCGAGGCCGTGCGCGAGGCCCTGGTCCGCCGCGGCGTCCCCGCGACCCTCGTTGAAGCCGTCGCCATCGGCGAGGAGAACCCCATCGCCGACAACAAGACCCTGCAGGGCCGCGCCCTGAACCGTCGCGTCGACATCCTCGTCTTCGACGGCGCCGCACCCGACGCCGCACCCGACGCCGCACCCGACGCCGCACCCGACGCCGCACCTGACCATTGAGCGGGTCCCTGCCGTCAAGGACGGCGTTCGAACGCCACCTCTGGTCGTCGCAAAGGCATTTTTCTGTGGCTCTAGCTTAAACTTTGCTGCGCGAAGAACTCAGTGGCTGGAAGTGTGCTAGTCCGCTCCTCCGAAGGAGCCACCATGACGACCACGACCCTGCGCGACTTTCTGGAGATCCCCTACGACAAGCTCGAGGAGCTGAACCTCGAGGTGAAGCAGGCGCGGCTCGACCGCGTCGCCGCCGACAAGCTGCGCGAGGCGCGTATCAAGTACCTGACCGACGAGAAGCGCATCAAGGCGGTCACCGTGTGCTTCACCGACCTCGAGGGTCGGCTGCAGATGCTCGACTACGACAAGAAGTTCCTTTTGAAGTCCGCCGACAACCTCACCTTCGACGGCAGCTCGGTGCGCGGGTTCTCGGCGCAGCACGAGAGCGACCTGCGCCTGAACATCGACTGGTCCGCGTTCTACTGGCTGCCCGCCGACGTCTTCGGCCCCGGCAAGGTGCTGGTGTTCTCCGAGGTGCTCGACCGCGACGGCAACCTCTATGCGTCGGACATCCGTGGTCGCCTGAAGCGCTGGAGCGACGAGGTCTACGCGAAGGACAAGCTCGTCTGCCACGTCGCGCCCGAGATCGAGGGCTTCCTGTTTTCGGGACGTGACGCCGAGCGCCGGTACCATGAGACGGGCTCGTTCCAGTACGTGTCTACAGGCGGTTACTACCACTCGCTGCCGGGCGACAAGCTGCGGACGTTCATCGACGGCGCTGCCGAGGTGCAGCGTGCGATGGGCTTCCAGAACGAGAAAGACCACCCCGAGGTGGCCCCCTCGCAGTTCGAGATGAACTTCAGCTACAGCGAGGCCATCGTCACCGCCGACCAGGTGCAGCTGTACAAGCTGCTCTGCCGTCAGGTGGCGGCCAATCTGGACATGACGGCGTCGTTCCTGCCCAAGCCCGTCACCGGCATCAACGGCTCGGGCATGCACACGAACATGTCGTTCAACAAGGCCGGCAAGAACCTCTACTGGGAGAAGGGCGGCAAGGACAACCTGTCGTCGGCCGGCTGGGAGGCCATCGACCGGATCCTCACGTCCGCCGACGACATCTGCCTGATCCTGAACTCGTCGGTGAACGCCTACCGCCGTCTCGACCCGCACTACGAGGCGCCAAACCAGATCAAGTCCAGCGCCAACGATCGCGGCTCGATGGTGCGCATCCCGACGGGCAACGAGCGCTCGGCGCGCATCGAGGTCCGCTCCGTCGGCCCCGACGCCAACCCGTACCTGACGTTCTTCACCATCGCGAAGACAGCCCTGGAGGGCCCGCGCTCGGACCGCGCCGATGACAACAAGCGCGCCCGCACCCGCTACCTGCCCGACAACATCTACGACGCCATTCGTCTGTTCAAGTCAAGCAAGTGGACCGAGGAGCTGCTCGGCGAGGCGGTCCAGAACAAGTTTGCCGACGTGAAGCAGATGCAGGCCGACCGCTGCCCCAAGGCCCTCGGCAGCCTCATCAAAGTGCCCGAGATCCAGTTCCACCACGAGGTCACCAACCAGTACCTCTGGTCGCGCTTCTGAGCTTCTCGGCGGCTTTGCTGTCGTTTTCTTGATCGCGGCTTGTCGTCCTTGCGGACGGCGGGCCGCTTTCTTCTTCTTCTTCTTCTTCGTCGTCGTCGTCGTCGCGCCTCCTGCTCCTTCGTCGTTCGGGCTGCGCTCCGCTGCTCGCGTCGTCGCCGTCGTCGTTGCGGTCGTGCGGGCTTCTTTGCGTGGCTGTCTTTCGCCTTCGGCGCGACCCGGGGAGACGCTGGCCCCCGAGCGCTGATCACATCTTTCAGAAATTTTTGGGCACTTGCGAGCGCTCTTCGGGGATCGTCGTGGCTGTCGTCGCCTTGACGCGCCCGTCGCGGGCCGAGCGCGGGGCGGAGAGCAGCCCCTCGCCCAGACCTGGTGACGGGGCGCGCCGAAGGCGGGGCTGAAGGCCGTAGGTGAAGGCCGCGGGTCCGAGGCACATTTGCCGTCGCGCGACGCGGTTGCCAGAATCGCTTATGCCCGACCTTCCGCTGCCACCTTCGACGCCGTGCGCGCTCGTCGCCGTCGGCGGTGACGACCGTCGTTCGTTGGCCACCGACGTCGCGCTCGACCTGGAGCGCGACAAGCAGCGGCTGCTGAACACCGTGTTCGGCACGATGGCCGTCGCCGTCACCAGCGCCACCGTCTTCAAAAGCGTCGAGGTCTTCGGCGTCGGGCCGATCCTCTGCCTCGTGTTCGTGCTCGCAGCGACCCTCGGCGTGTCGTTGACCCTCGCCACCGCGGCGCTCACCGGCACCGCCCTCGACATCGCCGGTCGCGTCTACTGGCGCCGCGTCGCCCGCCGCTATGGCCTCAACCCCGAAGTGGCCGAGCAGGTCCTCGAGGACGCGCGCCTGCAACTGCAGGCGCAGGACGCCGCCCGCGTCGTCGCCACCCGAAAGACGGGCCACCTGCTCCTGCCCGGCGCCCCCCCAGCTCCCTGCGACGTGCCATAACGGCCCCCGTGGGAGGTCGCCGATGGCCTGCTGGTTGGTGAAGACCGAGCCCGAGACGTACGCATTCGAGACCCTCGAGCGCGACGGGCGCGCGTGCTGGGACCTCGTCCGCAACTATCTGGCGCGCAACAACCTGCGCGCGATGCGCGTGGGCGAGCAGGCGTTCGTCTATCATTCGGTGGGCCCCAAAGAGATCGTGGGGATCTGCGAGATCGTGCGTGAACACTATCCAGACCCAAAGGCCACCGACGAGGGTGAGCCGCCAGATCGATGGTCTGCCGTCGACGTGAAGCCGGTACAGCGTCTGCCGCGCCCCGTCAGCCTCGATGAACTGAAAGCTCATCCGATCCTGTATAAGATGGAGCTGATCCGTCAGTCGCGCTTGAGCGTCTGTCCGGTGACCGACGAGCAGTGGGCGGCGGTGCTCGCGCTCGCCGATGCCGAGCCGCCGCCGACGAAGCCGACGAAGCCGACGAAGCCGCTGGCGACGAAGCCGACGAAGCCGACGAAGCCGGCGACGAAGCAGCCGAAGCCGGCGACGAAGCAGAAGGCGACGAAGCAGAAGGCGACGAAGCAGA
>VGSZ01000327.1 GCA_016874845.1 Deltaproteobacteria bacterium
CGCGGAGCTCACGCCGGCGGCGTACAGTCGCGCGCCGTCGACGTAGCTCTCCGAACACGCACGCTCGTCGAGCGCGATTCTGTCACGCGCTGCCGGCCTTGCATCCCGGCGTCGCTGATCGGTCACGTGGTCCCGAAATCCCGAGCAGGTCACGACGACGTCGTCGGCGGGTGCTTCTGAACGCGTGCGCAGCGCGGAAATCGTCCCCCCCGACCCCCGGGTCAGCTTCGTTTGAAGGGGGAGGTGAGTCAGAGGGCCGAGCGGGTCTCGCGCGGCCTCAGTCGCGACGTTGTCGTCGTTTTCCGTTCCGAACGGTCTTGGTGGAGGGCTGAGTGCCGCGTTGCCTCGCTGCGGGGCCAGGCTCTCTTTTCTTTCTATTCGCGTGCGGCGGCGCTCAGGCTCAAAATGAGAGCGGCCCGATGCTGTCGCCGAATGACTCGGTCGAGAGCCCGAGGCTGCGCAGCGCCGTGAGGTGCAGGTTCGCCAGCGGCGTTCCGCGCGGAAAGACCACGTGCTGTCCCGGCGAGATGAGCCCTGGTGCGCCGCCGCCGACGACGACGGGGATGTTCTGGTGGTTGTGGTCCCACCCGGTTGAGTACTCGTTGGCGCAGATAACGAGCGAGTGATCAAGCGCGGTGCCGTCGCCTTCGTGGATGGCGTCGAGACCGTCGAGCAGCCTGCGAAATCGCTCGAACTCCCAGCGCCCAATCGCCTCGTACATGAGCGGCCAATGGCTGGCGCGTGGATCGCTCGGGTTGTCACCGAGCTGGTGCGAGACGTTGTGCTTGCCGAAGTCGACGCGCAGCTGGCCTTGTCCAGGCACGGGGCTCTCATAGGTGACCCAGTCGTAGTTGGGGTCGCCGGCGCCGGCGTTCTTCTGCATGAACGTGATCACCCGCGTGAGGTCACACTGAAAGGCGAGGACCATCAGGTCGATCATCTGCTCGATGCGCTCGGGATAGGGCAAATCAACAGGCCGCGATGGCACGGTGCAGCTCAGCTCAGACGGCGCCGCCTGGATGCGCTGCTCAAGGTCTCTGAGCGCCGTGAGGTACTGGTCCATCTTTTGGCGATCGGCTGCACCCAATCGCTGGGTCAGCGCCGCGGCGTCGTCAGCGACGAAGTCGATGACCGAGAGCTTTCGTCGGCGGCGAGCCTGCGCTTCTGCGGGGGTGATGGCGACTGATGTTCCGTATCCGGAAAACAATCGATCAAAGACCTGCGAGGGTGAGCCCTCTTTGGTGAGGGGTGTCGTCGAGTCCCGCCAGCTGATGGTTGAGACGTAGGAGAAAGAGAAGCCAAAGCTAGCCGCTCCGGTGCCGCCCGGCTCGGTGCCAAGCTGCAGCGAGCGAAAGGCCGTGCGGTCACCGACACTGGCCGCGAGGGCCGCGACCTGATCGACCGAGGGGCCCCCCGCGTCGGGCACCACCGTCGCCGTAATCTCACGACAGGTGAGGAAGCTGCCTGTGCCGCGGAAGTGGGCGTCGCCGACGGTCTGGCCGCGACCAGGATGGTTGTCGAGGTTCGTCAGCACCGAGATCTTATGCTCGAGGCCAGCGAGCGGCGTCAGCTGTGGGCTCAAGGAGAAACCCGAGCCCGCCGTCGTCGGCGTGAAGGTCTCCATGTGCGCGCCGTTGGGGATGAAATAGTACAAAAGCCGCCTCGGCGTCGTCGACGCATTGGCCCGCGCGCGGCGGGGCGCCATCGCCTCCAGCCACGGCAGCGCCAGCAGCGCGCCGGTGCCTCGCAACATCGAACGTCGGGAGAGCGGCGCCGTCAGGATCCTCATGGGGCTTGCTCCGGTCGCGCGCGGCGGTGCGTAAAGAGGCGGCTCGTCGAAAACGAGCGGATCAACGAGCGAAACGAATAGTTCCCCGCGCGCAGCCCTTCGGCGAGGGCTTCGACTCCGCAGACGTCGAGCTGGTCGGGATCGTGCCCCAGGCCGTAGGCAACGAGGTGGCGCGCGACGCAGACATCGAAAGCGGGGTCGTCGCGCAACAGCGCCGCGAGCTCCAGCGCATCGCCAAAGCTCGAGCCGTCAGGGAGCGTTCCGCTTGAGTCGATCGCCAGCCCGTGCTCGTCGACGTCGCGGTAGCGGCCGGTCTGGTCGTAGTGCTCGAGCGCGAAGCCGATCGGGTCCATCTTGGCGTGACAGCCGGCGCAGGCGGGGTGGGCGCGATGGGCCTCGAGGGCTTGGCGGATCGTCTGGCCGGGCTCGGGCTCAGACAGCACCGGGACGTCGCCAGGCGGGCCCGCCGGCGGCTCGCACAAGAGGCGCTCGAGCACCCATTTGCCGCGCAGAATGATCGAGCCGCGGTTCTCGGAGGCGTTCGTGACGAGCGGCGCACCCATCGTCAGCAGCCCCAGGCGGTTGCTCCCAGCGAGCGAGATCCGCGACGGGCCGGCGATGCCGTCGGGTGGCAGCCCGTAATGGACGGCGAGCGCCTCGTCGACGTAGGTAAAGTCAGCGTCGAGCAGGGTGCGGAAGTCGGCCTCGCTCTCGATGAGCTCGGTGAAAACGAGCGCAAGCTCCGTGCGCATCGACTGCGCGAGCTCAGGGCTGATGCGCGGACCCACGGGTCGAGCGGTGAGGACATCGTCGCCCGCGAGCCACTGCATCGCCATCGACTCGACAAAGGTCTGCGCCCGCACGTCCACGAGCATGCGCTCGACCTGCGCGGCGAGGACGTCGGCCTCTTGCAGGCTGCCATCGTCGGCCAACGCCGCGAGCTCGTCGTCGGGCATCGTGCGCCAGAGAAAATACGAGAGCCGCGCTGCCAGCTCGTGCGGCGTGACCGGGTGAGCGTCGGCGCCGGTGTCGAGCTCGACCCGATAGAGAAAATGAGGGGACAAAAGGACCGCGACCAGGCCCAGCTTCACGGCCTCTTCCAAAGAGGCGCCGTCGGTCACGTTATCGACGACAAGTACCTCAAGCCGGTCGAGCTCGTCGTCGCCGAGCGGCCGCCGCCAGGCCTTCCTGCCAAAGTGGGCGAAGATCGTTCGAGCGCATTCGATGCCCTCGGCCTCGAGGTCACACACGACAATGCCGTCGCGGACGGCGGGATCGACGGCGGGTCCATCGAGCGGGCCTTCAACGAGGAAGGAGTCAAGATACATGAAGCGAAGGCTCGTCAAGAGACCGACGCGGATGTCGGTAGCACCGTCGACGAGCGTGACCTCGGTCGCGTAGGTCTGCAGCTCGCCCGTGAGCGAGAAGTCTTGCAGCGGCTCGGTGCCGGCGGCGATGCGCATGACGACGGGGCTTTGCTCCGTCGGCGCCTGGCAGCGCCGCTCGGGATCCCAATGGTCGTCGAGGCAGCCCATCGCCCGGGCCGTGATTCGGTAGCGGCCAGCCTCGAAAGGCAGCGTACCGCTCGACACCCAGGCAGGGTCGTAGATGTACATCAAGCCTTGATAGCCGGGGTCATCGACAGGGTGGCCGGTGTTGGCGCCGAAATAGCTCACCACCTGGACCTGTTCGGCCTCGATGCGCAGATCGTAGCGGCGCGGGACGGCGAGAGCCTCATCGATGACGGCGCGGGCGGCGTCGAACCACCGCTCGACGTGCAAGAGGGTCGTCGTCTGCACCGCGCCGCTCGTGTCGAAGCCAAAGGCGCGCTCGTCGGGTGGGAAGGCATCTGCCGGCGACGACGTCGTTTTGAGCAGATCGCGAATCGTGCGGTTGTATTCGTCGCGGGTGAGGCGAGCGATGACGGGTGCGCCCGGATCGAGTTCACCGTCGCAGACGCGGGGCGTCTCCTCGGCGCGGGCCACCTCGCACACAAAGGCTCGCACGGCGTTGATGTCGGCGTCGCTCCACCACGCCCCGCCCTGGGGCATCCGTCGCAGCTCGTCGTCGTGCACGAGGCGACCAAGCACGGTGTCGTCGCCCTCGAGCGCCCAGAGGCCGTCGGCCCAGGTCCGCGTGAAGGTCGATGCGAGATCGGCGCGAATTACGAAGCGCCGGCCCGAGGAAGGCGCGTGACAGTGCAGGCAACCGCCGTCGTCGCGCAGCAGGAGTGGCGCAATCTCATCGGCAAAGCGCTGCTCGAGGGCCGCCGCGCTCGGGATCGGGTCCGAAGCTTGTGGACAGCCGGTCGGCGGGCCCAGCGGTGGGCTCGGTGGTGGCACGGGCGTCGGCGTCGGCGTCGTCGGCGGCGTCGGCGTCGGCGTCGACGGCGTCGGCGTCGGCGTCGGCGTCGAAGGCGGCGGCGCGTCCAGACAGCCGACGACGCCCGTCATCCATCCGGCGAGGCAGAGCCCCAAGGCCTTCGAGAGCGGGCCAGAACGTGCCCGCCGTCGGCAGCCATCATTCGAACCTACGCGCGCGAAGCCCGTCATACGCCCAGGTTATCGAATCCATGGGGTCGAACCCAAGTGAGTCGCGCCAGTCGACTCGCGCTTCACTCGGCGCTCGGAGCGGGATCAGCCGACGCCGGCGGCGTCGGCGAGTCCCATCGGTCGCTTGGATAGCGAGACGGGGCCCACTTTTGCCAGAGCGCCTCGGTGAGGTCGCGAGCGATGACGATGTCCCCCTGTGTCAGGGAAGTTGTCGGACCGCCGGGATGACTTGGCGGGCCGGACACACAGGGGAGCGAGGACCGGGATCGCAACGTGAACACGTACTCCGAGGCCTTCAAGGCGCAGATGGTGAAGAAGATGCTTCCGCCCAGCGGGATGAGCGCCCATGCCCTCGCGGCGGAGACCGGGCTGAACCAGTCGTCGCTGTCGCGGTGGCTGCGGGATGCCCGTATCGTTGGTGTCATGAACCAACCAGCAAAGCAGTGGACGGCGTCCGAGAAGCTTCGTGTCGTCGCCGAGGCGTCGCGGCTGGATGACGCCGCGCTGGGCGTGCTCCTGCGGCGCGAGGGCTTGCACAAGGTCGAGCTCGATGCCTGGAAGTCAGCGGCCGAAGGGGCGCTGTCGTCCTCTGCGTCGTCGTCGTCGTCGTCGTCATCGTCGTCGTCGTCGTCATCGTCGT
>VGSZ01000328.1 GCA_016874845.1 Deltaproteobacteria bacterium
CCGCCGACGTCATGGTGCTCACCGACACCGAGAACCCGTCGACCGAGATCCCCGGACTGACCATCTCGCTGCGGGGCCTGCTCGAGGTCGAGCTGACCTGCGCGTCGGCGTCGTCGGACGTGCACTCTGGCCTATGGGGCAACATCACCCCCGACCCGGCGATGGCGCTCGTCAAGCTGCTGTCGCGCCTCGTCGACGACGACGGCCGCATGTGCCTGCTGCGTCGCCCGGTGGACGCCGACTGGCTGAGGGCGAGCTTCGCGGTGCCCCTCGATGACGAAGTCGTCAAGCAGGGCGCGCACCTGTTGCCGGGTGTGAAGCCCCTGCCCGACCGCGGTCTTTCGAAGGCGGCGTGGGTGTGGCGCCAGCCGGCGGTGACGATCCTGTCGACGACGCTGCCGCCACCGGGGCGCGAGAAGAACGCCGTGCGCAGGAGCGCGTCGGCGATCCTGTCGGTCCGGCTGGCTCCCGGACAGACCCGCGACGCGATGGTGGCGGCGTTGCGGGTGACGCTGACGACGCAGGTGCCCGGCGGCGTGCAGGTGACGCTGACCGAGCGGCCCGGCGGGTCACTGTCGTGGGACTACACGCCGAAGGGACCGGCGTTCGCCGCCGCCGACCGCGCCTACGAGCAGGCGTGGGGGCACAAGCTGCTGCCGATCGGCGTCGGCGGGTCGATCCCGTTCGTCGCGTTGTTCGGGCGGCGCTTCGGCGACCTGCCGCTCATCCTGAACGGCGTCATGGACCCGCAGACGACGGCCCACGGTCCCAACGAGTCGCTGCACCTCGGCGTGTTCCACAAGGCCATGCTCGCCAACGTCTACCTGCTCGATGAGCTGGCCACCGCGCTGCGGAAGTCCTGACCGCGCTGCGGCGGTGACGTCCCGAACGCCGGCGCGGTCGGCGTCGGCGCGGTCAGCGTCGGCGCCGCCGGCGTCGGCGCGGTCGGCGTCGGCGCGGTCGGCGTCGGCGCGGTCGGCGTCGGCGCAGCCGCGGGCGTCAGAGCAGCGACTGCTGCTGCGGCTTCGTCGTCACCGGGGGCGTCGTCGGTGGGCGCCCGGTGACGGTGAGCCGCTGGCGACGCGCGTCCTCGCCGCTGGCGCGCGGGAAGCGACCCAGCGCCTCGAGCACGACGTCGAGGTCACCGTGGCGCACCGGGAAGTTCAGGTCGGCGGTGTCGATCATCAGCACCGGCGCCTCGTCGTAGGCAGCGAAGAAGCGGCCGTAGGCCTCGACGAGGGACTCAAGGTAGCCGCGGTCGATGTCTTTCTCGAACGAGCGCCCCCGGCGGGCGATGCGCTCGAGGATCACGTCCATCGGCGCGTGCAGGTAGACGACGAGGTCGGGGTTGCGCATGCGGTCGTGCAGGGCCCGGAAGATCTGGTCGTACAGGGCCATCTCCGACGGCGACAAGGTCAGCTCGGCGAAGATGCGGTCCTTGGCGAACAGGTAGTCGCTGACGACGACGCCGTCGAACAGGTCTCGCTGCTGCAGGGTCTCCTGCTGCTTGAAGCGCGACAGCAGGAAGAACATCTGCGTCTTGAACGCGTGGGCCTGCTGGTCCTTGTAGAAGTCGGCGAGGAACGGGTTTTCTTCGACGACCTCGAGGACTGTCTTCGCCCCGAGGGTCTTCGACAGCAGGTGCGTCAACGTCGTCTTGCCGACGCCGATGCAGCCCTCGACGGTCACGTAGCGCAGTCGCGAAAGCGGCAGGACCATGACCGCAAGCTCCCGTCGGGGGGTAAGGAAGGTCGTCCGATGGGATCGATGCCCCGATGCATGCGTCGTTGGCAACGGCTCTTTCGGGGTCGTCCGGGTGCGGCGCCGCCAGCCCGCGCTGCGGCGCACCTTCGTCGTCCAGCCACCGCGACCGGACGCGCCGACCGCCGCCGACTCCCGGATTGGGCGGGACGCCATCATGCGGCTAGCCTGTGGTGGTGTCCCGCGTGATGCCCAGGCGCCCGCCGCGCGACGACGTGCCGTCTGACGACGTCGGGGCCGGCGACCTCCGGGCCGGCGACCTCCGGGCCGACGACCTCCGGGCCGACGACGTGCCGTACGGCGACCTCCCGCGCGGCGACGCCCCGGTGGCCGCCGCCGCGCGGAACGAAGCGTCGCGCGCTGCGGACCGCGCCGTCGACGGCCGGACCGCAGCGCTGGTGCCCTACCGGGCCCCGGTGGCCGGCCGGTCGATGCGCAACGTCGGGCGCGCGGCGGTGCTGCTCGGGGGGAGCGCTGCCATCGGCGTGGGGATCGCCGCAGGCGCGCTGTCGTTGCCGGCTGCTGGCGTCATGGCGGTGGCGCTGGCATCGGCGCAGATGCTCAGTCAGACGTGGCGGCAGAACCGTCTCGGTCAGAACGTCGTCGGCGGCATCGCCCAGGGCGACCTCGCGGTCGCTCGCCGCGCCGCCGAGCAGGCGCTGCGCGAGAGCCCTGGCGGCGTCATGCGCACGCTGGCGGCGTCGAACCTCGCGAGCGTGCTGCTGCAGCAGGACCTCGTCGACGACGCCGCCCATGTGCTCGACAAGTACCCGCCGCGCCTGCTGCAGCACATGGCGCTGACGACGGTCCTCTGGTTGAACAACCGCGCGTTCGCGCACCTGACGAAGAGCTTCGACGAAGACGTCGACGAGGTCGCCGGCGCCGCCGCGCTGCTCGACGAGGCCGAGCGCCGCCTCGGCCGGTCCAGCGTGCGCGATCTGGGCGGAGACGAGAACGCCCGCAAGCTGACCGCGGCGCTCTCGGGAACGCGCGCGCTGGAGCGGACGTTTGCCCGCGACGGCGAGGCCGCGTTGCAGGCGTTGCGTCGCGCCGCCGCTCATGACGACGGTGCGCCGTCGCCGTTTCGCACCGTTGAGCGCGAGCTGTGCCGCGTCGAGGCGCTGCGTCTGGTGGGACGCGGCGACGAGGCGACCATCACCCTCGAGAGCCTGACCGCCCAGACGGCCACGCCCCGGCAGCGTTGTCGGATGGACGCGCTGCGCGCGAAGCTTGGTCTGCTGTGACCGAGGCGCCGCCCCCCGGCTGACGTCGGCGCCACAGGCTGCTAGAGCCGAAGTCGATCACGAGCGAGCGTGGCGGAACTGGTAGACGCACTGGATTTAGATTCCAGCGGGGTGACCCGTGGGGGTTCGAGTCCCCCCGCTCGCACCATCGTCGCCGTCGAGGACGACGGCCTCCGCGCCCGGCGGTGCCAAGGCCGCGCGGGCGAGGTCGGCAGCGCGGTGCGAGGCGCGCACCAGCGGCCCCGCAGCCACGGCACGGAAGCCGAGGCTGCGCGAGTCCGAGGCCAGTTCGGCGCGACGACGGGCCCGAGCCGACCACGGGCGAACCCAATCACTTCGAGGCGCAGGGCGTCGCTCCACGTCACGCCGGCCGTAGCACGACGAAGGCCTGGAGCACGCTGCCGGCCACCGGATCGGGCCGCCCGAGCACCGCGGCCTCGGCGACGGCGGCGTGCTCCATCAGCGCGCGCTCGACCTCGAAGGGTCCGACCAGGTGGCCGCTGGTCGTGATGACATCGTCGGTGCGACCGTCGAACCAGTAGGAGCGCGCGTCGTCGCGGCGGACGAGGTCGCCGATCAGGTACCAGCCGCCGACGAAGCAGCGGCGGGTGCGGTCTTCATCGTCGACGGAGCCGCGAAGCAGCGACGGCCACCCGGGACGCAACGCCGTGTCGTCGAACGGTCGACCGAGCGCCTCCTGTCCCCACCACACCGCCTCGGGGTTGAGCGGCTCGCCGACGGAGCCGGCATGAGCCGCCCGGTCAGGTGATGCATGACGAGGGCGACGTGCACGTGCACGTGCAGCGCCCCCTTGGGCCGCACGGTGGTCCCCGACGTGAAGTGCAGCGCGCGGGCTCGTCATCTTCGGTGGCGTCGACGTCAAAGGTCGCGGGTTGATCGGCCAGCGCCGCCGCCAGATCGACGGCGCCCGGGATGCGCCGCAGCGCGCCCGGGTCGACGCGCTCGCAGCCGGCTTCATCGACGAGCAGCACGTGGCGCAGCGTGAGCAGGCCTTCGCGGCAAGCCGCGACCTTGCGGGCGTACAGCGCCGCCGTCCTCACCAGCACGTCGACGCGCCCCTGCGTCAGGCGCGTCGACAGCGGCTCGGGCCCAGAGACCGCGAACAGCGGCGAGAACACCGCGTGGGCCTTCCACGTGCCGAGGGCCGCCTGCGCCAGCGCCTGGCCGCGGCCGAGCAGCGCGAACACGCGCCCGCCGGCGTCGACGCGCAGCGCGCGCAGCAGGTGGGCGAAGCGGCTGCTCTCGCGCCGAGGCGTGCAGCCTCACACGCCGTCGTCAGGGACGCCGACGCTGTCGGGCATCGCGATGCTCGTCGTGTCGATGTGCGGCAGCGCCGTCCGCTGCGAGGCGGCGACATGGGGCGTGTGCAGGTGCGCGTGAAACGCGGCCTCGTCGACGTAGGCCTCGTAGAAGGTGAAGGCAGCGGAGCGACGCGGCTGCGCAGCAGGTCGAAGAACAGGCAGCCCGGCTCGGCGCGCTCGGCACCACGACGGCGCGGCCCGCCTGCAGGAATTCGTCGACGCCGGCATCATGCACGCGCATGCGAATGGTCACGGTGTACATCGGTGGCTCCTCAGGATGGATTCGGGAAGGATGTCGCCGCGAAGGTACGCTCCCTCGCCTTCGGTGGCCGGCCCGACGTGATCGGCGCTGTAGTATCGTCGGGTCATGGCGCGTCGTTGTCGGGTTGGTCGTGGGAATCGTGTGCGTGCTGCCGCGCTGTCGTGGCTCGTCGCCGCGATGGCCCTGTGGGGCTCAAGTGCCTGCGTGCCGCGGGCCACGTTTGCGTGCGACAGCGACGCGGATTGCCCTGTGGGGTGCGATCTCGTCTCGAGGACGTGTCGCTCGGGCGAAGGCGAAGGCGAAGGCGAAGGCGAAGGCGAAGGCGAAGGCGAAGGCGAAGGCGAAGGCGCAGGCGAAGGCGAAGGCGCAGGCGCAGGCGAAGGCGA
>VGSZ01000329.1 GCA_016874845.1 Deltaproteobacteria bacterium
GTCGCGCGCGTTGATGGCGGCGCGCGCCCGCCACGCCACGGACAAAGACCTGTACCCGCCCATCGGCGCCGGCGGACCATCGTCGGCCTCCGACGACGTCACCGTCAGCGGCAGCAACCACTCGGCGCAGACCCTGTCGGCCTCGTTGCTGACGCGCTCCGACGTGTCCGACCCGCAGCGCGCGCTGGCGGCGACGCTGCAGCAGACCCCCGAGCGCCTTTACCTCGAGCTCGCCGACCTCGCGCGCACCACCGGTCAGCGGGTGCTGCTGTTCGTCGACCAGCTCGAAGAGGCCGCGACCCTCGTCGCTGACGAGGCGACGACCGCGGCGTTTTTGCAGGCCCTGGCTGGCGCCGCCGACGATCCCGGCGAGCCGGTACGCGTGGTCTTCACGCTGCGCGACGATTTTCTCGGGCGGTTGGCCACGGTGCCGTCGCTGCGCGCCGCGTTCACGCAGGTCACGGTGCTGCGGCGGCCAACGCTGCCGATGCTCGTTGAATCGATCATCGGTCCCCTGGTGCCCCTCGGTGTCGCCTTCGACGACGGCAACCTGCCGCTCGAGATGGCGCGCGCCGTCGAGCACGAGCCCGCGGCGCTGCCGCTGCTGTCGTTCACCTGCGCGGCGCTGTGGGACCGTCGCGACGTCGAGCGGCAGCGCCTGCTGCGCCGGGTCTACGGCGAGCTCGGCGGCGTCGGCGGCGCGCTGGCGGCCCACGTTGATGGCGTCTTTGCGAGCCTGTCGCCGGCCGCCCAGCGCGCCGCCCGGCAGGTGCTGCTCGGCCTCGTCACCGAGGATCGCACGCGACGCCGCCGCTCCCGCCGGGAGCTCGTGCAGCAGGCCGGCACCGAGGCCGCCGCCGTGCTTGACCGCTTCATCGACGCGCGGCTGCTCACCGTCGAGCGCAGCGCCCGCGACGGCGACACCGAGGTCGAGCTGGCCCACGAGGCGCTGGTGAAGGAGTGGGCGCGCCTTCAGCGCTTCCTCGACGAGGAGCGCGACCTGCTCGCGTACCTCGGCGAGCTGCAGCAGGCCGCCGACGGCTGGGCCCGGCGTGGTCGGCAGCCCGAGGAGGTCTGGCGCGGCGCGGCGCTCCGCGAGGCGCTCGATCGGCTCGAGCGCCTGATGCTGCCGGCCAGCGAGGCGGTGCGCATGTTCCTGGACGCCGGACGCCGCGAGCAAGCGCGACGACAGCTCCAGCGACGAGCGGCGATCGGTGGTCTGGCGCTCCTCGGGGTGCTCGTGGCGCTGGTGTCGCTCGTCGCGCGCCAGCACGCCCTCGACGCGGCGGCGACGGCGCAGCAGGCGCGGGCGCTCGCCGAGCGGGAAGCCGCCGAGACGGCCCTTGCCCGCGGCGTCCCCTGGCTGGCGCGAGCAAAGCTGCGGACGGCGCTCGAACTCGAGGACGATCCGCAGGCGCGGGCGCTCTGGCGGCGCGTGCAGGCCGAGCCCCTGCTGTTCTCGACCACGCTCACCAGCCAGGCGCTGGACGCCGCCTTTGCCAGCGATGGCACCGCCTGGGTCATGACCGCCGACGACCGGCTGACCAGATTTTCTCCCGGAAGTTTCGCCGCGCACGCCCAGCCCGCGTTCCGCGACGCCACTGTGTCCCTCGTCGCCTTCGCAGTACTCGGCGATCGGGCGCTCGTCGCTGAGCGCGACCGCGGGCTCATCACCATCGTCGGCGGAGGGGGCGACCGCCCCGTGACGTACGACGCGCACGACGGCGGCGTCGTCGACGTGGTCGCGCTCCCGGCCCAGGCGCGGTTCGCCACCGCCGGCCACGACGGCAAGGTGCGCGTCTTCGACAGCGATGGTGCGTCGTTCGGGACGCCCATCGCCTACGAGCGCCCGCTGGCGGCGCTGACTCTCGCGACCGACGGCGCGACGCTGCTCGCGCTCGGGGCCGACGGCGTACTGCTCGAGGCGACGGTGGACGGAGCGCGGTCACCCGCGCCGTCCCGCGAGCTCGGCGAGGGCGCGCGCTGCCTCGCGCCGCTCCCCGATGGCGGTCTGGTCGTCGGCTTCTTCGCTGGCTCGATCGCGGTGCTCGATGCCACCCGGCGCGTCGTGGCGCGCCACTTCGTCAGTGAACGCGGCGTCGCGGCGGTGGCCACCGACGTTGCGGGCACGCAGCTCGCCATCCGCGACGGCGAAGGCGCCGTGATGCTCTGGCACCGGGAGATCACGTCGTCGACCTGGCGACCGCGGGCCCGGCTCGAACCCGGCGGTCCCGGAGCCTACGGCGGCCTCGCCTTCGACCAGAGCGGGCGTCTGCTGCTGTCGACGTCGCTGACCGGAGACGTGCGCGTCTGGCGGGTCGATGACGAGGCGCTGGCCGATCGGCCGCTTCCCCGTGCCAACCGTCAGTCCGTCGCGATCTCCGCCGACGGGTCACGAGTGGCCGAGCTCGGCGACTCCGCCGCGGTGATCCGAGCGACGGCCACCGGCGAGGCCATTGCCGTCCTTCCCGTCGATCCCACGGTCGGCACCGTGAACCTCGACGGGCGCGGCGAGCGGATCGTGCTCGGCCAGCTCGATCGCGCCATCGTCGTCGACCTCTCCGACGGCAGGCGCTCCGTGCTCGATCTCAAGGGTGGACGGCTGGCCGACGCCGCCTGGCTGGCCGACGGCGCCGTGGTGACGGTCAGCCGCGATGGCACGGTGCAGCGCTTTGCGTCCGACGCCACCGCGAGCGAGGCCACCGCCCGCCCGCACGACGGCGCCAACGTCGTGCGCGCGAGCCCCGATGGTGGACTGATAGTCGTCGGCGCCGGACGCGGCGTCGCGACGGTGCTCGATGCCCGCAGCCTCGCCGTACGGCAGACCCTGAGCCTTGGCGACGACGTGGCCGTCACCGGCGTCGACTTCAGCGGCGACGGGCGACGCGTCGCCATCGCCGCCGCCACCCGCGTCGCGGTGTTTGGCGTCGACGGCGCTCGCCTGCGCGATGTGCCAGGGGAGTACATAGAGGGCGTCTGCACCGGCTTCGACGCCCGCGGGCGGGTGATCGCCCTGCGCACGGAGCGCCCGGTAGTCGTCGACGTCACGACCGGGGCCGAGCGGCCGCTCGTCGCGGTGCCCCCCACCGGCTCGTGCGAGACCAGCCGCGACGGCATCCTCGCGATGCGCCTGGGCGACTACGTGCTCCCCTACGACGTCGCTGCCGATGCGCCGGTGTGGTTCTCGCGCGGCGTCGTCGAGGACGTCGTGGTGACCCACCGGCTGGGGCCGTCGTGGCTGCCCGGCAGTGACCGCGCCGCGCTGGCGGTCGACGCCGCGGCGGACCGGGTCTGCGTCCTCCGGCCCGACGGCGCCGCGCTCCACGATCGTGCCGACGGACGACGGCGGGCACGAGCCGCCGTCTCCGGCGCCATGTTGGTGTGGGCGACGCCGGATGGCTGCCTGTGGTTGGACGAGTCCAGGCTCCATCGCCTGCGTCCCGAAGAAGGCCGCCCCGAAGGTGGCATTGTCGACGTCATCGGGGCCGAGGTGGAGGCGGTGGGCGCCCACGACGGCGTCGTGGTCGTCCACGGCCCGCAGGGGACGCGGCTGCTGCTCGACGGCGGGGTCCGCGTCGATCGTCTCCTGCCCGCCGGTGAATTCGTCGTCGACGGCTACGCGGTGGTCGCCGTGCGCGGACGGCGCGCGGCGTTGGTGGACGCCGCCGGAACGGTGGCGGTCTGGTCGCTCGACGAGAATGCGCCGCCTCGCGTCGGTCATGTCCGCGCCGGCGACGTCGGCGCCCTGGCGATCGGTCCTGCGGGGCTCGCCGCTGTCGGCTACTCCAGCGAGCGTGTCGCCGTGGTGGACCTCGACGACGATGTCCTGCTGGTCGACGAGCCCGTGCGCGGGGCCGTGGCGGTGGTCGCGTTCGGCAAGGATCGCGGGCGGCACGTCCTGCGCGTCGGCACGAACCTGGGCGAGGCGCTGCGCTTCGACGTCGAGCTGCTCGTCGCCGAACGCTGCGCGCTGCTGGCGGACGTCTGGCGCGCGGCGCCGGTGGCCTGGGAGCAGGGGCGACCGCGCGAGGCGTCACCGCCGGCCCACCACCCCTGCGCGCCGCACCGCTGACGTCCGCCGCGAGCGCGAGGACGAGGGCGAGCGCGAGGACGACGACACGCCGCCCCGAAGAGGGGCCGGCGTCAATGCTCGTGGTCGCCGAGCCCCGAGCGCTCCCACCAGCGCTTCAGCGGCGCGGGGGCCCACCAGTTCCAGCGGCCCATCAGGCGCATCGTCGCTGGGACCAGCAGCGCGCGGATCACGGTGGCGTCGAGTGCGACGGCCAGCGCCATCCCCAGACCCAGCGTTTTCATGAACAGGATGTCCGACGTGATGAACGCGCCGACAACGACGACGAGCAGCGACGCCGCGTTGGTGATCAGGCGCCCGGTGCGCGACAGACCGTGAGCGACGCTGGCCTCGTTGTCGCCGGTGCGCACGTACTCTTCGCGGACGCGCGACAAGAGCAGCACCTCGTAGTCCATCGACAAGCCGAACACGACGGCGAACAGGACCAGCGGCTGCGTCGCGTCCGACAGGTACAGCGGCTCGTAGCGCAGCAGCGACGTGAACCGACCGTCCTGAAAGACCCACACGAGCGCGCCGAAGCTCGCCGTAAGCGACAGCGAGTTCATGATCATCGCCTTCACCGGGATGGTCACCGAACCGAAGACCAGGAACAGCACGAGGAACATCACGACACAGACAAAGCCGATCATGAGCGGCGAGCGCTCGCGGACGGTGTTCTGCAGGTCAAGCAGGATACCGCTGACCCCGCCGACCTCGATGCGGGCCCCTTGGGGGTCGGGCAAGGCGCGCAGGGCCTTCACCTGCGCGAGGCTGACAGCGTCGTTGAACACGGCCTTCGACACGACCCCGATCCGTACGCTCGGGCCCTCAATGATCGTGTCGAGGGCAGCGGTGATCGCGGCGTCCTGC
>VGSZ01000330.1 GCA_016874845.1 Deltaproteobacteria bacterium
TCGGCGGGGCAGTCGGCGACCGGCGGACGGGTGTACTGCCCGGTGGCCCGACGGGGCTGCGGGTCCTCGGGGCGCTGCATCGCGGTGCGCGTGTCCTTGGGCGCCACCGGCTCGGGCGCCCGCCCCCGCTCGCGACGACGATCGGCAGCGCGGCCGCGTCGGGCGTCCTGCGTCGGGCGCTCGACCACCGCCGACGGTGACGGGTCGACGAAGAACGCGTCGCCGTCGTCGGAGGCGTCGACCGGGGCGCCGCGACCACCGTCGGACGCAGCCCCGCCGCGCGCCGCCGCGCCTTGCTGGTCGGACGGGGAGGACTTTCCTTGCGCCAGACGCGACCTCTTCACCACGGAACCTGACAACGGATGGGCAGGCTAGCCGGTTTGCCGTCGGCGCGCGCGTTCCTTCCGGGCCCGCGCCGCGCGGATCCGGGCGCCTCTCAGGGCGACGGAGGCAACACCAGACCGATGCGCGCATCGACCTGCGTTACGAGCGGCGCGAGGGCGGCGCGGACCTCTGGCCAGTCCGCCGTCGGCACGCGGGCGCCGCGCCGGTCGATCACCCGCTCCCAGGTCAGACCGTCGTCGAAGACCGAGACCTTCTGCCGCAGCGAGATCGGCCCGGCGCTTGTCATGACATCGGGGGGCACGTCGAGGAACGCCGTGCGCGGCGGCACCCGCAGGCGGAATTCGAGGCGTTCGCCGCCCGGGGGCAGCAGCAGCGCGCGGTGGCGCTCGGCCACCGTCGACCAGGACCCCACTGCGGGCGCGAGGTTGAACGCCGCCAGCGCGCCGCCTGCAAACACGTGCTCCAAGCGCAGCGTCGTCGACGACAGAGGCAGGTCGACGCCAGCCACGAGGGACAGGGGCCGGCCCTCGGCGCCGAGCCCCGGCGTGGCCACCCGCGTGACCTTGACGCCGGGCAACGTGGCGCCGAGCGCCGCCTCGAGCACCTGCGCGAGCCGGGCTTCGGTCACCTGACGTAGACCGGCCCGTGCGTGGCCCGCGAGGTAGGTGGGCAGCCGCAGGGCGACCACGCCCCGCAGCGCCCGGCCGGCGGCGCCGTCCTTGACCGCCTCGGTGACGGCGAGATCGACGACGACCTCGGGGGCGCTGCGCTCGAGGTGCCGGTCGTCGAGCACGCCGCGGGTGCCGTCGTGCAGGTCGATGGTCTCCGCCGCCTGGAACCACGGAGAAAGACCGTCCCAGAGCGCCGCGCCGTCGACGAAGGCGATGATATGGGGCTCGCCGTCGGTGAGCACGCGCGTGACCACCACCGGAAACGCCCGCGCGCTGGGGATGCGCCGTTCAAGCTCGAGGGTGCCGTGCAGCCCGAGCGCCTGCACCGGCACGCCGGCGGCGGCGGCGAGGGCGTGGAACAACGGCTGTCGCAGCCCGCGCCCGACCGCGAGCACACCCACAGCGTCGGCCGGGCCGTCGGCGTCGACCACGTTTTGGGCGACGAAGCGGAAGATCCGCTGCAGCCGCTCGGTGTCGCTGCCCTTGCCGCCGACGCGGGCGGCGACGTCGACGAGCCACGGGTCGGGGCGCGACGAGCTGCGGAAGGGCAGGGCCCGCCTGCGGCGGAACACGTCGTCGTCGACGTCGATGACCACGCCGCCCTGCGGCTCGCTCTCGAGCCGGTCGACGGCGCCGGGCTCGTCGAGCAGCGGCGGTGCCCCGTCGCTGACGAACACGTGGCGCACGCGCCGGCGCTCCGGTGGTCCGACCAGCGTCGTCGCTGGCGACGGCGCCCCGTTCTCGGCCAGCACGCGGACCTGCCGCTGCGTGACCAGCACCTCGGGCAGCTCGACGACGTAGCGGCGCGACACCGCCGGCGCTGCCCGCTGCAGCGAGCGCGTCTCCCATGCGAAGCCGTCGCGCGCCGACGACTCGACCGTCCACGAGAGGAATTCGACGATGTCGCCGGGGGCCAGGCCGGGCAGCGAGACGTCGTCGACGCCGGCGTGGCGCTCGGGCTCGATCACGCTGCCGTCGGGCTTCTGCACGCGCAGGCGCACCAGGATCTCGTCGTTGTCGACGCGCAGCTCCCCAAAGGCGTCGAGCGCGTCCTTGGTGCGCAGCTCGGCGACCCAGTGGCGTACGGCGATGCTCGTGCCGTCGTCGGCGAAGCGGCGCTCGAAGTCGTCGAGCAGGAACACCGTCGGGAACCCCGGTAACGGCGGCGTCGCCGCGGCCAGTCGCGCGGCGATGGCCGCGTCACCGCGCGCGGCGTGGTCGCCCGTCGGCGCCTCGCCGCCCCAGGCCGCGCGGAGCCGGAGCGCCCGCGTGTCGGTGGTCGACAGCGTGTCCAGCGCGCGCAGCGCCGCCGATGGGCCTTCGATGCGGGCGACGAGCTGGGCGCGCCGCAGCGGCAGACCCACGTCGTTGGGGAACCGACGCACGGCCTCGTCCAGCGTGCGCAGCGCCGCCTTCGGGTCGCCAAGCTCGACCAGATCGAGCCAGCGCTCGAGAGCGCGGTCGTCACCACGCTGCAGGAGGCGCCACAGCTTCGCTCGGGCGCCATCGACGTCGCCGGCGAGCAGCAGCGCGCGGGAGTCGTCGTCCTCGGTCGTGCGACGCAGCCGCAGGGCCTCCAGCTGCCGCGCGCGCAGCACGTCGCCACTGGCGCGCAGCGCCGGTGCGGCGGCGTCGATGTTCTCGTTGGTCTCGCCGAGGGCGAGCAGCGCGAGGGCGTTGTCCCTCGCCTCGTCGAGCACGTCGCGCTCGAGCAGCGCGTCGATGAGCTCGCGCCGCCCAATCGGATAGGCGGGCGCGGCGGCGACGACGGCGCGGAAGCGGGCCAGCGCCTCCTCGGGGCGCTCTTCGACGGCGGCGCGCGCCTGCGACAGGAGCGCCAGCGGGTTCTTCGGCCATTGCTGCAGTACGCGGACCCAGAGCGGCGCCGCCAGGGCGCTGGCGACGCGGTCGGGCAGCGCGTCGTCCTCGACGGTCTGCGCCGCCGCCACGAGCGCCGGCGTCGACCAGCCGAAGACGTCGACCAGCCGGCGGGCGAGGACGCGCTCGTCGTCGGGCGTGGCGCCGAGCCCGGCGCGGGCCCGCGTGTGGGCGAACAGCAGGGACACCAGCGCCGTCGTGTCGCCGCGGTCGGTCGGTGCGCCGGCCTGCGCCATCGCGACGGTGGCAGCGCGTTCGACCACCGACGCCGCCGCGGTGCGGGCCCAACGCTGCCGCGGCACGGGGCGCCACAGGGGCTGGCCGTCATCGTCGAAGGCGCCGACGCGCACGCCGCGGCCGGACTCCTGCGCGAGCACCTCGACGACGTGGACGCCGGCGCCGACGTCGACGCCCGTGAGCTCGATGGCGGCGCGGGGATCCTCGGGCCGCCGCACCAGCACCGGCACGCCGTCGAGCCGCACCTCGAGCGCGCCCGCGGCGCGCACGGCGAGGACGCCCCGGCGCGCCGCCGTGGCCTCACCGCGCAAGGTCAGGCGCCACCAGCCGCCGACGCCGCGGCGCGACGGGGTCAGCATGCCTTCGGCGGCCTCGACGTCGAAGACGCGGAACCGCGGGTGCAAGGCCAGCGGGCGCGTCGCGAGCGGGCCACCGGCCAGGGCCTCGTCGGCGTTGAGGAAGGGCCCTTCGGCGGTGGCCTGCTGCAGGTCGCCGCCGGGTCGGGCGGCGAGCAGCGCGGCCCGGTCGCCGAGGCTGGTCGCGAGGCCGCGCACGGCGTCGTCGACGGCGATCGCCAACTCGGCGCAGGACGCGCCGGGCGTGGTGGTGCGCGCGGCGGCGCACGCCAGCACGAGCCGCGGCAGCGACGCGAGCAGCGCGCGGCGCGCCGGCTCGGGCAGCGACCCCCGGTGGCTGGCGACGACGTGGGTGGCCACCACCGCGCGCGGGTCGGCGGGCCAGGTCGCCGCGAAGGCGATGCAGGCCGCCACGACGCGGTCGTAGTCGCGGGTCAGGTGCGCGTGCAGGCAGGCGACGGCGGCGCCGTCGCGGTCGTTGGCGCCGTCGGAGGAGCCCGGCACCGCGGCCGTCACCGCTTCGCCGCGGGCGAAGGCTTGCGCCGCGTTGCCGCCAGTGAGCGTGGTGGGTGCCGCCGCAGGCTCCGGGGCACGCAGGCGCAGCACCTCGGCCAACGACGGCAGCGCGTCCTCGACGGGGGCGGCGCCAGCCCAGGCGTCGTCGAGGGCGCCGCGGGGGAGGCCCGTGCGACGCTCGTGGCAGCCGGCAAGGGTGAGCGCGCCGCCGACGACGGCGCACAGCAGAGCGCCGCGCGCGCTGGCGGCGCCACGCCGACGGGGGTGGGGAGCGGCAGTGTGGTTCCGGCGGGACATCAGCGGACTCCCTGGGGCACGACGCGCAGCGTGCGTTTCATCAGCTGGTCGGCGGCGAGCGCCTCGGCGCGGAACTGCTCGTAGTCGGCGACCTCGACGCGTCGCGCCAGCAGCGAGGTGTCCTCGTCCACGACGAAGCCATCGGCGGACTGCTCGACAGTCTGCACGAAGCGGACGAAGCGGCCGTCGACGCGGCCGCCCGGCGGCAGGTCGCGCACCGTCCAGCCCGGCGGCAGCACGTAGCGCATGACGTTGCGGGTGCGCCACGGGTGGTCGAGGAAGAGCGCGAAGCGCCGCATCGACTGGTCGGCGTAGTTGCCGGCCAGGTCGTGCGGGTACAGCGACACCGGCATCGACCACGAGCCGTCGGGGTTCTTCGACGCGCGCGCCGGCAGCACGGCGTCGAAGTCGTAGCCGAGCTCGGCGGCGTCGAGCCCGAGCGGGGTCGTCTCGACGCGCTCAACCTGCGTGCCGGGCATCGCCCGGGCGAGCTGCCGCTCGAGTGTCTGTCGGCGGGTCGCGGGGTCTTCGAGCTCGCGCCGCTCGCGGGCGTTGGCGGCGCCGCGGAAGCGCTCGCTGCCGCGCACGGCCAGCGCTCCGTCCTGCCGCAGGCGCAGCACGTAGTTCGACGTGTT
>VGSZ01000331.1 GCA_016874845.1 Deltaproteobacteria bacterium
TCGCTCCGTTCATGCCTGCGGGTCCTTCCTGAACGTAGTGTACGAGGAAGGCCCAAGCGGGGCCACCGCGGCCCGGTGGGGGGAGACGCGGCGGGATCTGCGGCGCGCGTCGTCGACGCTACCGGTCGGTGTCGGCGCCCGCGACGCGCTCCCGCGGCCCCGGCTCGTCGACGCGGGGCCGCCGCGATCGAGCCGACGGAGGCAGATGCACGCGGTCGCGTCCGGCGCGCTTGGCTTCGTAGGCGCCGCGATCGGCGGCGTCGATGAGCGCCGTGGTCGCGCCCTCCTCGTCGAGCACCGGCGGAAGATCCAACGGATAGACCGCCACGCCCACCGAGATGCTCATGTGTCCGAGCGGCTGGGCGTCGGCGCCGGGCACCACCAGAGCGCGCACCGCCCGCAGCAGCTTCTCGGTGACCTCGAGGCCGGCGTCGATGTCGGTCCGGGGGAGGACGACGCAGAACTCTTCGCCGCCGAAGCGCGCGACCGCGTCCACCTTTCGCACCGAGCGTTGCAGCGCCTGCGCGACGGCACGCAGCGCGTCGTCTCCGAGCAGGTGTCCCATGCGATCGTTGTATTGCTTGAAGTGATCGACATCGAGCATCAGCACCGTCAACGGCGTGCCGAAGCGGCGAGCGCGCTCCAGCTCGGCCTCGAGCAAACGGTTGAGCGCCCGGCGGTTCATCAGCCCGGTGAGCGTATCGGTGACGGCGAGCTCGAGCGTCCTCTGGTAGAGGTCGGCGTTGACCACCGCCATCGCCGCTTGCGCGGCGAGAGCCTCGAGCAGTTTAAGGTCTTCGTCGTCGAAGGCGCCGCGCTGCGGATCGTAGAACTCGAACACGCCGACGACGCGGCCCTTGTGCAGCATCGGCACGGCGACGAGCGAGCCCTCGGCGATGAGCGGCGGTGTCATCACCGCCGGCGGCACGGCGGTGCGGGCGAACGGGTCGCGCAGGTCGTCGATGAGCAGCGGCGCGCCGGTCTCGGCCACGAGGCCGGTGATGCCCTCGCCGACGCTGAACCGTCGGGACCGCACGTCCTGCCGGTCGAGCGCCCCCGACGTGTTCGCGGCCTCGAGCCAGACCTCGTGGCTCTCACCCTCGACGATCAGGTAGACGACGAAATCGGGGCGCCCAAACTTGTCGTTCAGCACGCGCGCCAACCGCTCGAGCAGCGCGCCGCGCTCCAGCGTGCTGCCCAGCCGGTGGGCGGCCAGCATCAAGAGCTCCTGCGCGCGCACGCGCCGCTCGAGCGCGGCGTTGCTCTGCTGCAGACGCTCGGCAACGGCCGCCAGCTCCTGCTTCATCTGCAGCTCGGCCTCGGCGGCGTGCAGGCGGGCCTCGCGCTCGACTTCATCGGCCTTCAGCGCGGTGATTGACCGCAGCATCCGGTTGAACGCCATCGCGAGGGCGCCTAGCTCATCGTCGCCCTCGACCCGCGCGCGTACGAGAAAGTCGCCGCGCTCGGCCTGTCGCATCAAGCGCGCGAGCGCGAACGCCGGGCGCCCGACGAAGCGCTCGGCCAGCGCCACCAGCAGGACGACGAGCACCACGTAGGTACCGAGCAGGATGAAGCCGAGCAGCACGCGATAGTGCTCGAGCGACGCAAACACCGTCGCTTTGTCGACCACGACGTTGACCGCGCCGACCCATTCGCCGGCGTCGGCGTGGCAACCGCGACAGCTGGTGGTGTTGGGGATCCCGTAGGCCACGACCAGCGCGTCATCGACGATCTCCGATCGGCGCAGACGCGACGGTGCGTCCTCGCGGCCGCCGACGCGGGCAGGGCGGGTGGACCGGCGCACGACGCCGGCGTGGTCGACGATGTCGATGGCCACGATCGAGTCGGCGCGTTGCAGTTGGGCGAGCACCTCGTTGACGCGCTGGGTGTGCTGCCGGTCCACCGCCGCCTCGCCTTCGATGTCTTCCGCGTGGGCGGGGGCGGTTGTCGTCGCCTGCTGCTCGTAGGATGCCGCCACGGCCTCCGCGAGCAGCGAGATGTGGTCGGCGGCGATCCGGCGGGCTTCGGCCTCCTGCCATGGCCGCACCGCGACGAGCACGAGCACGCCGAGCACCGTCGCCGCCGCCGCCGCCCAGATCGCGAGCCGACGGCCGACGCGACGCCGCACCGGCAGTTCGACGAGCTGATCGTCGCGTTCGCTGTTCGGGGGCGATGGTCGCGCCATCGGCGTGGGCCTCGCGTGCGGCGATGCAGGGGGATGCAGGAGACGGCGTCGACGTCAGCGGACGCCGTGGCGGCAAGCCGACCTCACCGACCCAGCTCTTCGTCCAGAGCCTGCGAGAGTCCGCTGACGGTGGGGTTGCCGGTGAACGGGCGGCCGTTCACGAAGAAGCTCGGCGTGCCCTCGACGCCGATCTCCTCGCCCTTCTTGAAATCCCTGTCGACGAGGGTGGTCGCGCGGCCTGAGGCCAGGCACTCCTCGAGCTTGGCAGCGTCGACGCCGGCGGCGATCACCGACTGCCGGACGCTGGCTTCGTCGAGCTTGTCCTGCTTCGCGTACAACGCGTCGTGGGCCTCCCAGAAGCGCCCCTGCTCGCCGGCGCAGGCCGCGATCTCGGAGGCGCGCTGGGCCTCGGGATGAATCGACCGCAGCGGGAAGTGACGGTACGAGAATTCGACCTGGTCGCCGTACTTCGCCGCAAGCTCCTTCACCGTGTCGGCGGCGCGCGAGCAGTAGGGGCACTGGAAGTCGGCGAACTCGACCAGTCGCACCTTCGCGTCGGCCTTGCCCTTGACCGGGGTCCCGGCGGCGGCGGCGAGGTCGACGGCGGGCGACCGCACGTCGGGCAGCCGCCGCTCGAACCGGGCGTTCTGGAGCAGGCCGCCGATCACGTCGTCGACGGCGGCGTCGGTCTTCTCGCGCTTCAGGAAGCCGACGACCTGCGGACGCACGACCTCGACCGGCGGCAGCTGGTCGCCCATGCGGGCCTTCTGTGCGTCGTAGAAAGCCTGCACGTCGGCGTCGTCCGGCTCGGGCACGCGCTTGTCGATCTCGGCCTTCATCCAGGCCTCCTTGTCGACACCTGCCTTGGCGGCCTTGGCCTGCACCAGCGCATCGGTCACGTGGTTCTCGAGCGCGACGCGACGCGCCTGAGCCACGGCGTCGCAGTACTGGTGGAGCGCCTTGCGCTCGGCCTTCTGCACGCCGGGGCCAAGGTCCTTGTAGGCGATGTCCTTGCCGTCGAAGGTCCCTACGACGGCGCTGTCGTCGAGCGCCAGGGATGCCTCGGCGCACGACGTGCGGGGGGCGTCGCCCGGCGCCGGCGCCGAGACCTTGTTTCGGACGCAGCCGACGCCCGCCGAGGCCGCGACGAGGAAGGAGCCGACGGCGGCGAGGAATGAGCGATGCATCGTCACGTCCGGGGTAGAGGTTGCGAGCACGGTAGCACCTGCCGGCGCCGCGTCCACCGGGGCCACGACGACGAGCGTCGCTCGCTCGGGCGGTGGTCTGCGACACGCGCGCGGCGGTCGTGGTCAGCCGAGGAAGCCGCGGACCTCGGCGTGGGGCCGGGCGATTAGCTCGAGCCCGACCAGACGCTCGGCGCGCACCCCGGCACGTACGGCGTCGAGAGCGGCGTCGACGTCGCCGACTGGGCCGCACAGCGTGAACCACCCCTTGCCGCCGGTGCCCAGCGCAAGGTGCATGCGCAGCACGCGGACGTCGACGGCCTTCAGCGCGAGATCGGCGGCAAGGACGGCGGACGACACGGTCGTCGTCTCGACGATCCCCACGGCCTCGCCGTGCTCGGCCACGATGGCGCGGTCCACCGCGGGCAGCAGCGCCGGGTGCACACCCGGCAGGAACAGCTCGTCGACGATGTCGGAGCCGGCGACGCTGCGCGCGGTCTCCATGCTCTCCTGGGTGACGTCGACGTCGCCGCCGAAGACCAGCAGGAAGCGCCCCGGCGAGATCGGGCGCGCCAGCTTGATCGTGACCGGCGCCTTCTTCACCACGGCGTCGAGCACGACGAACCCGCGGGCGATCGAGCCGGTCTCGACCACCGCCAACGCCGGGTACGTCGCCGTCGTCATTGCCTCAGGCGCGCCCTGCGGTCGCCCGGGCCGCGCGGTCGGCGTCGTAGGCGAGACAGCACTGTTCGACGACGCGCACCGCCTCGTCGAGGCCGAGCGGCGCCGCCACCCGGACCTCCTTCTCTTCGCGCGCCTTGTCGTCGCCGAAGAACCGCATGATCTCGTTCATCGCGTACGGAGGCAGGTCGTCGAGGGAGCGCACCACCTCGAACGCCGGGTCACCGACCATGACGGCGATGACCTTGTCATCGACGTCGCCGCCGTCGATCATGGGCATGACGCCGATGACGCGCGCCGAGACGAGCGCACCGGGCTGCACCTCCTCCTGCGCGAGCACGAGAATGTCGAGCGCGTCGCCGTCGTCGTCGAGGGTGCGCGCGATGAAGCCGTAATTCGCGGGGTAGTGGATGGCCCCGTACAGCACACGGCTCGCGCGCAGCAGGCCGGTGTCGCCGTCGACCTCGTACTTCACGCGACCGCCGCGGGGGATCTCGATGAAGGCGTCGACGACACGCGGCGTCCCGCGCCCGGGACCAAGGTCATGCCACGGATGCATGGGCGGCAGACTGCCCGAAAGCCACCGTCGTCGGCAAACGACGGCGGTCGACGGCGGACGCCAGCGCCTGCTCGTCCAATGCGCCCCTCGGTCTGCGGCGCGGCTCTGGGGCAGGGTCGTCGGCCAGAGCGTCGGCCAGAGCGTCGGCCAGAGCGTCGGCCAGAGCGTCGGCCAGAGCGTCGGCCAGAGCGTCGGCCAGAGCGTCGGCCAGAGCGTCGGCCAGAGCGTCGGCCAGAGCG
>VGSZ01000332.1 GCA_016874845.1 Deltaproteobacteria bacterium
TCACCGAACGGCAGCGCCGGGTGCTCGAGTTCATCGAGGCGCACCTGCGCGACCACGGGTTCCCGCCGACGATCCGCGAGATCGGTCGCCACCTGAGCATCAAGAGCACCAACGGCGTCAGCGACCACCTGAACGCGCTGCAGAAGAAGGGCTTCCTGACCCGCGAGGGCGGCAAGAGCCGCACGCTCCAGCTCGTCCGCGACCACGACGGCCACGCCGGCCTCCACGCCGAAGTCCCGCTCGTCGGCGTCAACGACGACCTCGACGTAAAGCTGCCGGGTCTCGCCGATCACGGCGACGACGACGACGACCTCGTCGATGTTCCGCTCCTCGGTCGGGTCGCCGCCGGCGCGCCGATCCTGGCCGAGCAGGACCGCGAGGACACCGTCCGCGTCAGCTCTTTCTTCCTCGGTGGGCAGAAGCACCAAAAGGTCTTTGCGCTCAAGGTCGTCGGCGAGTCGATGATCGAGGACGGCATCTTCGACAGCGACTACCTGTTCGTGCGCAAGCAGCCGGTGGCCCACGCCGGCGACATCGTCGTGGCGATGATCGAGGGCGAGGCGACGGTGAAGCGCTACTTCCCCGAGGGCGACCGCATCCGCTTCCAGCCGGGCAACAGCCGGATGGAGCCCATCTTCGTCGAGAAGCGGTCGTTCCGACAGACCGACATCCTCGGCATCGTCGTCGGCGTCTACCGCAAGGTCTGACCGCCCCGCAGCCCTGGCCGCGAAGCTGGGCACCGCCCGCGACGACATCGTCGACGGTGGAGCTTCAGGCTTGATGCGTTGACCCAGAACGCGCGCCCTCGGTAGGGTGCGGTCGTCGGCGTTCGACGTCGACGGAGCGGACACGGCGTGAAGAAGTTCCTCGACATCGTGATGCAGGGCGACCTGATGGTCGTCCTGAAGCGCTACGCCGACATCGGGCTGGCGGTGCTCGTGATGCTCGTCGTGAGCATGATGATCATCCCGCTGCCGACGCCGCTGCTCGACGTCCTGCTGGTGCTCAACATCAGCATCAGCGTGATCATGCTGCTGATCTCGATGTACATCCCGCAGGCGCTGAGGCTCGCGTCGTTCCCCACGATCATCCTGATCACGACGATGTTCCGGCTGTCGCTCAACGTGTCGTCGACGCGGCTCATCCTGCTGCACGCCCATGCCGGCGAGGTGATCGCCTCCTTCGGCAAGTTCGTCGTGCAGGGCAATTTCGTCGTCGGCGCGGTGATCTTCCTCGTGCTGATGCTGATCAACTTCCTCGTCATCTCGAAGGGGTCTGAGCGCGTCGCCGAGGTCGCGGCGCGGTTCACCCTCGACGCCATGCCGGGCAAGCAGATGTCCATCGACGCCGACCTGCGCGCCGGCGCCTTCGACCTCGACGAGGCTCGCCGCCGCCGCTCCGACCTCGGGCGCGAGAGCCAGCTGTTCGGCTCGATGGACGGCGCGATGAAGTTCGTGAAGGGCGACTCCATCGCCGGCCTGATCATCACCGCCATCAACATCGTCGCGGGCATCATCATCGGCGTGACGCAGAAGGGCATGACCGCGGGTGAGGCCGTCGAGACGTACTCGATCCTCACCATCGGCGAGGGCCTCGTGGCGATCATCCCCGCGCTGCTGATGTCGATCTGCGCCGGCCTGATCGTCACCCGCGTCGCCTCCGAAGAAGAGGACGCCAACCTCGGCATGGACCTCGCCACCCAGGTGCTCGCGCAGCCGAAGGCGTTCTTGATCGCCGCCGGGTTCATCTTCCTCATCGGTCTCGTGCCGGGCCTGCCGGGCATCCCGTTCACGATCTGCGCGGTCTGCGTCGGCGGCCTCGCCTACGGCCTGCAGAAGTCGCAGGAGGTCAAGCTCGGCGGCGGCGCGCCGGCGGCCATCGTCGAGCAGCGCGAGGAGCAGGCGAAGGAAGAAAAGAAGGCGGCGGTGCAGAAGGCGAAGGCGCAGGAGGGCCAGTCGGCGCAGATGATGCCGGTGGTCACCCCCATCGCGCTCGAGGTCGCCGCCGATCTCGTGCCCCTCGTCGACGACACCGGCGGCAGCAACTTCTTGAACGAGCTCATCCCAATGATGCGCGACGGGCTCTTCTACGAGCTTGGTGTGCGGTATCCGGGGCTGCGCGTGCGCGGCAACGAGGGCGACCTGCCCCCGGGCAGCTACATCATCATGGTCAACGAGATCCCGTTGGTCATGGGCACTGTCGACAAGAGCAAGTGCCTCGTGAACGACACGCCCGACCGCCTGCGGCTGCTGGGTATCGAGGCGGAGCCGGCGCAGAACCCTGCGAACGGCAACGCGTGCGGCTGGATCAACAGCGAGCAGCGCAAGCTCGCCGAGGACGCGGGCCTGACGACGTGGGACGCGCCCGGCTACATCGTGCTGCACCTGTCGGCGGTGCTGCGCAAGAACGCCGCCGAGTTCGTTGGCATTCAAGAGACGCAGAACATGCTCGAGCAGCTCGAGCAGGCGTTCCCCGCGCTCGTCAAAGAGGTCGTGCCGAAGGCAGTCTCGCCATTCCAGCTCACCGACATCCTGCGTCGTCTGGTCGAGGAAGAGATCTCGATCCGCGACCTGCGCAACATCCTGCAGGCGCTGGCCGAGTGGGGCCCCGTCGAGAACGACACGGTGATGTTGACCGAGTACGTGCGCGCGGCGCTGAAGCGCTACATCAGCCACAAGTACACGCGCGGTCAGTCGACGTTGATCGTCTACCTGCTCGACCCGCAGATCGAAGAGACCGTGCGCAGCTCGGTGCAGCACACGTCGTCGGGGAGCTATCTGGCGCTCGAGCCGGAGATCACGCAGGAGATCCTGGCCGCCGTGCGCAACGAGGTCGGCAACCTGCCCCCGTCCGCGCAGCAACCGGTGGTGCTGACGACGATGGAGATTCGTCGGTATTTCCGCAAGCTCGTCGAGCTCGAGTTCCCGCACCTCGCGGTGCTCAGCTACCAGGAGCTGAGCCCCGAGATGAACATCCAACCCATCGCACGGATCAGTCTGGGATGAGCGCCGGCTCATGGATCCGCTGGTGGGATCTCGCGGTCACGCTCACGTTGCGCGAACTCACGGTCCGCTACAAGCGGAGCGTTCTTGGAATTCTCTGGGCGCTCGCCGAGCCGGTCCTCAACGTCGTCGTGTACGTCGTCGTCTTCGGCGTCTTCCTCGGCGCATCGAGCCAGACGCCGAATTACCACCTGTACGTGCTCGCTGGCTTGCTGCCGTGGCTGTTCCTGAGTTCGACGCTCGAGCAGTGTTCGAGCACGCTCCTCGAGCACTCACCCTTGGTTCGCAAGATTGCATTCCCGCACGAACTGCTCGTGCTGGCGGTCGTCGCGTCACGGCTCACCACGCTCCTTCTCGGTCTCGCGCTCACGCTGCTTGGAGCCGGCTTCCTCGGCCTGCGCGGCGCCACCATCGCCTGGGACCGCCTCACGTGGTTGCCCGTCGGGCTCGGCTCGCTGGTGGTCCTCACCGCAGGCATTGGATTGCTGATCGCCGCGCTCAACGTCTTGTTTCGCGACGCAGGGTTCTTGCTACGATTTGCGCTGCGCCTGGGGTTCTATGCGTGCCCGATTGTCTACTCACTCGACCGCGTCCCCGTCGAATTCAGTTCATTCTTTTCGCTGAATCCGCTGCTGGGCGTCTTCTGGTGCTTCCAGGCGTTCACGTCTGACGGCTCCTCGAGGATCGAGAGCACTGTGCTCGTCGCGCACGCGCTCGGGGCTGCGTCTCTTGGAATGATCGGCTGGAGGGGCTTTCGCGCCCTCATGCCGGCAGTGGTTGACAGGCTGTGACGCTCCCTCCCGGCTCGATTTGCCTCCGCGGCGTTCACAAGAGCTTTCGGGCCTACCATGCCGATTCCACGAAGGATCTGCTGGTACGGGCGCTGCGCAGGTCTCCCCTCTGGGCCCGCCACGAGGTCCTTCGCGGCGTGGACCTGTCGATTGCGCCCGGCGAGCGCGTCGGCATCGTGGGGCGCAACGGCGCCGGCAAGAGCACCCTGTTTCGCGTCATGAGTGGAATCCTTGCTCCCGACTCCGGTGACGTCGCGGTCGTCGGGCGGATCGCGCCGATCATCGAAGTCACCGCGGGCTTCGTCCCCGATTTGACGGCCGCCGAGAACCTGCGCCTGAATGCCTGTCTGCTTGGGCTTTCGCGCCGCGCCATCGAGCAGCGATTCGACTCCATCGTCTCCTTCGCCGGCCTTGGCGATTTCACCGAGACGCCGGTTCGTTTCCTTTCGAGCGGCATGACGGCGCGTCTTGGCTTCTCGATCGCCGCCCATGTCGACGCAGACATCCTGCTGGTCGACGAAGTCCTGGCCGTGGGCGACGCCACGTATCAGCGCAAGTGCATCGACCGGATGTTTGAGATCTCGCGCGGTGGCGCCACGATCGTCTTCGTGAGCCATGACCTCGAGGCGCTCCGGACCTTCTGCACGCGAATCGTGGTCCTCGACGAGGGCCGAATCTCCCGTGACAGCAGGATCGCCGACGCCGGCGACCTGCTCAGCAGCCCACTCCATTCCCCACTGAGCGGCCCTGGATAGGGGATTGGCAGAAGCCTGCGTCGTCAAGCGCTTCAAGATCCCCGAAGGACTGGATTGATGCAAAGATTCAGCACAATCGACGAAGTTCTTGCCCGCAACGTCGCACTGGGGCGTGGCGTCGATGCCGATGGGCAAAAGCGAGCGCTGACGCCGCAGGAATTCTTCGTCATTTCGGCGGAGTTGGGCTTGAACCAGGACAATCCAGAGTACGCAAG
>VGSZ01000333.1 GCA_016874845.1 Deltaproteobacteria bacterium
CCCCGTCGTCGCCCGCGATCAAGGTCGTATCGACACTGTCGTCGACGAGCCCCATCGTCGACGTCCGCGTCGTCTTTCGCGCCGGCTCCGCTGACGATCCTGCCGGCCGCGAGGGCCTGACGAGGCTGTCGGCGCGCCTGATGGCCGAGGCCACCGTCGACCACGACGCCGCCGCGCTGGCCGCCGCGCTGTTCCCGCTGGCCGCCGAACTGTCGGTGCAGGTCGACAAGGACGCCACGGTGTTTGTCGGTCGCGTGCACAAGGATCACGTCGCTGCCTTCGTGCCGCTGTTCCTCGATGTGCTCCTGCGCCCGCGCCTGGACGCGGGCGACTTCGCCCGGCTGAAGGACGACGCCCGCGCGGAGATCATGTCGACGCTGCGCACCGGCGCCGACGAGGCCCTGCAGCGCGAGGCGCTGGAGGCGGCGCTGTACGACCCCGCCGTCGTCCTTGGCGACGCCGCCGGTCCGCAGGCCACGACGGGGCACCCCTACCGCCACACGCCGACGGGGACGGTGCAGGGGCTCGACGCCATCACCCTCGACGACTTGCGCGCCCACATCGGGCGGGTGTTCACCGCCGATCGCGTGGTGCTCGGCATGGGCGGCGCCGCCACCGCGGCCACGACCGCCGCGCTCACCGCCGCGCTGCAGCGGCTGCCGGCGACGTCGCCGGCGCGTGCCGTGCCAGTCCTGCCGGCACGCGCCGGCGGTGCGAAGCTGCTCGTCGTGCAGAAGCCCACCGGCAGCACCGCGATCTCGCTCGGCTTCGCGCTGCCGACGCTGTCGCGCAGCCACCCCGACTACGCCGCGCTGAAGCTCGCCGAGACGTGGTTTGGCGAGCACCGCAACCTGATCGGGCACCTCTTCCATTCGATGCGCGAGGTGCGCGGCCTGAACTACGGCGACTACGCCTACGTCGAGCACTTCGTGCAGGACGGCTGGAGCACGCTGGAGCAGCTGAACATCCCGCGGCGAACCCAGTACTTCTCGCTGTGGATCCGCCCGGTGCAGCACGACAACAAGGGCTTCGCGCTGCGCATGGCGGCGTGGGAGCTGCAGAAGTTTGCCGCCGCGGGCATCCCCGACGACGACAGCTTCCGCCGCGTGCAGTCGTTCGTCAGCGGCTACTGGCGCAGCAAGGAGCAGGAGCCGATGCGTCGCCTCGGCTACGCGATCGATGAGGCGCTGACCGGCATGCCCTTCGACCGAGCCGGTCTGCGCCACCGGGTGGCGACGCTGACCCGCGCCGAGGTGAACGCCGCCATCGCCCGGCACCTGAGCACCGCCGACCTCACCTACGTCGTCGTCACCGACTCCGCCGACGCCCTCGTCGACGCGCTGGTGGGCGACAAGCCTACGCCGGCGACGTACGCGTCGCCGATGTCGGCCGCGGTGCAGAAGGAAGACGCCGAGATCGTCGCCTTCGACCTCGGGCTGACCCCGAAGGACGTGGTGGTCGTGCCGTCGTCGGCCTTGTTCGAGCGTTGATCGCGCGCCGCGCCGCCGCGACCGCTATCGTCCGTCTGTGGAGGCGCTGACCGCTGCCCTGCGTACCGGCGTCGTGGCGGTCACAGCCATCGTCGCCGGCGTGGTCGCGCTGGCCGCGCTCGAGGCCCGCCTGCTCGACCCACGCCGCGGCGTTCTGGGCGCGTTGGCCCGCGCGCTGCGGTTCGTGCGCGCGCCGTCGCCGCCGTCGGCAGACGGGATCCTCGGCGCTGCGGCGGCGGTGCTCGCCGTCTGCGTGCCGGTGGCCGCGGCCACGCTGGTGCTCGGCGATCCGGCCACGGGGCCGGTGGCCGCGGGCCTGCTGTGCCTCGGTGCCGCCGGGCCGCTGCTTGGTGCCGTGGCCGCCGGCGTCGACGAGCGCGCCCGTCTCGGTCTGTACGACGCGCTGCTCGCCTTGACGCGGCGCCTGCTAGCGCTGGTGGCCTGTGCTGTCGCCGCGCCGTCGCCGGTGGCCACCGTCGCCGTCGCCACGCTGGCCGCCGTCGTGCTGGTGCGCGCGCGGCACCGGGGCCCGTCGACGTTGTTGCCGCGCTGGGAGGACGGGCTCGGCGGGCGCGCCCTCATGCTGCATCGCCTCGGCGATCGCGCCACCGTCGTCGCCGTCGCCGCCTTCGCTGCCACGGGCGTCCGGGCCGTCGCCCTCGCCCCTGCCACCGCTGACCCAAACGGGGCGCCGGTGTTGGTCGCCGTCGCCGGGCCCCTCGCCGGGCCTCTCGCCGGGCCTCTCGTCGCCGTCGGCGTAGGCGCGGGGGCCGTGCTCCTGACGCGCGCCCTGGGTCCGTTGCGCGGCGAGGGGCTGCTGGGACCGCTGTGGCTGCTGGGCCTGGCGGCGGCGCTCCGCGTGGCGGTCGGGCTCGCGGGCTGACGTCGCGCCAACGGGCGCGGTCTTCGCCGTGCCGCCGGCGCGTGACGTCGCACCGGGTCGACGTGACGCGCCGGCGGGGTCAGCGGTCGTCGTCGTCGTCGTCGTCGAACAGCCCGGGGGCGCGGTGCTCGTTGCCGCGATCGAGGCGGTCGCCGTCGCGGACCTCGCCGCGGGTGATGGCGCCCTTGCCGTGCTTGGCGTGAATCGCGTCGAGGGCGCGACCGAGAGACTCACTGCGGCTCGTCTGCGGCGCGGCGAAGAGCGAGGCCTGCCGGGGAGCGTCGGCGGGCTGCAGGTGGGTCGCGGCGAGGCCGACGAGGCGGATCGGGCGCTCGAGGTCGACGCGCGGCAACAACTGGTCCAGCGTCGCCAGCAGCGACGCGCTGTCCTGCGCCGGCTCGGCGAGCGCGTGCTCGCGGCTGGTGCGATGGAAGTCGGCGTACTTCAGCTTCAGGCGCACGCCGCCGGCGCGCATCCCGGCGCGCCGCAGGCCGCTGCTGACTTCGTCGACCAGCGGGATCAGCTGACGGCGCACCAGGCCGGCGCCGCGGATGTCGTGCTCGAGCGTACGCTCGGCGCCGAGCGACTTGCGCTCGTTGTCATCGTCAACGGGACGGTCGTCGCGGCCATGGGCCAGGGCGTGCAGGTGCGCGCCCAGGCCACCGAGGCGGCGCTGCAGCGCGAGCACGTCGGCGGCGGCGAGGTCGGCGATGGTGGCGAAGCCCAGGGCGCGCAGCCGCTCGCCGGTCTTCGGACCCACGCCCCAGAGGCGCTCGATGGGCAGCGGGGCGAGGAACGCCTGCTCCTCGCCGGGGCTCACGATGACGATCCCGTGGGGCTTCTTCATGTCGCTCGCCACCTTGGCGACAAACTTGTTGGCGGCGGCGCCCACCGAGCACGACAGGTGCACCTCGTCCTTGATGGCGCGCTGGATGCGCCAGCACAGCTCGACGGGGGACCCGAACAGCGCGTCGGTGCCAGTGACGTCGAGGAACGCCTCGTCGAGGGACAGCGGCTCGACGGTGGGGCTGAAGCGGCCGAGGATCGCCATCACCTGCTTCGAGACCTCGACGTAGCGGCTCATGCGCGGCGGCACGAACACCGCGTGGGGGCACAGCCGCTTCGCCACCGTGGTGGCCATCGCGCTCTTGACCCCGAACCGTCGGGCCTCATAGCTGGCGGTGGACACGACGCCGCGCCGGCTGTCACCGCCGACGATGACGGGCTTGCCGGCCAGCGCTGGGCGGTCGCGCTGCTCCACCGAGGCGTAGAACGCGTCCATGTCGACGTGGACGATGGCGCGCTCCCACGGCTTGCTGCGCGGGCGCTCCGGGGGCGGGGGCGACGATGTCGACATCGCGGCGGGGCGGCTCGTGGTCAGAAGAAGCGGCGCAGGAAGGCGGCGACCACCGTGGGCCCCTCGGGGCGCCAGACGTTGTGCTGGTCGCCGTCGTCAGCGCCGGGCTCGCAGAGCCCGTCCTCGTCAGCGTCGATGGTGCATTCGGGTGTGCAAAAGACGGTGGGGCTCGCGCAGCCGTCCTGCTCGATGCAGTGGGGGTGCAGCCTGCTGGTCGAGAACGTCGCCGCGCACGAGTTCGCGTCCGCCCAGTAGGCGAGGGCCGGATCGCCGTACAGCGCCTGCGTGACGGTGGTGTCATTCGGCGAATGGACGGCGAGGGTGGGCTTGGCACCGACGGGGCAGTCGTCGAAGTCGACCACTGAGGTGTCGATGAGCGCGCCGTCGTCGAAGCCAGCCTCGTAGGTCGCGAGGGCGGTGAACTCGCGCGTGTAGCAGGCGACGGTGTTCACCATGAAGCCGCCGCCCGAAAAACCGACGCCGAAGGCGGCGTCGTCGTCGATGCAGAGGTCGCGCCGCACCGCGGCTTGCACGGCGAGGAAGAACTGGATGTCGGGGTTGTCGGCGGGCAGGCGGCCGGTGTCCCACGAGAAGAAGCAGCTCTGCGCGTCGCCGTCGCCGCAGCCGAGACCGGCGAGGTGCAGGTTCTCGCCGTCGAGGTAGACGAGGATCGCCTCTTCGCCGAGCTCGGCCTCCATGCCGAAGTAGCCGCGGCCCTCGAGCTTGGCGGTCAGCCCCGCCTCGGGCGAGCGCAGCTGCTCGAAGTTCTTGTCGCCGTGGAAGAGGTACACGACCGGGTAGGCGCGGTTCGTGTCGTAGTCGACGGGGAGCCGCACGTAGTACTCGCGCGTCCGGCCGGCCGCCTGCACCGTCAGCGGCGCGGCGAACGTCCCGAGCAGCGGGTCGCCGTCGCGATCGGGGTCAGGGTCGACGGGGGCGCCGCAGCCGTCTCCTTCGCCTTCGCCTTCGCCTTCGCCCTCGCCCTCGCCATCGCCCTCGCCCTCGCCCTCGCCCTC